>CAZINF010000013.1:0-1445 GCA_964540555.1 uncultured Syntrophus sp. | reverse complement strand
GAAATCCGCGGTCAGTCGCGGGTCCAACTCGACGGCCTGACCCGGGAGAACGCCGGCGTCGGCCTCGATGAAACGGTGAAGATCAGCAAGATGAAGTGCCGTCCGGCGGAACGGATCGTCCTGACGCCGACCAACGTCACCCCGGCGGAGCGGGATCTGCAATACATCGGGAGCCTCTTGGACGGTCTGCCGGTCCTGGAGGGGGCAAAGATCCAGGCGGCCCTGTTCGGCAGCCGCGCCGCCTTCTTCAAGGTCGAATCCGTGACGCCCCGGGGTCCGGTGATCATCAACCCGGCCACCATCCTGGTCATCGGCAAGTCCCAGGGAGAAGAAGGGGGCGGCCGAACCCTGGCCTATGAAGACATCGGCGGCCTGAAATCCCAGCTCCAACGCATACGGGAAATGATCGAACTGCCCCTGCGGTATCCCGAGGTCTTTGAACGTTTGGGGATCGACGCGCCCAAGGGCGTGCTCCTCTACGGCCCTCCCGGCTGCGGGAAGACCCTCATCGCCCGCGCCATTGCCCACGAGACGGAGGCCAATTTCTTTTCCATCAGCGGGCCGGAGATCATCCATAAGTTCTACGGCGAAAGCGAGGCCCACCTCCGGAAAATCTTCGAAGAGGCAACCAAGAAGGGACCGAGCATCCTGTTCCTTGACGAGATCGACGCCATCGCCCCCCGCCGGGAAAATGTTGTCGGAGACGTGGAAAAACGGGTCGTGGCCCAGCTCCTCGCCCTCATGGACGGCCTGAACAAAAGGCAGAACGTCATCGTCATTGCCGCCACCAACATCCCCAATGCCCTTGACCCGGCCCTGCGGCGTCCGGGCAGGTTCGACCGGGAGATCGTCATTCCCATCCCCGACCGGCGCGGCCGTCTGGAGATCCTCGAGATCCACAGCCGGGGGATGCCCCTGGCGGAAGACGTCCGGATGGAGCATCTGGCGGAAATCACGCATGGCTTTGTCGGGGCGGATTTAGAGGCCCTCTGCCGGGAAGCGGCCATGAGCTGCCTGCGTCAGATCATGGGGGAGATCGATTTCGGACAAACGGGGATTCCTTATGCAACGCTTTCGAAGCTCGAGGTGCGCATGGAGGATTTCCTGTCCGCCCTGCGGGAGATCGAACCCTCCGCCATCCGGGAGGTTTTTGTCGAATCCCCCAATATCCATTGGGATGACGTGGGAGGGATGTCTTCCCTGAAGGAGCGCCTGATCGAGGCCGTGGAGTGGCCCCTGAAGTATCCCCACTTTTTTGAAAAGGCGGGCGTGACGCCGCCCAAGGGGATTCTCCTGGTTGGCCCCCCGGGTTGCGGGAAGACCCTGATTGCCAAGGCGATCGCCACGGAGAGCCGGGTGAATTTCATCTCCGTCAAGGGGCCTGCCCTGATGTCGAAGTGGGTCGGGGAGTCGGAGAAGGGGGTCCGGGAGATCTTTCACAAGGC
>CAZINF010000012.1:0-40126 GCA_964540555.1 uncultured Syntrophus sp. | reverse complement strand
CGGAGCGAAAGTTGCCGGGCGGGTTTCGCACCCGCTGGAAAACAGCGCCTTTGCATGACGCACGACATATCATTTGCTACTGACAGATAATTTCTCATTGATGTCATCGGGAAGGTGGGTCTGATTCAAAGTCAGACGGATCAGAATTCGACGTCCGCCTCCACCGGTCCGGCGGCGCGCTTTACAGCGCGACGCCTCTGCCAGAGGGAGTAACCGAAGGACAATACGGCAAGCGCCAACATCAAGCCCGACCACGGCCGAGTAAGGAACAGCGTCAAGTTGGAGTCGGTCATTATGGCCCGGATGTAGTTCGTTTCGATCATGTCGCCGAGGATGACCCCCAAGATAAGCGGCGCCAGCGGGAACCCCGTCTTTACCATCAGATACCCGAAAGCCCCGAAGATGAAGAAGGTCCAGACGTTCTCGATGATGTTGTTCAAAGCGTAAGAGCCTATCACGCACAGAACCAGAACGATCGGGGCCAGGATGTACTGAGGAAGTTTTACCACCGGCAGGGCAAAGCGGAGAAACAATCCCTCGAAGATCACCATGAGCGGATGGGCCAGAAAGTAGGCAGCGAACATGCCGTAAGCAATATGCGAATTGGTCACGACGAACATCGGTCCCGGCTGGATCCCGTGAATAATCAGCGCCCCGAGCATTACGGCCGTGACCGCGTCCCCGGGGATGCCAAAGGCCATCATCGTAATGAGCGACCCTCCCACGTTGGCGTTGTTGGCGGACTCCGAGGCGATGATGCCCTCCGGAACGCCGGTGCCGAACTTTTCAGGATGTTTAGACCCTTTCTTTGCCTGGTCGTAGGCCAGGATGTTGGCGGCGCTTCCTCCCACCGCTGGCAGGATGCCGATCCAGAGGCCGACCAGGGTTGAACGGATGAGGTTGACGGGCGAGGCGATAATTTCCCGGATGATGGCCAGATGCGACACCTTCATACTGAGATTCCGGCCAAAGCCGGACCCCTCTTTGATGGAATCCGATTTTTCCAAATCGCTCATGATCTGAGAAAGACCGAATACTCCGATAAGGATGGGCAGGAATGGAAACCCCGTTCGCAGAAAATCCCAGCCGAAGGTGAGGCGCGGGATGGCCATCATGGGATCGGTCCCGATCGAAGTGATCAGAAGGCCGAAGGCGCTGGCGATCAACCCCTTGACCAGGGATTGCTCCGAGAGACTCGCAACGATGGACAGCGTAAGGATGAAGAGGGAGAAATACTCCCACGGACCGAAACTCAGCGCCAGAAAGGCGAGCTGGGTCGCCCCGACAATGAGTGGGATACCGGCCAGGAGCCCCCCGATGCAGGAGGCCCAGATGCCCAGCCATACAGCCCGTCCCGGCTCACCTTTCCTCGCCATGGGAAACCCGTCAAATGTCGTCGCGATGGCTGAGGGCGTTCCGGGAATTCCCAGTAGACAGGCCGAAATCAGCCCTCCCGCCGACCCTCCGACATAGACCCCGATCATGGTCGCCAGACCTTGCAGTGAGGGCATCCCGAAGGTGAACGGCAGGGTGAGGATGATGGTCATGGTGATCGTGATGCCGGGAATGGCCCCACCCACCACCCCCGCGAGGATCCCGGCGCAGAGAGAGAAAAACATTCTGGGCTCGACAAGGGCCAAAAAAGTGCTGAAAACCAGGTCCATGGGCGCCCCTTAAAAAAGTAGTCCTCGCGGGAGGAAGACGTACAGGTATTTCTCAAAGATGAGGTAGGTCGACAGTGTCGTCCCGACGGCGATTACGATGAGTTTCGGCAGTTCCCGGACGTTGCGCGGCCCGATAGACCAGCTTAATCCGAGGACGAAGAGGAAGGTGGCCGTCGGGTAGCCGATGAGGCTGAGTCCGGCCACATATCCCAGAAAGATGATAAAACCGAGGAGAACTTTCCGGTAGTTAGGCGCGGGGCCCGTCGGCTTTGCGACTTTCTTTTCAGGCAGTGGCTTCCGGAGAAGATCCTCCGCGATCAGCCACAAGGACAGGCCCGCCAACAGGATCAGGATCACCCGGGGGTAGAAGGCCGGCCCGATGGGAACGAACGGAGGGGCGGAGACGTGCCCGGCCTGCCAGTAGAGGAGACCGCAAAACGCAAGCAGACCGATCCCGATGCCGGCGTCTCGTTTCATGGTTTCGCCTCTACTTCCGCTTGTAGCCGAGGGACTGCGCGAGGTCGGCGTTGATCTTGTCGTTCTTCTCGAGGAAATCGCTGTAGGCCTTGCGGTTTAGGAATTCGACGAGTGTTCCCTGCTTCTTCATCGCCTCGGTCACCGCCGGATCCTTCATCGCCTTACCGCAGGCTTCCTCTAACTTCGCAAGCACTGCTTCTGGGGTTCCTTTGGGAGTAACCATTCCCCGGTTCACGGCATAGACGATGTCGATTCCCAACTCCTTCAAGGTGGGCATTTCCGGGACCTCCGGAACCCGCGCCGCTGTAGCGATGGCCAGCATCTTGATCTGGCCCGCCTTGACCTTGTCAAGCTGTGTCAAGTTCGTTTCACCAAGCAGGACATGGCCCCCCATCAGAGCGGTCATGCGGGGGGCGGTCCCTTCATAGCTCACGTACTTCCACTTGATCCCGGCCGCCTGGGCGATCATGGCCGGGAAGAAGTGACTGGTGGACCCGAGGGAGACCGCTACGGTGATCTGCTCGGGCCGCTTCCTGGCGTCCTCGATCAGCTCTTTCACACTGTTCCAGGGGGTCTTGCCGTATGCCGCGAAGACCGAAGGGGTCGATGTCAGCAGAGCGACGGGATCGAAACCCTTGTAGGTCAGCTCCCCCACCCCGGTGTAGTAAGTCGTATGGATGAAATCGTGGATGGCGAGGATCGTGTACCCATCCGGAGCCGCTTTCATGACTTCACGGGCCCCGACGGTTCCCGACGCACCAGCGATGTTGACAACGACCACCGGTTTCCCGAACTGCTTCTCCATGCTGTTGGCGATCACCCGGTGGATGGCGTCCGTATCGCCACCCGCGGCCCACGGCACGATCATTTTGATCGGCCTGTCCGGATACGCAGCCCCGGCGGTCGCCGGGCCCAATGACAGAATCCCCATGGCAGCGATCAAAGCGATGAGCGTAAGGAAACAAAAACGCGGCAAGTTACAATTTCGAAACATAGTCTCTCCTCCTCATTTCTGAAATGAACAACAGTGTATACAATTTATTCTAAAATGACAATACGGTCCTTCTTCTTCCGGTGACCCTTGATTTTGGGATAGCCATACTCATAGAACAGAACCATCGCGATGAAGATCAGCATGGCGATGCTCACGGTCCGGGTGAAGAAGGGGGCGATGGATCCCTTGCCGGCTAGCAGCGCCCTCCTGAACTCGACATCCAGCAGGTCGGCCCCCAGGATCAGCCCCAGCACCAAGGGCGAGACAGGCATTCCCAGTCCTTTCATGACAATCCCCAGGACACCGAAGACAAACGCCGTGTAGATATCCATCATGTTGATGTTGGTCGCGTAGGCGCCCAGTGCGCAGAGAACCGCCACGATGGCCGACATCGCCGTCCGGGGGGTGCTGACGAAGAGCCTAACCAATCCCTTCCCGGCATACGTGCCGATGATCACGAAAAGGATGCCGGAGATGAACAGGGCAACCACGATCTGATAAAGCCATTCCGGGTTCGTGACCATGAACATGGGACCCGGCCTGATCCCGTGAAGCATGAGGATCCCCAGCATGATGGCAGTGGGGGCGTCGCCGGGGACACCCAGAGACAGGACCGGTGCATAAGCCCCAGGCACATTGGCCATGTTGCAGGTCTCCGAGCCGATCAGCCCCTCGATGCTGCCGTGACCGAATTTCTCCGGCTCCTTGCTTGTGGTCCGCGCGTGATCGTATCCCACCCAGCAGGAGACGCTGGCGCCGATTCCCGGAGCCACGCCGATAATATAACCCAGTATCGAGGTTCGAACGGAGAGCCAGCGGTACTTCCACCACAGACGCGCGGCGCCGACAAGAGAGGTCTTTTTCAGCGGAAAGCTGCTCACCTTGAGGTCTGTAAGTCCATCGAAGACCTCCGTGAAACCGAAGAGGCCGATCATGGCCGGGATAAGAGGGATCCCGGCCGAGAGATAGACGCTCTCGAACGAAAACCGGGGAGAACCGTCAATAGGATCGATCCCGATACAGGCGAGGATCAGACCGACGGTTGCAGCGATCAGTCCTTTCAGGGTGTCTCCTTCGGACAGGTTCGCCGCAATGAACACCCCGAAGACGCCGAACCAAAACATCTCCCAGGGGCCGAACATCATTGAAAGCTTGACGAACAGCGGCATGGTGAGGAGCAGCATGACGAGCCCCAGATTGTTTCCCATGAAGCTCGTGAAGACGTTGATGCCGAGGGCCACCTCGGCTTCGCCCTTCTTCGTCAGCTGGTAGCCTTCGATCGCCGTCGGCGCCGAGGCGGGCGTGCCCGGGATATTCAGGACAGTCGCGGAGATGGACCCTCCGTAGGTGCCTCCCAACTGGACGGCGGAAAGGAGGATGATGGACCAAAGCGGGTCCATGGTGTATGTAAAGACAGCCAGCAGGGCCACCGTCATCGTCGTGGAGACGCCGGGCAAGGCCCCTCCAAGAATCCCTACGGCAACGCCTATGGTGATCAGCCAATACCCGTAAGGGGTCGAAAGGTCCACGAAGGCCTTTCCCAAACCGGCTAACATGTTCAGCCAATCCATAACGCTAAAACTCCCCGATCCCGTTCATCTGATCTGCAGCATGAACAGCTTGTTGAAAATCAAATACAAAAGAACCGTCAAGCCGACAGCGACGGGTAGAAACAGGAACCATCGCCGCCACTTTTTTACGAACAGGTAAAACATGACCGTCATGAAAAGGCCGCTCGATACGTAGAATCCGATGAACGGGATCCCCACGAAGATGTAGATTGCCGGAAAAAGGATGCCCAGGAAGAGCGAGCGATGGTCGGGCGACGTAAAAAAAGGGATCATCGAGCGGAAAAACTGCCCCCAGCGGAGACGCCCGCCTTTTTTGAGCGATCGCCCGGCCAGGATCACCCCGAAGAGGGTCAGGAGCGCCCCCATCAGCCCGGGGAAGATCCCCGGGCTTTCAACAAAGTCTCCCCGCATGGGCAGCATGAATGAGGCCCAGCAGACGATGCATCCGAAAACCAACACCACGCATCCGACCCGAAGGTCTCGATCAAAAGCCGACATAATCCATCCGCTCCCGCTTCTAAGGCCTTGGAATCCCCAGTTCCTGGGGGGAACGCTTCGCCTCTTTGATGTCATAGAGGATCCAGCTCTGGGTCTGCGTGGCCGCCTCGAAAATCATATCGGCCTCCTTTCCCGTCGCGCTCATCAAGGGTAGCAGGTTCTTTTTACCGAACTCATTAACCGTCTCGCTCGCCATTGTGGCCTTGAAGGCATCGATCAGCTTGTTGACGCGATCCTGCGGAATGCCCTTGGCGTAACCCAGGGCGCGCCAGCCCAGTCCGCCGGCAAGCTTGCCTTTCAGAGCCGGGGCGAACTCCGTGATCGGCGGGATCGTGATATCGTCCAGGACGTAGGGCTGGTCGTCATAGACGATCAAAGGGCGAAGCATCTTGGATTTGATCAGTGTCAGGGCCTCGGAAAGATCGCTCGTGGAGAAGTCGACCTCCTTCTTCGCCGCGGCCAGAGCCGCCGGCGCCCCTCCGGTGTAAGGAACGGCCTTGAACTTACCGCCCAAAGCGTTGACAACGATCAGCTGAGGGACATGCCACATGCCGCCGATGCCGCTGTTGGCGCCGGTCAGGTCTCCTTTTTTCAGGCGCTCGACCAGCTCCTTGCCGGTTTTGATCGGGGAGTCGTAGGGAACGCAGAAGGTCGCCAGGTTGCCGAAAGCGATGCCGACCATCCCGAATTCCTTGTAGGTCAACTTGGAAAGCCCGGTCGCCGGGAATGTAGATACCGCGCTGCTGATGCCGAAGAGGTTGTAGCCGTCCTTGGGCTGTTTATTGACATGGTCCATGGCGATGGCCGAGTTCGCCCCTGTCATGTTGACCACCGGCATGGCAACGCCAAGGATTTTGCCCATCCCTTCGGAAAGAAGCCGCCCCATCATGTCCATCCCCCCGCCGGGGGCAAAGCCGATATAGATGGTGATCGGCCGGGAGGGCCACTTCTCATCGGCAGCCGCCGCTGCCATCGGCATGGAGATCATGATGAAGACCGCCAACGTGATTGTCAGAACCCATTTCCGTTTCATTTTGTTCTCCTTTCGTCTGTCTGTTCTCATTTTTTCTGTTTCTTCCATATCGCTTTGGCGAGCGGCGTGAGCATGAGCAGACCCGCAGCCAAAAGAAGCAACGCCGAAATAGGCCGGTTCAGGAACGTCATGAAATCGCCCCCGGAAGCGATCAGGGATTGCTGGAGAGTCTTCTCCAGCATGGGGCCGAGTATCATGGCCAGGATAAAGGGGGCGGCCGGAAAGGCGAACTTGCGCAGCAGGTATCCCAGGATGCCGAAAAATACCATCATACCGACGTCCCAGGCGGAGTTATTCACACTGTAGGCCCCGATGACGCAAACCACAACCACGACAACCGCCAGGTACCGGTAGGGAACCTTCAGCATCCGCACCCAGAAGTTGATCAGGGGGAGGTTCAGCGCCAGAAGCAGGGCGTTGCCGATGTACATGGAGGCGATCACGCCCCAGAAAAGATCCGGATGCTCCTGAAGCAGGAGCGGGCCGGGCCGTATGCCGTGGATCATCAAGGCGACGAAGATCATGGCGATCGATGCATTCCCTGGTATCCCCAGGGTCAAAAGGGGGATGAACGACGAGGTGGAGGCTGCATTGTTGGCCGCCTCAGGCGCGGCCACACCCTCGATCGCCCCCTTGCCGAACTGCTCCGGGTGCCTGGAGAGACGTTTTTCTACCGCGTAGGCCGCAAAGGAGCTGATGATCGCCCCGCCGCCGGGCAAGACCCCGATGAAAAAGCCGAGGAAAGAGCCCCGCAATATCGACGCCCAGCACTGGCGCCAGTCCTGGAGTGTGGGAAGCAGTCCCTTGATCGACGTTTTAAAGACTTCCCGGTTTTCCGGGGCTTCCAGGTTGCACAGGATCTCGGCAATGCCGAAGAGTCCCATCGCCATCACCACGAAGTCGACGCCGTCCATCAGCCGGTTGAAGCCGAGGGTGAAACGCGGGATTCCGTCCACCGGATCGAGGCCGACCGCCCCCAAAAGGAGACCCAGAGCGCCCATCATCAGTCCCTTGAGGACCGATTCCTCGGAGAGATAGATCGCCATCATGAGGCCGAGAAAGACCAGACAGCAGTATTCCGGGGGACCGAATTTCAGGGCAAAGGAGGCCAGGGTCGGGGCCATAACCGATACGCCAAGGACGCCAAGCGTGCCGGCGATGAAGGAGCCGATCGCCGAGATGCCCAGCGCTTTTCCGGCGTTTCCGTTCCGGGCCATCTGGTATCCGTCCAGGCACGTCACCACCGAGGCCGCTTCCCCGGGGATGTTCAGCAGGATCGAAGTCGTAGAACCGCCGTACATGGCGCCGTAGAATATCCCTGCCAGCATGATCACGGCGGAGACCGGCTCCATTTTGAAGGTCACCGGCAGAAGAAGGGCAATCGTTGCCGGAGGCCCCAGGCCCGGCAGAACGCCGATGGCCGTGCCCAGGATCGCCCCGAGCGCACAGTAGAAGAGGTTTGTGGCGGACAGGGCCACGACAAATCCGCCGGCAAGATTTTCAAACAAGCCCATCGTTTTCCTTTAAAAGAAAGCCGCCATCAGCCCGGGAGGCAAGGTCACACCCAGCAGACGATCGAAGAGCAGATAGCTGACGACAGCCAGAATAAGGCTTACAAGGACGAGGACCCGTGGCTTTGCTTCCATCACTCTCAGGACGACGGCGGAGAGGATCGCGGTGGTGATGACATACCCCAGTGTTTCAAGCGTGACCACGTACAGGATCAGCATCAGGACGACGATGGCGGGACCTCCCACCTTGCCGAAGGCAGGACTGTCGCCGGCCCTGCCGCGCCAGGCCTGGAAGAGGAACAGGGCGGAAAGCACGATCAGAATGATCCCGTCGATGAACGGGAAGAAGCCGGGTTGAGGCTCCGTGGGCACCCCGATCTTCAGCTTGACGGAGCTGACCGTAAAGGCGATCCCGATAGCCAGAAAGCAGAGCCCTACAGCTATATCGCCGGATTTCCGCATATTCTCCTCGCTGGGAAGGTTCAGGAACGATCTATTTCTTTAAGGCCTTGCCGAGCTCCTTTTGCATTTCGAATTCTTCCCGCCAGAGCTTGCCGAATTCATCGGGGCCCAGGAACTGGATTTCGTCCCCAAATTGCGTAATCATGCTGACGACCGATTTGTCTTCGGTCATCTTCTTGAAGGCCTGCGCCAGTTTGTCGATCACGGGGCGGGGGGTGCCCTTGGGCGCCAGAACGGCCCGCCACATCAGGTTCACCACGTCTACCCCTTCTTCCTTGGCGGTGGGGACATCGGGCAGTTTCTCTTCCCGCTTGTTGTCGAGAACGGCCAAGGCGCGGAGCTTGCCCGATCTGATATGCGGAAGGAGGGCAGTGACCAAACCCCCGGTCATATCCGCATGCCCGCCCAGGACTGCCAGAAGCGCGGGGCCGCCGCCGTCATAGGGAACGTTTTTCGTCTTGATGCCGGTCTGTTTGCCGATAATCTTCCAGGGGAGGTCGGCCTGCCCCCAGGGTCCGGTATTGCCGTAGATCAATTTATCGGGATTGTCCTTGGCGTAAGCCAGCATCTCCTTGAAGGTTTTGAAGGGCAGTTCGGGACGGGCGGCGATGATGGTCGGACTGTAGTTGATCCGGCAGACGGCCATGAGATCGTCCGGCCCCTTGGAGCGGCCTTCGACGGCGGGAAAGGTGGTGCTCCACCCCATGCCGCCGAAGAGCAGGGTGTATCCGTCGGGTGTGGATTTGGCCACGATTTCTGAGCCGATCGCCCCGCCGCCTCCGGGCTTGAGCTGAATGATGATCGGCTGGCCCAGGTAGTTGATCGCCACGCTGGTCACGGCGCGCGCCGTCAAATCGTGGGATCCGCCCGCCCCGACCGGAATGATGAGGGTTACGGGCTTGGTCGGAAATTCTTGTGCTATGGCCGTGGGCGCCAGCGCCCCGGCAGCGCATACACACACAAAAAAACCGGCCAACACGGTGGTTAAAAGAAAGCGTTCTCTCATGTCCTTTCCTCCTTGAAAAAAGCTCAGGCTGGTTTCGCAACGAACTGGACTTGTAAGGCTTTTCCTGGCGTACAAAGAAATACCTTTTGATTTAAACGAATATATAAAGACAGTTGCCGGGTGTCAAGACAAATTTGCTGCTCGCCAACGGACCGTATTTATTTAAACTATTAAAACAATTCAGAAATTATTTATCTTTTATTTTTATGACGTCAAGTGATATGAATCGCTATCCAAAGAAGGAGAGTAGCCGTGACCGAAGAAAAAAAGAAATACAGGTTTTTGTTCATCCAGCCTTTCGAGTTGTCGACCGGCGGCAGGTTTGCGGACAAGTATCACTCCGCCGAGCTGTCCAGGGAGAAGCGACTGAGGATGGAATATCTCGACATCAGACCGCTACTGGAGGATGTGGATTGGGATTTTCACGGAGGACCGACTCCTCCGTATGGCGATTGGGCGGTGGAGACCCGCGAAGAGTTTGCCCACGTGGCTGCCGCCCGTTTGCCGATTGTACGCGAGGCCTGCGAGAGCGGAAAGTACAATGCCATCGTCCTGCTGGGCGGCGGAGAACCGGGTTTCATGGAGTCCCGGGAGATCGCGCGTAAGTATGGCATACCCGTCACCTCCTGCGCCTTTTCCCAGATGCACATCGCCGCCATGCTGGGCAACAAGTTCAGCATCATCGATTTTACCGAGACGCATAACATGTTCTATTACGACCTTGTCGTCCGACACCGTTTTACCGACCGATGCGCATCCATCCGGAACATCAACTTCTATCATGCCAGACCAGGGTATAAGGATGAGTGCACCATCGACGCGGAGCGGGACAAGGCCCTCAGAGGCGAACCGTCCGAAGCGGTAGAACGGGCCGTCAAGGAGGCCGTGGCCGCCATAGAGGAAGACGGAGCGGAGGTGATCACCTTCGGATGCTCCGATGTGTTCTGGCTCCAGTCGTTTCTGAAGAAGCGCCTGGATCAGATGGGCTGGGAGGTCCCTGTCCTGGAAGGGTACAGCTGCGCCATAGCGCTGGCCAAACTTTTTGTCGATCTGGGGATCGATGCCAGCGGGCTCAAGTTTCCCGGCGAACGCCCGAAGCAGTGGCGAAGAAAAAAAATCTTCTGAACCTCACCGGAGCGGGGGGCGGTCCGAATGCATCCTGTTCCGATGATCTTTCCGACCCGGCAGGGTCACGGTCCCCGGCAGAAAGGAATCTGTCCGGAGGGGGTCTCAGTGCACAACGAAAGGGGATGAGATGGGCGACCAGAGCGGGATAATTCCCAAGACCATGAACGCGTGCATGCTCACGGCGATCAACACGTTTGCGATGCGAGAATTGCCTGTCCCCCAGCCCGAGCCGGGAGAAGTCTTGTGCAGAATAAGAGCCGTCGCCATCTGTGGCACCGATCCCGAGATCATTCGGGGTAAATATGTGTCAAAGGGGTGGCCCCCGCGGTATCCGTTCGTCATGGGGCACGAGTGGTCGGGCGAGGTGGTTCGAGTCGGGAAAGGCGTTACCGAGTTCAATGTGGGCGACAGGGTTGCCGGAGATGCCCATCGGGGGTGTGGTTCCTGCAGGAACTGCATGGAAGGGAACTATACCATCTGCCTCAACTACGGAAAGCCGGAGACGGGGCATCGGCACTACGGGTTCATCTCCCCGGGAGCGAATTGCGAATACAACGCCTACTCGGTGAAGGCGCTCAAGAAGATCCCCGACGCCTTGAGCTTTGTCCATGCAAGCCTCGTGGATACCGCGGGCGTAGCCCTCCATGCGATCAAGCTGATCGGCATCACCCCGGGCGGCACGGTGGCAATTTACGGTCCCGGACCCATAGGCCTGTGTGTCATGCAGATCGTCAAAGGCATGGGGGCCGAGACGGTGATCATGGTGGGTCGCCGTCACCGGCTCAAAGTCGCCGGAACGATCGGGGCCGACGCGCTGATCGACTTCGAGAGCGAGGATCCGCCCGCCAGAATCATGGAGATCACCCACGGACGGGGTGCGGATGAAGTGTTTGCGTGCTCCGGCGCCGCGGTGATGCTCCAGCAGTGCGTGCATAGCGTCAAGAAAGGCGGAAAGATCGCGCTGCTCGCGTTCTACGAGGACAGCGAGGTTTCTTTTTCCTCATGGACGAAGGTGGTCCTCGACGAGATCTTGATCAAGGGGTCAAGAGCCAACCCGAATGTTTCAGAGGATGTCATTCGTCTCTTTCGGAAAGGCATCCTGAAAGGGGATCACGTGGTGACACACCGGTTTCCGCTTGAGAAATACGAAGAGGCCCTCGAGACCTTCGTCCAGCGGAAGGATGGCGCGATCAAGGTGGTGGTGGAGCCCTGACACAATATTCACGAGTGAGGAGAGTGGATCATGACAGAAAGCGACAAGGGCAGAGGGGATGGCCGCGGGATTCTGCGGGGAGACTACCTGAACGAAGACCGAACCTTGACGCGGCAGGACTGGCTGGAGGAGGTGTTTCCCGAATGGGGCACTCTCCTGAATCAGCAGGTCGAAAATGACATCGTGGAGCCGGGCACGGTGGCGCTGTGGTGGCTCAGCGGACCGTCATGGTGCCTCAAGACCTCGGCCGGCGGCGTCTTCCTGATCGACTGCTACTCCGGTCCGTCGATGTACACCAGCTATGCCTACTGCGGGGTCTGCCGCATCGGCGGCGCGTCCACGATCAACTGGATCCGCCTCTCCCCCATGGTGCACGATCCGTGGAAGTTCAAAACGCTGGATGCCTCCTTCATGACGCACCTGCACCAGGACCACTGCGACATCTACACGATCAAGGCCACCCTGGCGACCACCCGCTGCAACTATGTGGGGCCGATGTCCACCATCCTGAAGACACGAAAGTTCCAGGTCCCGGAGGAGCGGATCATCCAGGTCAAACCCGGGGACGAGCTGCCGGTCCGCGGGGCCACGGTCAAGGTGCTGGTCAACTACGATGACATCGCCCGCCGCACCGGCGTGCCCCTGGACCAGCCCCGCACTTACGGCGAGGCGGCGGTGAGCTACCTGTTCGAAACCGATGCCGGGAATATCCTTTTTCTGGGCGACTCTCTCTACCACAATGGCTACAAGGCAATCGGCGACCGGCACAGGATCGACGTCACGATCGCCGACATGGGCCACAACGCGCCTGGCGCGACCGACAAGATGACCCCCTGGGACCTCTTCCGGGTCGGCCAGGCCCTCAAGACCAAGGTGTTGATCCCGGACCACTACGACAACTGGGCCAACACGCAGCTCGATCCCGCCCAGCTCGAACGCATCGTCCGCGAGAATGCGCCGGCCATGAAGACGGTGATCATGCAGGCGGGCGGCAAGTTCGTCTACCCGAACGACCAGAATATCGGCCGATACACCTATCCCGACTACCGGGAATGGTACCAGCCACAGGACTCCTGGCAATACGGAAAACCGGCCGAGGACGCCGGGCTGCTCTAAGACGCATGAATGGTTTGATCAAAAGGGTTTAATAAATGATCGAAAAGGATGAAAGGCATGATCAAAGAGATCGGACATCTGGGCCTTGTCGTTAAAGATATCGAGGAAAGCTTGAAGGCATTATCCCGAATCATCAACGTGGGAGAGCGCGGAGCGCGGGGACGGATTTGAAATCCGTCCCCTTATGAAGTACGCCGCCATAAGCCTTCCCCTGCGAAAGCAGGGGAAGGATAAAGCTTTAACGCAGCATCCGGACTTCTTACGAAGCCGTCTTTTTTAGCCTGTCAAGTGACACCGAATCCGTTACTCTTCGTCCCAGCCTACAGGAGGATACGGATTCCCCGAATCGTCGATGAACACGATCCTCGCGGCTTCCTTGGATGGAACTCCTCCATAGGCGAACACCAGCACGACCTCTTCCGTCCTGCTCGCGTTCGCCACGCCGTGAATGACGCCTTCCGGCGCAAAGACGAATGTCCCCGCGGGGCACTTGATGATCTTGGCCTCCGGCCCGATCATCAGAACCATCGTCCCTTTTATGACGAACATGGCGGCTTCAGCACTAAGGTGCACGTGCCTTTCATTGGCGGTATGGGGCGGAATGACCGTCCTGCCCATGGCGATCCGTTTGGACCCGCAGACCTGCTCGTTGATGCCGAAGTTGATCGCCAGCCCCTTTTCATACACGGTATCGGTGACGATTTCGCTGTAGTGCCCCGTCTTTGGTGGAATGACGCTCAACTGGGACAGGTTCTCCAATTTGACATATTCAGCCATTTTTTCCTCCAGGTGTTGAATTTGGTTCGATTTGCATATTTGCCAGCTCCTCGTAGAAGGAGATGATGTCGGCGTTGTCCCATTCCCCCCGCCCTTTGGCCACTTCCGACCTCAGGGCCTGGGCGTGCAGAGCGCTCAGAAGAAGAGGCGCATTCACCTTATGTCCCAGATCGAGCATCAGTTGCACATCCTTCAGATGAAAGGCCAGTTTTCCTTCGGCAGGAAGAAAGTCTCTATTCACCATCCGCAGACCCTTCTGGTCCATGGCCCTGGAATAGGCTGCCGACCCTTGCAGTACTTCCAGAGTCCGGTGAGGATCCATCCCCGCCTTCCCGGCGAGACAAAGCCCCTCGGCAAGCGCCATGCGGTTGAGCCCGAGCACCAAATTGACAACCAATTTCGCCATCGCTCCCGTGCCGTTCTTTCCCATGTAAAAGGTCAGTCTTCCCAGCGCCGAAAAGATGGCGCTGCACTCTCCGTATGTTCCTTCGCTCCCGCCCACCAGGAAAGTCACATCCCGCTCGGCGCACATCTTGCTCGTGCCGCTGATGGCGGCATCCAGCATCTCGACCCCACCCTTTCTAAGTCGGGCGGCCAGTTCCTCGGACATCCCCGGATCAGCTGTGGTCGTATCGATCAGGATCAGCCCCTTTCTTCCCTTCTCGAACAGTTTCAGTGAATTCTCGACCACACCATTCACCACGCTGGAATTCGGGAGCGACAGGATGATCACCTCCGCCAGCGGCGCGATGCCTTCCGGGGAGGCGACCTGTTGAAATCCCTCCCCGGCGAGGGCGTCTATTTTCACCTGATCGATGTCGTACCCGATCACCGGGAACCCCGCCGAGAGCAGATTCCTGGCCATTGCCGCTCCCATCAGCCCGAGTCCGACAAAACCGATTCGCTTTTTCTCCATCCGCCTTCCCCAATCTTGACGGCTTCGTCAAAAGTCCGGATGCTGCGTTGCGCTTCATCCTTCGTCATTGCGGCGTACGCAAAAGTACGCCTCATTCCTCAGGATTCGCGCGCCTTGCCTGCGTCCTTTTTACGAAGCCGTCCCATTTTTTACAACCTTTAAGACTTTTTTACGAGGTCGTTTATCTTTACCGGAGGTACTTCAGCACCTGCGCCAGGGCCATCTTGGTCATTCGGTTCTCGATGAAACGCATTGCTGAAGGCCAGCGCTGCTCGATGCAATCCGTCTGACCCAAATGGGCCAAGGCAATATGGACCACATGGTCTTGTCCTTTCCCTTTGCCAACCTTACCGGCAATGCCTATTCCGAGAGCCGAACCAGCAAGGCGACGAACCCCCTCGGCCAACGCCTTGGTAAGAGGGGCGCCGATAGCATTTTCGCCCTCCCAGAGCGAGGGTGATACGGACAACAGTTGTTGGGCCATCTCCGGGCTGACAACCGTCACTCCTACCCGGAAGAATTCCCCGCTCCCTTCCATCAATTTCAGTGTCTGGATGACGGAGCTGCCGAAATCTGTCTCAGCAGCGGATATCGTCAACCCCGACTTCCTAAGAAGAGCGCTCAACACCCCCTCGTAGGTCTCCTCGTCGACCCCAAAAATGAATTCCTGCAGGCGATCCCGGATCTTCGCCTCAAGGGAGGCATTCAACGCCTCCGCATGAGCTCTCTCGGCTGCTTTGGCCGTCAGGCGAACATGGATCTCTCCAATCTGGGTATGGGCCAGAAGCCCGATCGTTGGATTGCTCCCCGCTTCGATCAGGTCATTGAGGCGCTCATCCACCAGGCTCTCGCCAATACCGAAAAGCTTCAGGACCCGGGAAACGATCACCTCCCGAATTCCCAGTTTACCGCGCAAATAAGGCAGCACGTCGTGTTCGATGAAATGGCGCATCTCGTGAGGAACCCCGGGAACGGCGATAATCGTCTTGCCATCCTTCTCCGCAATGAAACCCGGCGCAGTTCCGACCGGATTTTCGATCGGGATCGCCCCCTCGGGAATGTAGGCCTGCTTGCGGTTATTCGGACTGACCGTCCTGCCCAGACGGGTGAAGAAATCGTTGATCTGATCGAAAAGGGTCTGCTGGAAAACCAGCGGTCTTCCTAAAACTTCGGCCACGGCTTCCCGCGTCAAATCGTCAAGGGTCGGGCCGATTCCCCCTGTCGTGATAATAATATCCGACCGACCCATTGCATTGCGCACTGTGGATTTAATACGTTCCAGGTTGTCCCCGACGGTGGATTTGAAATGCAAATCCAGACCGATGGTGGTTAACTGCTGGGCGATATGGGCCGAGTTGGTGTCCACGATCTGCCCCAAGAGGAGTTCCGTTCCCACGGCAATAATTTCTGCTTTCATAAAGGCTCCATCTCCCTGCGCAGAGCTTGGTCCGGTATCAGTTGAAGCGCTCCGTAGGTGCACGCCTCCATGCAGGCGCTGCAAAGCATGCACTGCGAGGATTCCAGGGTCGGGGGGCTTCCCGGCTTGATTGCACCCGAAGGGCAGGCGTCCGTGCATGCGGCGCATCCGGGAGGACATTTCTCCGCCGAGATCAGCGGCCGCAGGCATACCCGATCGGCAAAAAACACCCGGCTGGTCCTTCCTCCCCCGACACCGGAGAGGTAGCTGTAGGTCGATTCCGGCGCGACAACCGGCCGGTTGAACCCTTCTATGGGCGAGTAATCGCCTTCTATCTCCATGGCCTCCAGATCGGTCTGTCCGATTCCCAGATCCCCGGCGAGGCGCAGATAGGGCACCTCATCCGCCCTAAACCCCATCATGTGGCCCATCACGGTATCCAGCGCCACCGCATCGGTGGAAGCGAGCACCTTGTTCACCCACCGCGCCTCCGGCGAACACGGTCCGTATCCCTCCATGGCGAGGATCCCGTCCATAATCACCAGATCCGGAGGGCGCACCCGAAACATCTCGATCAATATCTCGGCAAATCGCTCCGGTTTTTCCGAATAGAAATGATACCAGGACTTCTGCGCGCCGGCCAGCAGGCCGTAGTTGTTCTTCACCGCCCCGCTGAGCATCGTCATGCCGTGGGTCTTCATCTTCGGCAGCGAAATATACACATCGGCGTCCAGGACATCTTTGAGCACGGCGACTTTGCGTTTGAACGGCTTTTCCACATCCACCACTTTCAGATTCTGGGACAGATTGCGATAGTAAAGCCCTGCCGCTTCCGCAAGTCCCGTGGCATCGAAAACATGTCGCGACTTGCCGTACGATTCGGTGCCCACCGAATCGCCGACGATGACTTGACGCGGTTCCAAAGTCGCCAGCTTATCGATGACCGCCTTCACCAGCGCGGGATGCGTCACAATAGCCTCGCGATCCGGATTGCAGGCCCGTATGGCATTGACCTTGACAATCACGTTTTTCCCCTTGATTTCCAGGGGAAAAGCGCCAAAAGCGCGCTCCACCGCCTCGGCGCATGTCTCATAGCTGCTTTCAATGACCAGGACTTTGCTTCTGCTGCCCATTACTTCCCGCCTCGCACAGAAAAAGATTCCATTTCAGACCTTCGTATCGATAATCGCAGCAATATCAGGAAGGATAAATCTTCCTGGGGATTCCATTGCAGACCTTTGGATTGATGATCGCAGGAATAGCGAGGCGGGAAAACATTGTTGCGGTATCCGACTCTCCCGATGCTGCCCGGCCCGGCCACTTCGATCCCGTCCCTACCTCTTCAACAGCTTGCTTCCGTAAAGGCCGGTCGGCTTGATCAGAAGGATCAGCAGCATGATGGCAAACGGCGCCATCTGCGCCAGCGGGGCGTAGATGAGGGCGCCGATGGAGAAGACCTGTCCGACGATCAGGGCGGAAATCAGGGTCCCCTTGATACTGCCCAGGCCGCCGATAATGACAACCATGAAGATAAACGGCATCACCTCGAGACCCATATTGGGATCCACCATGATCAGGGGGGCATGGAGCCCGCCGGCGAGACCCGACAGGGTTCCGGCGATGATGAAGGTGATCGTGAAGAGGCGGTAGACGTTGATGCCGAGCCCTTCGACGTGTTCGACGCTCTCGATGCCCGCCCGGATCGCCTTGCCGGTGATCGTCTTGTTCAAAAAAAGCCAGATCAATCCGTAGACGAGCGCGGCGATGAGGATGACGATCAGTCGGTAGACGGGGATTTCGGTGCCCAGGATGGTCCACTGGGTCATAATCGGCATCAGAACCGGGCGGGGGACGAGTCCCCAGATCGCCTTGATGATGCCGACGCCGCCGATCAGGATTCCGAAGGAGGTGATCATCGTAAAGGCGATATCCCTCTCATAGATCCGCAGGAAGATGAACCGCTCCACGGCGAACGCGCAGACGGCCGCCACCATCATCCCTCCCAGGGCGCCCAGCCACATACTTCCGCTGTAGACGCTGATCGTATAGGTGATATAAGCGCCGACGGCATAGTAGAAGAGCTGGTCGAGACTGATGATGCGCATCAGGCCGAAACAGAGCGACAAACCGATCGCCATCAAAAAATAGATGCTACCGATGCTCAAGCCGAAGATCACGCCGGAAGTCAGCAGTTGTGTGTCCATAATGCTCTTGTCACCCCTAATCGTTTTTTTTGTTTTTAAGCGCGCTTTCCCGAAAACATCTTTTTGAGCCGCGGCTCCAACGATCCCCAGATACCCTTTTCTCCGGCCAGCATGATGAAGACCAGCAGGAATCCGATGAACAGCTCCCAGTTGCCGATCAGGCCGGCAATGAGGTCCTTCATGCCGGTGAAGGCAATCGCCCCGACCAGGGGGCCGTACAGCGTGCCGACGCCGCCAAGGATCGTGACCACGACCGGATCGGCGCAACGGTGCGCACTGCTCATCTCGGGGCTGACGAATCCCAGATAGATCGCGTACAGGGAGCCGGCCAGGGCTGTCGTCACGTTGGCGATGATGAACCCGAAAAAGCGGATCTTGAAGTTGCTGTAACCGAGAAACTGGACCTTGTCCTCGTTGACCTTCGAGGCAAGGGCGCAGGCGCCGTAGAGGGTGTCGTTCAGATATTTGAAGAGCGCCCAGACCGCCAGGGCCACCAGAAAGGCGAAGATGAAGAACTCTTTAGGCCTGGTGATATCGATAATGGGCGTGGAGGTCATGTTCGCCAGAAACCAGAGCCCGTTGTCCCCCTGGGTGATGGGCGCCAGCACCTTCTGCATCATGTAGTAAAAAATCACCGCCAGCGCCAGGTTGACCAGTGCGAAATAGTCGCTGCGCAACCGGACGAAGAGCGGGCCGACGATCAGGCTCATGACCAGCCCCGCCACGACCCCGATCAGGATGCCGATGAAAGGGTTTGTGCCGAAGTAAAAGAGATAGAAGGCGGTCGCATAGGCGCCGGTCGCCAGATAGGCCGGCTGCCCGAAGGAGATGAATCCGACGCGCCCCAAAAGGAAGCTGCAACCCATGACATATATGGAAAAAATGACGATCTCGTTGGAGAAGGGCAGGGGCGCGAACACCCTGATGATCGCCAACAGAAAAAAGGCCAGCAGTATGCCCCGCCACCACCTGAATATGTTCATCATGGGAATCCCTCTTTTTAAAGGTAGCTCTCGCAAACGTTCGCTGAGATCTTTTCGCCCGCCAGTTCCTTGACGATCCGTCCCTCCTTGATGGCGTATATCTTTTCGGAGATGGCGCAAACCAGGGGCAGGTTCTGTTCGACGATCACCAGGGCCGTTTTCTTACTCAGTTCCTTGAAGACGTCTTTCAGATGGGCCACGATGCTGGGGGCGAGGCCTTCGGTCGGTTCATCAATCAGCAGAATCTTTGGGTTGCCCAGGATCGCCCGGCCGATCATCAGCATCTGGCGCTCGCCGCCGCTCAAAAATCCTGCCTTGCGGTCCATGAGCTCCTTGAGCTTGGGAAAATAGTCGGTCACCTGATCCCAATTATAATCCTTGGTCGCGTAGCTGCCCAATTCCAGGTTCTCCCGGACGGTCAGATCGGAGAAGACCTTCTTGTCCTGGGGGATGTACTTGATGCCCATTTTGGCAATATCGTAGGGCCTGATTCCCAGCAGGCTGGCTCCATCGCATGTCACCGTGCCCGATACATTCTTGATGAAACCCGCAATGCTCTTGAGCAGGGTGGACTTGCCGGCGCCGTTGCGTCCAACGCAGGCAACCACCTGACCCGGTTTCACGCCCATTTCGATATCGAACAGGACCTTCGATTCGCCGTAAGAAACGTTCAGGTTTCCGACTGTCAGCATGTCTGTGTGATTCATCGTCATGAACTCCCTATGAACAGGCCCTTTCAACGCCGTCCTCGGAGACGTCAATCTGCCAGTAGCTTCTGCGAACCTCAGGATCCCGGAGACACTCCTCGTAACCGCCGTCCGCGATCACCCGGCCTTCATGCATGACGGTCAATCGCTGCAGAAAGTCCTCCACATGGGAAATCTTGTGTTCCACGATCAGGATCGTCTGCTTGCCGATATGCCGGCGCAGGACACCCAGGACCGCCTTGATCTCGTTTTCGGCAAGACCCGCCAGCGGTTCGTCCAAGAGCAACACCTTCGGTTCGGCGAGGATCGCCATGGCGATCTCCAGCCGCCGTTTTTCACCCAGACCCAGATGCATGACCTCTCTGTCTGCGACATCCTGAAGCTCGAACGTCTCTACGATGGCCTGGATTCTTTCATTCTTCCGATGTTTCTTACAGGTGTTCGTGAACAGATGAAACAGCGAGTGTTTCTTGTACGCCCTGAAAAAGGAGAGTACGAGGTTGTCAATGACACTCAGATTGTCGAAGGTGGATGTCAACTGGAAGGTTCGCATCATCCCCAGGGCGACCCTTTGCTCGGGAGACGTGTCAGTGATATTCTCCCCCTTGTAATAGATCGTTCCCTCGTCGGGCGGGAAATACCCCGTCACGAGGTTGAAGAAAGTGGTCTTCCCCGACCCGTTGGCGCCGATGATGCCCGCCACCTCGTTTTCATGGAGTAAATAGTCCACCTTATCCACGGCGACCAGTTCGCCGAACCGCTTGGTAACGCCTACGGTTTTGATAATTTCTGCGCCCAGATTAGTGCTCACGGCCGACCCTTTTATCTTATAAGGTTCCGCCCCGCTGAAGGACTTCACCGGGGCGGAGTGAGGTTTAGTAACCCAGTGATTTCAGGCTCGGCATGATCGAATCACCGCCCTGGTAGCCTTCCACTTTGAAAAGATCCCACTCGCTCTTCTGTTCCCCGGGACCTTTTCCCTTGACCAGGAAGGCGGCGTACTTGTAAACGGCCGAATGGTCCTCGCGCCAGCGGGCGGGGCCCTTGACCGATTTGAATTCGCCCTTGTTGGCCATCAGGGCCTCAGAAACCTTGAGTGGATCGAAGGTCTTGGCCGCTTCGAACCCACGGAACATTTCCGTGTACGCCACATAGGCGATGGTTGCATAGGCATCGGGAGGCTTGTTGTACTTCGCCCGATACAAGTCGGTGAACTCCTTGGCGGACGCCTCCACTTCCTTGTCTTCGAAGCCGGCCAGGTCGTAGTAGAAATAAGTCATCGCATAGATGCCCTGGAGCGCCTCGGGGGGAATGCCTTTGGCGACGACGTTGGTGATGAAGGCAGGAAAGATTGTCATCTCCTTGTTGAGGCCCATCTGGTGGCACTGTTTCAGCAGTGCGACAGAATCGGCGGCAAACTGGGCAGAGATGAAGACGTCGGGCTTGGCGGCCCTGACCTTCTGGAGAATTGTCGTGAAATCATTCGTGCCGAGAGAGACTTCGTCGTACCCGACGATCTGCGCGCCTTGCTCCTTGGCGGCGGCATAGACGCCGTCGCGGATGTCCCAGCCCCAGCTGTCGGCGCGGCCCAGGACGAAGATCTTCTTCTTGCCGAGGTTTTTGATGGCGGCCGAACCGGCCATGTACCCCACCGTCCAGGGGCTGAACGCCGTGGCGAAGGTGGTCGGTGCGAGCGTGCCCTTCTTGAAGGCATCTTTGGCCAAAACGCAGACGGGGAAGTAGGGCATCGGGTCCTTGGAAACGAGGGCGTTGATGGCAAAGGCGAGCGGCGCCCAGGTCTGTCCTCCCACGCCTTTGACCCCTTCGGAAACCATGTACCTGTACCTTCGGACACCGACATCCTGTTTGGCTTCGTCATCGGCGACCACGCCCTCCACCGTGACCTTGCCCCAGGGCATGTTCAGGCCGCCCTTCTTGTTGACGACATCCACCGCCAGCAGGGCGCCCTCTTTCTGGGTCTCAGCCACCGCCGCAAACGTTCCTGTGAGGGGAAGCAAAATGCCAACCTTTATTTTATCGGGATTGGCCGCCATGACGCTGCCGTAACCAAGAACACTGACAAAGACAAAGATCGAAAACAGAATGATATATTTTTTCATTTGTACCTCCTCCTGGTTAAATATGCTGGAATTTAGATCCTCCCTGAACGGTTCGGTCCGATATCACCTCCCGTATCCTGTCTCCAAAGAGCTTTTCTATGAGATTTTATCTGCGGATGGTCCGAGTATAGGGGGAGAGCGGTTGCGTGTCAAGATAATTTATCGCTGTCGTTACAGAGCCTGTGACCGAATCCCGGCCTGATTTCTTCAAGGAATGTTTATTCCGCCATTTCTTGGGAAGTAAGGGTTGATTTACTGTTGGACTTACGATATAAAATACAGTGCAGCTGGTCTGATGGGTAGTACAAATAATCAAGAAACCTGCTGATTTAGGTAAAAACGAAGAGCAGTTTACACTGATCCTGGAAGGGAAGCTTCACATGATTTTAGGGGAGGAAGACCGCATCGTGGAACGCGGGGACCTCATCCATATCCCCCGGTTCACCCAGCACAGGAGCCGGGCTGTCGACGGTACGGCCGTTTTCTTTACGGTCAAGTATCCCGCCGGCAGCGGAGACCTGAACCAGGATTACAACAAGGTGGAAAACGCTGAGGAGACGGAAAGGAAATACCCTGGAACGTCCGCGCAACCGGCTCGAAAGATTGGATAAGCGATATGAAGTGAAAGGAGTGCTCCATGAAATTGGAATTTTACAAAAAGAAGGATTTCTGGGCCGGCATGATGTTCCTCGGGGTCGGCGGCGTAGCAATGATCGCCTCCCGAAGCTACCCGCTCGGCACCACGCTGCGGATGGGACCCGGCTACTTCCCGACCCTGCTGGGGGGGATTCTCATCTTGTTTGGCATCTACGTTCTGATCAGGGGATTGCGCAACAATGAAAAGATCCAGAGCAACTGGTCTCCCCGGGCCCTGATTGTGCTGCCTTTATCGATGGCCCTTTTCGGAATCACGATGCATTATGCGGGTTTCGTTCCGGCTATCGTGGTCCTGATCTTCGCGTCGGCAGCTTCGGGCAGGGAGTTCAAATTCGTCCATATCCTGCTGCTGACCGCGTTTCTGTGCCTTCTTTCCGTCGCCGCATTCATCTGGGGTCTTGGACTGCCTTACCCCTTGATCAATTTCTAACGAGGAGACCGTCCATGGAACTGTTCAATAATCTTATTTTCGGATTAGGCGTCGCGCTGTCCTTTCAGAATCTGCTTTATTGTTTTCTGGGCTGCCTGTTGGGCACGCTGATCGGCGTGCTGCCGGGCATCGGACCGCTCGCAACGATTGCAATGCTGATGCCCATCACCTTCGCCCTCCCGCCGGTCGCGGCGCTGATCATGCTGGCCGGCATCTATTACGGCGCCCAGTACGGCGGTTCGACGACCGCGATCCTCGTCAATCTCCCGGGCGAGACCTCGGCGGTGGTCACCTGCATCGACGGCTACCAGATGGCGCGGCAGGGGAAAGCCGGTCCGGCCCTCGCGATCGCAGCGATCGGCTCGTTCTTTGCCGGCACTGTTTGTACGCTGCTGATTGCAATGTTCGGCCCGCCGATCGCCGAGATGGCGCTGAAATTTAATTCACCGGAATACTTCTCGCTGATGCTGATGGGCCTGGTCACCGCGGCGGTGCTCGCTCAGGGTGACATGGTCAAGTCGCTCGCCATGTGCGTGCTGGGCCTGCTCCTGGGTACCGTGGGCACCGACGTCGATTCCGGTTGGCAGCGCTTCAGCTTCAACATTCTCGAACTGACGGACGGGATCGGTTTCGTGGTTATTGCCGTGGGGGTGTTCGCGGTGGGAGAAATTGTGAGCAATCTCGGCGAGAAAGAGGAGCGTCAGGTCTTCACCTCCAAAGTGGGAAGCCTTTTCCCTTCGAAAGAGGATCTAAAGCGGTCCATCGCCCCGATTCTCAGAGGAACCGTTCTCGGGGCGTTCTTCGGCGTACTCCCCGGCACCGGGCCGGCGATTGCCTCGTTCTCGTCTTACATCCTCGAGAAGAAGATCGCCAAGGACCCGTCGCGCTTCGGCAAAGGCGCGATCGAAGGGGTGGCAGGACCCGAATCCGCCAACAACGCGGACGCCCAATGCAAGTTCATCCCGATGCTCACCCTGGGGATTCCCGCGAGTGGCGTGATGGCGCTGATGCTCGGCGCACTTACCATCCACGGCATCGCGCCGGGCCCGACCGTGATGACCCAGAGGCCCGACCTCTTCTGGGGGTTGATTGCAAGCATGTGGGTCGGCAACCTCATGCTCATGGTGCTCAATCTGCCCCTGATAGGACTCTGGGTGAGCCTGCTCAAGGTGCCTTATCACCTGCTCTTCCCCGCCATTATGCTGTTCTCCTCCATCGGCATCTACAGCATAAACAACAGCCCTTTTGAGCTCTATCTCACGGGGATCTTTGGGGTCCTGGGCTTTCTGTGGATGAAGCTCGATTGCAGCCCGATACCCATTATGCTCGGGTTCGTCCTGGGACCGATGATGGAGGAAAATCTTCGACGGGCGATGCTGATCTCCCGGGGCGATCCCACGGTTTTTCTCACGAGACCGATCAGCCTCGCGTTCGTCATTGCGACGGTCCTGATCCTGATCTTGATGGCGGCGCCGGCCATGCGCAAACGGCGGGGTGAAATCACGGGGTGATGTTCCGCGCCTCGCCAGGGCTCGGACGACTGCAAACCCTCCTTCGAGCCGTCCGGCAGTATACATATCCAGTGATGGGAGGGAAAAGTCGACCATGCCAACTCTGAAAAAGATCGCCTTGCACAACCTCACCGCTGCGATCTTCCGGGCGACAGGGGCCCCGGATGCTATCGCCGCGCAAGTGGCGGACTATGAAAAGTCCATGGCCAAAACCCTCGGCAGGATCAAGGCCGTGCCGCCCGGCCCGGGTTTCGATGAAGTGCTGCTGCCGGGCGAACCCGAAGCTCGTTTCCGCGTTCGACGCGAGAGAGACGGCATACCGATACCGGAAGATACCTGGCATGCGGTCTGCAAGGTGGGCGCGGAGCTGGGGGTGAATGTGGAGGCGGTGGCGCGGGATGAGGATATTCTTCACGCAGGAAAAGGAGAACCTCATGGGAAAGAAGCGATATAAAATCGGGATCATTCCCGGGGACGGTATCGGGAGAGACGTCATCAAGGCGGCGCAGATCGTCCGGGATGCGATCAACGAGACGTCTAAAGCCTTCACGATGGATTTCAGGATGATGGATACGGGTGACGCAGCGGTTGCAAAATACGGGAACCCGTTTCCCAAGGAAACACTCGACGGGATCGCTCAGATGGACGCTGTTCTGTTTGGAGCCGCCGGAAATCCCCATACGGTCGCCGTTCTGATGGGGTTCCGGCTGGGTTTCAATCTATATGCGAATGTCCGACCGATAAAATCGTTGCCGGGATCGAACGCGATGAAGGCGAATGCGGATCTGATTGTCGTCCGCGAGAATACCGAGGGGCTTTACCGGGGGATCGGGTACATCGATGGCGACTACCATGTCAATCTGCGGGTCTTTACCACGCAGGGGATGGATAGGATCCTTCGGTTCTGTTTCGAGCTCGCCCGGAAAGAGGGCCGTAAGAAGGTCACTTTCACCCACAAAGCCCACGTCCTGACGTATACCGATGAGCCGATGCGGCGGATGTTTTACGAGATGGCCAAAGAATATCCCGATCTCGTTGCGGAAGACATGACGATCGACGCCTGCGCCATGCAGGTCGTCATGCATCCCGAGCGGTTCGACATCATCTTTGCCGAGAATGCGAACGGGGACATCCTGAGCGATGTCGGGGCGGGGGTGATCGGCGGAATGGGGTTTGCGTATGCCGGAAACATCGGCGATTCCATGGGTGTCTTTGAGCCGATCCATGGAACGGCGCCCAAATATGCGGATAAGAACGTCGTCAACCCGATCGCTGCCATCATGGCGGGCAAAATGATGTTCGAATATCTGGGAGAAATGGAAACCGCGGCAAGGCTTGAAAAGTCCATCATCGACGTCTTGACCGAGGGACGGGTACGGACCTATGACCTGGGCGGGCATTCGTCGACGACCGACGTCGGCGGAGCGATTGCCGAAAAATTGCGACAGAGCGTCTAACAAACATCATGAAACCAGCCATATTCATTACCCAGCCTGTCGAGGCGTCGGCGTTGAGAAAGCTGACGGCCCTCATGGAGGTTGACGTGCATCCGGATGCGACGAAAACGATCGGCAAGGAGTCGCTGATCAACGGCGTCCAGGGGAAGGACTGTCTATTCTGCCGGTTGGGTGATCAGATCGATGCCGAAGTCATCAACGCGAATAAAAATTTGAAATTGATCGCGACCATGGCGACCGGTTCCGGAGGCATTGATATCGCAACGGCCACAAAATTCAGGATTCCGGTGATCGGGAGAGACGTTTCAAAACCCAAGGAAGGATACAGCGGGATCGGCGAAGAGACGGCCGATCTGACATGGGCCCTGCTGATGGCAGTGGCCCGACGGATTCTCGAAGGGGACAGGCTGGTCCGTTCGGGCATCTTCCCCGGGCCTCATTCCATGTATCTTCTTGGCTCCGGGGTGTACGGAAAGAGCATCGGGATCGTCGGCATGGGTAAGATCGGCAGGGCGATTGCGAAAAGAGCACATGGCTTTGACATGAAAATCTATTATTACTCTACGAGGCGCCATCCGGATGTAGAAGAGAAATTCGATGCCGTATATCTGCCCTTGAATGAACTGCTGCAAACGGCCGATTTCGTGTCTTTGCATCCCCAGTATTCGACCGCCACTCATCATCTGATCGGCGAAAGAGAGCTGTCTATGATGAAATCCACGGCATTTCTGATCAACACATCGCGCGGTCCGGTCGTGGAGCAGGAGGCGCTCGTGAGGGCGCTTCAAACGAAAAGGATTGCCGGGGCCGCCCTCGATGTCTTCGAAGGAGAGCCCCACCCCGTCCTTCCGAAAGAACTGATCGCCATGCCGAACTGCGTTTTGACGCCCCATATGGGGAGTGCGGTAGCGGAAAAACGGGAAATCATGGTGAATGAAATTGTCGACGAGATTATTGCGTTCTTCCAGGGGAAAGCGCCGTCACACCCCTTTAACCCGGAAGTTTTGGGGAGTAAATGAAGAGGTGAGGCGATTTGAGGGAGGGTATCCCCCCCCTCGCAAGGTGCAATGACTGAACGAAAAGGAGCGACAGTGGAATGAAAAAAGAGGCTCCCATCGGGGTTGGGATGGTGGGAATCGGCAGCTGGGCGGAAGTGATCGCCGAAGCGGTGCAGCGAAGCGAAAAAATGAAGCTGGTGACCTGTTTTTCCAGAACGCCCGAGAAGCGAACGGCGTTCAGCAGGCAGTTCGATTGCGATCAGGAGAAAAGCTACGAAGATCTCCTGAAGCGGGATGATATCGACGGCGTCTTCCTCATCACCCCCAACGCGGTTCACGCAGAACAAACCGAACTGGCTGCCCGGTATGGGAAACACGTATTTGTGGATAAGCCTATAGCCAATACCCTGACCGATGGACAGAAAATGATCGAAACCTGCCAGGAAGTCGGAGTGGTGTTGATGGTCGGCCATAATATGCGGCGGTTGGCAGGATTCCGAAAGATCAAAGAACTCATCGACGGGGGTGTGATCGGTCAGCCGGTCATGGTGGAGGCCAACTTTTCCCATAATCTGGGATTTGAATTGACGGCCGAGAAATGGCGATGGCGCGGGGATGATTCGGGGTGCCCCGCCGGTTCGCTTATGACGATGGGCGTCCACCACGCGGATACACTCATCCGGTTTTTCGGACCGATCAAAACCGTTTTTTCCCAGTTCAGCAGACTTTACATCCCGGCGCCCGTTGAGGATACAACCGTCACCATCTTCCGGTTTCAATCCGGAATCCTGGGTTACCTGGGATCGAATTACTGTTCTCCCAAGGCGAACTTTATCCATGTTTACGGTACCAAGGCGAATCTCCTCTGTACCGTGACCCTGCCTAATGTGTCATTCGCTGAATACCTCAAGATGTGGCCGTCTGCAGACCGATATACGCAACTGGTGATATCGGATCTGAAGGGTATTGGGGGAAAAGAGATCCCTCTTCCCATCGGAGACGCTATTCTGGAGGAGGTTGACGAATTTGCCGATTGTATCCGGACGGGCGCCAAACCGGAAACCGATGGACCATCCGCCCTGGCTGCCCTGGCCCTGATACGGGCGGCCATCGAGTCGGCTCAGACAGGAAAACAGGTGTTGTTGGACACCAAGGAGGATTAGACTAGTGACCATCAAAAAGATTGCGGTTATCGGCCTGGGATTGATGGGAACCCCCATCGCCACACTGCTTCTCAAAGCGGGCTATGAAGTGACCGGGTTTGATATTGTCGAAAAGCAGATGGCGGATCTCACCCCCTTGGGGATCAAGCCGGCGAAGTCTCCAAAGGCCGCCTCCGTGGAAGCAGATCTCATCCTGCTCTCCCTTCCGAACTGGAATGTCGTCCGGGATGCCGTAGAGGGGCGGGACGGCGTTCTGGAGGGCGCTGAAAAGGGAAAAATCATTATTGATATGGGCACATCCCCGCCGGAGCGGACGGCGGCCATGGCTGAGGCGATGGCAAAGCGGGGAATCGACTGGATGGATGTTCCCATTTCCGGCTCTTCCGCCCAGGCCAAAGTGGGTAACATGGTTTTCATGGTGGGGGGAAGGAGCGAGGTTTTTGAAAAAATCAAACCGGTCCTCGATAAAATCGGCAAAAAAACGGTGTATGCGGGGAAAAATGGCAACGGGGCCATGCTCAAGCTGGTGGTGAACCACATCCTCTATCTCAATCAGGCGGCGGCCATTGAAGGTCTCGTTCTCGGGATGAAGGCGGGCCTTGATCCCGGCATCATGTTCGACGCGATCACCTCCGGCGCAGCGTCGAGCGATCTGATCATGGCCAGGGGAAAAGAGATGCTGGCGGATCATTTCGAGCCCAAAGGTCCCGTCAGCGTGGCCGTCAAAGACATGGGGCTGATTTTAGAGAGCGCCAGAGAGCTTGGCGTGATATTGCCCGTGGGAGGCCTGTATCAGCAACTGTTGCTTCAGGCGCAGTACCAGGGTTGGGACCGGAAGGATGCGACGGTCGTCATGAAAATCTACGAGCAGTTGGCCGGAATTCCAGAGAGAACAACCGGGCATGGGAAAAATTTTTAGACAAAAGGAGAACGACAATGAAGACCCTGACGCTTTCCGATGCAAATCAAATCGCGGACAAGGCCCTCGAAAAAGGGAGGGAACTCAATTTTGCACCTTTAACCGTCATTGTCCTTGACGCGGGAGGACACACCAAAGTGTTGAAGCGCGATGACGGATGCAGTCTACTGCGTCCCGAAATCGCCATGGGGAAGGCCTGGGGAACTTTGGGGATGGGATTCGGCGGCCGCGAACTCGCAAGGCGGGGTGCAAAGATGCCTGGATTTTACAGCGCGCTTTCAGACATGTCCGGTGGACGCATGGTCCCCGTACCGGGCGGCGTGCTGATCAGATCCGAGGCGGGTGAAATTCTCGGGTCGGTAGGGATCTCGGGTGATACCTCCGACAATGACGAAACCTGCGCCATCTTCGGCATCCGCTCCGCAAACCTGATGCCGGATACGGGTGATTAGGAGGGTATGGATTCAAGGCCCCCGTGAAAGTTGGCGGGAAATTTTCATTTTTCAAAATTTTCTTGACATACATGACCGTCTGCCCTAATCTTCATGGGAGAAACGGCAAAGTCTCGGCAATTTAAGTGAATTATTCCTAAATATTAAGGAGGTTGATGACAAATGCAGTATGGACAATATGCAGTAGATTACGAACAGCGCCCCTATAATCCCGAACGGATGCGGAAGGAGCGGTGGGCGAAAGCCCAGGCGGGGATGAAAAAGTGGGGCCTGGGCGCGATGATTTTGTACGATTACGACTATCACCGCTACATGGGCTATTACACCTTTCACCAGTATGCCCGCCGCCGTCTGGGCACCTATGTCCTCGTCGTTCAGGGCGAGGAGATCCCCTATGTGAATACGGACAAGTATCCGAATTCCTGGGAAGAGCTCCGCATGCCCTGGTTCAAGGACCATTATGTCTTGAAGTCGGCCCGTCCCTACCAGCTGTGCAACGGTCTGCCCGAGCACCCCGAGTACATGGCTCAGTCCTTCCAGCGGAACGTCGACGACATCGTGCCGATCCTGAAGAATCATGGCGTCGCCGACATGCCGATCGGCATCGACGTCGTCAGCCCCACCATGATGGACGTCCTCACCAAGGGCGGCATCAAGATCGTCGACGGCAACAACTGCATGGTCGACATCATCACCGAAAAAACCGAGGACGAGATCTTCTGCCTGCGCATGGCCGGCGCCATCACCGAGGCGGCCCACTGGGATGTCTGTCGCGCCCTGCGCCCCGGCATGACGGAGCTGGAGATCGCCGGCATCGCCGCCAACAGCTGCTTCAAGCACGGCGCCGAAGAGCTCGAGGGACCCAGCTTCGTGGTCTGCACCGGTGAGCGGTCCGGTTACGGCGTGCCCGCCATGCCCACCGACCGGCGGGTCCGGCCGGGCGACTTCGTCGTCCTCGACATCAACGGCGTGAGCTTCAACGGGTACCGGACCTGCTACTACCGGACCTACCTCTGCGGCGACAAGCCCACCCAATTCCAGAAAGAGGTTTACAAGGCCGCATATGACGGCCTGATGGCCATGCAGAGTGTCGTCAAGGTGGGCAACACGACGAGGGATGTTCAGACGGAATGGCTGAAGCTGGGCGACTTCCCCGGCGGCTGGGGCCGCGAGCACAAGTTCCCCGAGCCGGGCCGCTACTACTTCGGCTCCGGCGGCCATCCCATCGGCATGCGTTCCGGCGACCCCGGCTACACGCTCCTCGGCGCCGGCGAGATCTTCGGCAACTTCCCCGGCGGTTCGATCAAGAAGAACTACACCTTCGCCGTCGAGGTCTGCTGCGCGACCTGGGACGGGACGAAGTGGATGAAGGACGGCGTGAAAATAGAGAACTGCGGTTTTATCAACCAGGACGGCGTCTGGGAGTCCTTCTATCGGTTCCCCGCGAAGGACATCATCGTCTGCGGATTGCCTGGTGAATACTACCCTACTGAGTAAAACATAAAAATCCTCACCCCTCTTAGCAGGGGTGAGGATTTGTTATTTTAACCCAGGACGGCTTCCGCCTTTTTCAGAACATCCGACAGCGAACAGCCCTTTTCGCCAGTTGCGATGCTGTACGACAGTTTCAATGGCGCCTGCTCTGAATGTTTATTATGCGCTTCAAGGGCCTCTCTGAGCCGCAAAATGACATTCTCTCCTGTTGATCTGTCAGCAAGGGGAAGGAGGGCTGCAAATTTATCGCCACCGATCCTCGCCACAACATCTTCTGTACGGAACGCTTTGAGAACCTTGGCTGTTTGTTTCAGCAGTTCATTGCCCGCCGCAATGCCATGACGATCGTTGACCGCAAACAGGTCGTCAACCCTTATTACAGCAACACTGATCGGGAATTGCCTGCCGTTTTCATGCCGAGACATCTCCTCATCAAAATAGGTCCGGTTATAGTGATCGGTCAGCACATCATGAAAGCTCAGATACAGGAGCTTGTCTTCCGTTTCCCGAAAATCGCTGATATCAATCGCCAGACAGATCACACCAATGATATTTCCCTTTTCGTCCCGATAAGGCACCCGGTCATTCTGAATCCATCGTCTCCCGCGAACAGTGGGTAAAGTCTCTATAAACCCACGTTTCGACCGGCCTGTGCTCATGACATGATCATTGACCTCAAAGAAAGGAGAAAGTTGTTCCGCCGGCATATTCGGAAACATTTCCGCCATTGTTTTTCCGAGGATTTGCTGCATTGGTAATCCTATGGATTTACAGAATGCAGTATTTACCCTGATAAAGCGGTGCTCCCTGTCCGTATAGAAAACGCTCGTCGGTATGGAATTCAAGACAACCTGCAGGTCACTACCGCGCCGCTGCAATTCCTCGTCAATTCGTTTGCGCAGGCTGATGTCGTGAAGCATCCCGTGGATGGCCATCCCCCACTTGTAGGGGATGAACAGGACAAATGTCTCGCATTCGATTCTCGATCCGTCCTTTTTTATACCGGTATATTCATACTCCTGAGCCGAAAATCCACCGCTAAATCCTTCCCTGAGTCTCGCCCTGACGAATTGTCGGCTTTCCGGCGCCACCAATGTTATCGGATCGAATCCGGAAACGCAGACTTCCTCCAGCGTCATACCGAACAGCTCGGCAAATTTCTGACTGACAAACTCGTATTGCCTGTCGAAAATCACATAAAAAATAGATTCATTCATGTATTGCACATACGGGAAGTATCTGCTCCTTCTTTCGTTGAAGTCTTGCCGTGACTGGACGGAAACCTGTCTTTCAATCGTCTCAAGCTCGGAAATCCGTGCCTGTAAGGCAACAATTTCAGCGACAAGCTGTTTCTTGGTTTTTTTTATCGTCTCCATGTTTTTCAGCCTCCTTCTTCCTAACCAATCCATAACCAGCAGAAGCGAATATAAACATTCCCAACAAAAGTGGATGTTCAATACCATAAACAACCGGGAACAACGCCCACCTGGTCGCAGATTTAAATGATTCATTCTTTCTTATCACATCTGCTATGGGCGGGGAGTATCTGTAATAGTAATTTACAAAAGCCCGACCCGGAGAATTTGTTAGCAAGAATCTGTCTCTGAATTCCCTTAAAACCTTTACATGAGGGTCGAGGTATGAACCGAAAGCAGCAGTAGCAATAAAACATCCTCCGCCTCCACTATCACCGCCAGCGCCGCTACCCCCACTACCTGCACCGGTGCCGCCACCGTTACTCCCTATTTCTGAACTTATCTCATTGGTAGGAAGACTTTCGAGTCCCTTCATATCAATAGCCGTAACTACAAAATAATAGATTTTACCGGCATCTGAAAAATGAAGCGTAATTTGAGTATTGCTTTTATTGATCGTAATGGGTTTTGGATCGGTTAGAGGATTAATTAAGATCGGATTCCCTTCCTCAAGCTGGTATGAAACGGCATAGTCGGCAGTATCGAGTGATCCGGTATTACCCGGAGTTGTATAGTAATAAATTTTGTACGATTGGAGCTTAGAGGCGTCAATGCTATGATCCCACTGCAATGTGATGTCTCGTTCCGCGGCATAGCCGGGACATGCAAGGCAGAGGGAGATTAAAAAAATCGTGTTTACACTTTTCAGATATGATAAAATATTTAATACTTTTTTCATATTTCGATATGTTCCGGAAAAATTCTTTATCTTATCCTGTCAGGAATCATCTTTGTGAAAACGCTAATCTCAAATTGTTATTATGTCAAGGATGAATAATGGTGAATGAATAATGTGACAGAATTATATGACATGGTGTAAAATGTCTTGACAGTCGAGAGTTTTCCGATTTGAATGGGGCCAGCAATACGATGAGGAAAATGAATCCGGCCTTAAATCATATCAGCCAGCTCAACGATAGGAGCCCTCGATTCCTGGGAGCCCTTTTTCTTGCCGTTCTGCTCATCATTCTTGTGGCAGGTCTCTGGCCATTGAACTTTCTGGCAAGTAATAAAGTGGCATGGTTGCCGGGGCAAAACGGTGTCCACTTTTACGGCCGGGGAATCATCGTAAGCTCTGATGTCCGGAACAAAGACCAGAAGTTGATTTTTCCTGACAAATCGATCACCCTGGAAATCCGTCTTCGCCCTCTTTTGGTAACAGGCAATCTCTCCCAAATCCTGGCCTTTTACGACAGTAAAACCCCCGATATCTTTTTTCTCGGACAATGGAAATCCCACCTGATTATCAGAAGCAGAACGGATAATCCGAATACGCGCAAAAAGGGGAAGGCCTATGGAGAAATCAGCCTCAACAACGCCCTGCTAAAAGACCAGGATTGCTTTTTGACGATCACCTCAGATGCTGGAGGAACCGCCGTTTATATTAATGGAAAAATGATGCGGTCCTATCCCCGTTACAATATCCTCGCCGGGTTAACCGAAAATCCTGTCCGCCTTATCCTCGGAAATTCGGCGACGGGAGAGAGCTACTGGAATGGATACCTCATGGGTCTTGCCCTCTATAACCGGGTGCTGACGGCTGATCAGGTTTTCAAGAGCTACAAGGCATGGAACGGAAACATGCCTCCCCTTATCTCAGCGGACGATGGGTGTCTGGGGATGTATCCCTTCAGCGAAGGAAATGGAATGACGGTGCATAATAAAATAAATATAATCGACACTCTGACTATCCCGGAAATATTCAAACCCATCCAAAGAAAAATCCTCTCCCCGGTTTGGTCGGAATTCCGATGGAATTTGCCTTTTGTTCAGGATATCGTAATCAATGTTCTTGGTTTTATCCCCTTTGGATTCCTCTTTTCCGCCCTGCTGCTGAAGACCACCCGTCTAAAGACACTGACGGTCTATCTGATCATCGTCAGCCTCGGTACGGGTCTCAGCTTCACCATAGAGCTGATCCAAGCCTATCTCCCCACGAGAGATTCCTCCCTCACAGATGTGGTAATGAATTCAGCAGGTACGATACTAGGCGTCGTTATTTTTCAAATTCTCTTCAAATCGAGCTTCGGGGAAGTTGATCTGAAAGATTAGAGCATAGGAGACTATCATGACTGACTACACGAAATTCTATGGTTTCTCAGAGGATCCTTTTGATATTTCACCAGACCCTAAATTCTTTTTCCCATCGGAAAGTCATAACGAAGCCCTAGCCTCTTTGCTGTATGGGATAAACCAAAAGAAAGGCTTTATCCTTATTCTGGGAGACGACGGTATCGGCAAGACAACAACCATTCATCACCTGATCAACCAGCTAGACAAAAAGGTAACAACGCTTTTTTTTCCACAAAGTCACCTCCCTTTTCACCAGATATTAAAAGAAATACTGCTCAAGTTGAATCTGCCGCTGGGATTGGAAACCAAGGGCTCCATGATTCATGAGCTGAATCATCACCTGATTCGTTGCCTGGAGCGCGATGAGACCGTCGCCCTTATTATTGACCAGGCTCAAAACATCGGCGTGGACGTGATTGAAGAGGTACGCCTGCTCGCAAATCTGGAGACCAGCACCTCAAAGCTGCTTCAGATTGTGCTTGTGGGTCAACCGGAGCTCGGGGAAAAACTCCGTTCCGACGTCATAAGACAAATCAAACAGCGGATTGTCATCAGCTACAGGATCAACCCCTTAACTGAAGAAGAATCGATGCGATACATCGATCACCGGTTGAAAATCGTGAGCAGCAGCGCTGAAGTTTTTACGGATGATGCCATGTCCCTGATCTGCAGGTATGCCAAAGGGATTCCACTGGTGCTCAATAACCTGTGCAGCAATGCCTTGTCTGAAGGGTACGGTCGTTCCGAGGAGAGAATCTCTCCGTACACTGTGAAGAAAGTTCGGGGTAAAAAAGAGATTTTAACCCCTGAAAGGGCTCAGATCCTGACGTCCGGGGTTAAAAGGTATCTGCCTCACAAAATCTCCTATGTCATCCCTGCGCTCGTCATTTTTGCTGTTGCTTTGTTTTTTGGCAGGAGCCATTGGCAACCTCTCTTTTATGCGCAGCAACCAAATCAATCAGCCACGCAGCCCCCTATTGAGGACAAATTTAAAGAGATTACTCCTGAAGTTAAAATAAAAGAGATTATCGAGGTGAAAAAAGGGGCCACCCTATCTTCAATCGCCTATCAATATTACAAGGTGGGAGACGAAACCTTCATTGACTATATTTTAAAATTCAATCCAGAAATCACGAACCCCAATTTGATCTTTGTCAATCAGAAAATCAAGATTCCGGAAATGACGGAATCATCGATGATTGTACAATCTTCGGAGAGTCAATATAAAGTTCACCTGAAAACTTTCGGGAATCTTATAAGCGCCACCCAATACAGGCGCACTGTTGCCTCAATGGGAAAAAAGATCGAGATTGTCCCCTGGAAAGTATCTCCTAAAGAAACATGGTACAGAGTAATGGTAGGGCCGTTTGCTGCCAAGGCTGAAGGATTGAAATTCATAGAGGAAATGAAGAAGAAGGGGTTTCTCATCATCTCTTCGAAGAAAGAAAAATCGTGACTTAACACTACAACGCCGGTTAGTTGACTTTTGATTTATCATGGTGTATACTCCTGGAAAACTCTGGGAGGTGCACCGTGACGGAAAACGATCTGAGAGACTTGATGCCACAATTGGAGATTTTTCACAAACGATTTCATAGTTTCTTTTGCCGTTCCGAAGGCAGGCAGTGGAGCAGGAAGTACCTGATTGGTTTGCTGTTGCCTATTGAGCGGAAGAATGTGGAGAACATTGCCGAGGAAGTTGGCGCCCCACCTCGGAAACTCCAGGAGTTTTTGAGTGATTCTCCCTGGGATGATGAAGGATGTATCGAGGAGCATCAGCGTTTTGTGGGAGAGCTGTTTGGCGCTCCAAACGGCGTTGTGATTTTTGATGATACGGGTTTCCCCAAGAAGGGTGACAAGTCTGCGGGAGTAGGAAGACAGTATTCTGGCACTATGGGCAAGACAGACAACTGTCAGGTTGGGGTTTTCATGTCTTACGCTTCCGTTCACGGCCATACCCTGGTGGATCGGCGGTTGTATATCATGTCGCAGTGGTTTGAAGATGCCGCCGAGGGGAGAAAGAAGAGAGCGGCTATACCTTCTGATGTCAAGTTCAAGACCAAGATCGAACTCGCCCTGGAGATGCTGGACAAAGCTCATAAGACTGGGAATTTGTTGTTTCAATGGGTCAGCGGGGATGGCGCCTATGGCGATGCCCATGAGTTTCGGAAGTTTGTCAAAGACATGGGGAAGTGGTATTGTTTCGAGGTACATTGTGACACCCATGTCTGGACGGATGACCCGGCCTGGGAAGTGCCGGTGGTTCCGGAGAAAAGACGGGGGCGAAGACCGAAACTTCCGAAGCCAACGGAAGATTCTCCCTCTGCGGTAACTGCATCGTCTCTCGTTGCTTCTATTCCGGAAAGCCAGTGGCAGCGTATCTGTCTCCGGGAAGGGGACAAAGGGCCCAGAGAATTTGAGTTTGCCCGTCTGCGGGTTATCGAAAAATGGAATGGAAAACCGGGACCAGCCGCCTGGCTGATGATCAGAAGATCCTTGGTGACAGGAGAAAAGGAAGTCAAGTTTTACCTTTCCAATGCCCCGGAGACAATCTCCCTTGCTGAGATGGCTTGGGCAGGATGCCAGCGCTGGAGCATCGAGGTGGATTTTAAACTGGCCAAGGGGGAAGCTGGTCTTGATCATTACGAGCTGAGGAAATACCGGGGCTGGTATCATCACATCACCCTATCGATGCTTGCCCTTGCCTTTCTGAAAGCCGTGCAACGGCAATGGAAAAAAAAAGAATGTATCGGCTACTGTCCCTGAGATTCGGAGGCTCCTGGAAGTGGTTCTTCCGAGAATCACTTGGAATCCCCAAGATGTAATCGCCTGGTTCATGAAGCAGAGGCAGAACAAAGAAAAATCCCAGAAGTCCCATACAACTAAATGGCGGGAGAAATATTCATAGTGATCCATCATAACCGGCGTTGTAGTGTTAAGAACAAACCAGATTTACACACTGCCAATTATCATCATCCTCTGTGACAGAACACCGTCAGGAGAGTTTCATATAATTTTACACTCCGCCTTAATTCGTAATTGCAGATAATAACTTTGTGACTATAATTTCGGCATCTTGAATTCTTACCCGCATATGTGTTGGAAGATTTATCAGATTCTTGGAGAGTATTTCTGCTCGAGGACAGGATCCCATTGGATAATCGCCACATTTCGGCGAAACCGCCTCCTCAAGGACGGAGGTGAACCATGTCCCAACAACGAGGTAAGCCTTCATTTTTTCGACTATAGTTTGCCTGTTAGAAACAAGTAACGGATATCGAACGTACGAAGGAATGCAATTAGCTTGTACCTCGAATACGTTATTTACCCTATCTTTCAGTCCATCATGATAGATTTCCGTAATCCGACGTCTGTGGGAAAGGTTTTGTTCCAGGCGCATCAACTGCCGAATCCCAATTGCAGCCTGTGCATTGCTCAGGCGTTGCTCGTAGATTCTCGGGCGAAGACCTAGAATCTCTTCTCCTGTCGTGGGTGTCGGAAGCGGCTGGCGTTTACCTATCAGGTCGTATATTTCTCTTGTAATCCTATGTAGATATGGTTTGGTCAGCAAGTGGTACAAAACAAGCTTAAGAATATACCTCCTTGTAAGACTAGACGATGGCGGCGGGCAGCTTTGCTGAAAGGCCTTGATCTTTTCTGCCAGTTTTGAATCGTCCGTTACGACCATACCCCCCATCGTCGTGGATATGATCTTTGTCTCTTCCGTGCTGAAAAATGCTGCTTTCCCGAAGCTCCCGACTTTTTTGCCATTATAGATAGCGCCCAACGAATGGACGCAGTCCTCGATTACAACCAATCTGTTTCTTCCCGCCAAGTCGAGGGCCGCATTGATATCCGCTGGGATACCAAAGGTGTGCTGGAGAATGATCGTCTTTGTATAAGGGGTTATTTTCCGCTCTGCATCCTCGAGATCTATGTTGTATGTATCGAGATGGCAATCCACATAGACTGGTCTGGCACCGACATATCTTATTGCATTTGCGACAACTATATGGGTTGGGGCTTGAAGAAGAACTTCGTCTCCCTTACCGATCCCTAAGATCCTCAGCAAGCCATAGAGGCCGACCCTCCCGCTCGAAAAACTGCACCCATGACCGACCCCGATTATTTCCGCGAACATCTTTTCGTATTTCTCGATTTCCGGTCCGAAAATCAATTGGCGGGAATCGAGCAAATATCGCATGGCAATGAAACAATCTTCCAGTTCTGTGGTGCCTCCGAGCAGAGCAAGGCGCCTGCGAAATAACCACTCCAATGTTGGATTTTGATTTTGGCGTTGAGTCATTCTTTTCATAATGAAAAATATAGCTATTTAATGAATCGATATAGAATATTACCTTCAATTCGCAGGAGGAAATCTGGCAACATCATGTTGATTCGCCGTATTATCTCCAACCCGGAACTTTCATCCATGCCGGGTTTATAACCTTTTGGATAGTAAAAATAGGGAAGTTCGTATCTATCCGCCCCCCACCGTTCCTTGAAGTCGATTAGAGATTTATTCGTAATCGAGGATCTGCCGAAATCGAAATATTGAATTCCTTCTTGGTGCGCCATCTGTATGGAATCCCAGATCAATTTATGGTTGGGAAACAGCTTGATGTTGTCCTGGTCGGATGCACTATACTCGAAATGATAAGTGTTTTTCGACTTTATTATTATTCCTGCTGAGAGGACTTTTCCCTCATGCTCCACCAAGGGGAGGATCATAAGGTTTTTCGGTTTCAGAATTGTCCACATGTTCAGGAAAAACTTGTAGGGATGGGGGGGGAGGCCATGTTTCTTCCTAATATCAATAAATAATCTATAAAATTCTTTTAGATCTTTCTCGGAATTTCCCAGCCGAAAGGCTATGCTACTCTGTTCAGCTCTTTTTATCTTCTGACGTATACTCGTTATATGAAACTTCCTGAATGTATTTTTAAGGTTGGAGTCAATCTGCAACAAATGAATAACGTAATTAGAGCTTTTCTCAAATATGTTCGATTTGACATCGTTTCCATTAAAAAGTTTGAATTCCAAAAATATATTTTTCAATATGTATTTCCTTGCAAAGTCGACAATACTTTCGAATTCTGTTTCCCGAATTAGCATCTTACAATACGCGGTGAAAGGTAACGAAACCAGCCTTTTGCCGGTTAGTCTGTGGCCTATGAAGAACATGGGAACAATTCCATCGAGTTCGCGGCCATCCTCTTTCACAATCGCCAAGTAGTAGGGTGTGTACCCGTAACTCGATTCCAGCACCTGTGCCCAAGCGGAAGAATGGTACACCGTGCCCTGCGGATGTTTGTCTACGAATTCATCCCAACGTCGATCGTTCTTTGCGTCTACCAAAATGATCCGGGTGTTCATCTCTGCTCCAATTGAATTGAGTCGAGGTCGGGTAGAAATAGGGTGCGCGCATGTTTAGGGCAACGCCTTCCATTGTTTCCGCCGTTTCCAGCTTCGTGAGGTATGACATAGGCACTAGGCACCCTATGCTACTGATTATTTATGAACAGCAATCAACCGAATTGCTTTCTAAATGTTTGCAATTTTTCTGGCGATTACCAAATATCCGCCTCCAATTATGCCAAACCAACTATCAGTCAATGCTTCCATTTTTTTCGCTATAGGGTCATTGCGTATTCCGCTGATTCCGCCACCCGATTCCGAAGGAATCCGCCACCCTGTTCC
>CAZINF010000011.1:0-40154 GCA_964540555.1 uncultured Syntrophus sp. | reverse complement strand
GGATGATCTCCGGGATGAGTCGCACGTCCGAACGGAGATACATCTCCATGTGCTCTTCGACCCTTTTCAGATCGTTCCCGTAATAGTGAAATACGTCCTGTATCTGCATTACACCGGCTCCGGTTTTGAGGGATTCCGGTTTATATATAACGGATAGGTCCCCGAATGTCAAACAAGACGATTAGGATTTGACGGCGGTCGCTATCCATACTATATATTGCGCCGCAGGAGACAGCCCCCTGACCGGGAGCGCAACCCGCAAGCCCTGCCTTGCAGGCGGAACCCTTCCTTGCCGGGAAGTCCCGCCCTGTGGGCGGGGAGCTTCACTTCACGCGGTGAAGGCAAGGGGGATTTTACTATCAAGGGATGAGAGGAGTCGGATCGTCATGAGCAATAAAATCGAGGAGGCCGTCGGTTGTTTCCGGGAGGGGTTCAACTGTTCGCAGGCGATTCTTTCCACGTACGGCGGCGAGCTGGGCCTGGAGAGGGAGACGGCTCTAAAGGCGGCCGCCGCGTTCGGGGGAGGGATGGGAGGTCTCGGCGAGGTGTGCGGCGCAGTCACGGGCGCCATGATCGTGATCGGTTTGAAGCACGGGTATACAATGCCCAAAGACAAGGAAACAAAGGAAAAAACCTATGCCCTTGCCCGTGATTTTGCCGGCCGTTTCCGCTTACGCAACGGTTCACTCCTCTGCCGCGAGCTTTTGGGGTGTGATCTCACGACGGCCGAGGGGATGGCGATGGCGCGGGAGAAACGCCTGTTCACCGAGCGATGTCCCGGCTTCGTCCGGGAGGCGGCGGAGATACTCGAAGATGTCCTGTGAAGTTCGGGAAGAGGAAAATGATTAAAGCTGTATTCTGGGACAACGATGGCGTCCTTGTGGACACGGAAAAACTCTATTTCCAGGCGACCCGCGAGCTTCTGCTTCGGACCGGGGTGACGCTGACGGAGGCCCTCTTCAGGCAGATCTCCCTCGTCGACGGGCGGAGCGCCTTCGATCTTGCCAGGGCGAAGGGGGTTTCCGGGGAGGAGATCGAACGCCTCCAGGAGGAGCGGAACAGGCGCTACACGGAACTCCTGACAGGCGATGTCCGCGTGATGGATGGCGTGGAAGAGGTTCTGGGAGCGCTGCGGGGAAGGGTCTTTCTGGCGATAGTGACCAGCTCCCGGCGGGTGCATTTTGACGCGATACACGCCGGGACGGGACTTCTTGCCTCGTTCGATTTTGTCCTCGCACGGGAGGATTACGTTTTGTCGAAGCCAAACCCGGAGCCCTATCTGACGGCCATAAAGAAGAGCGGGTTCAATGCGGATGAGTGTCTCGTCGTCGAGGATTCCCCGCGCGGCCTTGCCTCGGCGCTGGCGGCCGGCATCCGCTGCCTGGTCATTCCCAACGATCTGACGCGGGGCGCCCCGTTCACCGGCGCCTGGCGGGTATTGGAAAGCTGCCGGGAGGTCCCGGGGGAGATCCTGCGTCTCGATCAAAGCGGCCGGGGGGACTTACCGGCTGAGTTTTGAAGGCGCTCTCGAGTAAAATTACAAACTGGAGACTGATAGATTTCCCGTCAATCAATAATTCTTTTGTCTCGACCGGGCGAGCCTTGAAGAAATCATGATGGACCGGAGAGTGATCCGGTATAGGGTTTTCCCGCTGAATGCCGGTCATTCTCTCTGAAGGAGTGAAAAATGAAGATTGTCATCATCGGGGATTTTTCGAAGAAATCAATAAAAATGATCGTCGAGCAATTCCTTTCCGATTGGAAGGTGGTCATTGTGTCAGTGCAGAAGATGGAACCTGAATTGGCCGATGCAGAGGTGATCATTCCCGAACACGTCACGGTCGATGGACCATTTCTGGATCGGGCCAAGAAACTCAAACTGGTTCAGACGGGAGCCGGCTTCGATAATGTGATGATTTCTGAATGCACCAAGAGGGGCATCTACGTCGCCAACGCTGCGGGCGTCAACACCATTGCTGTCGCCGAGCACGTACTTGCATTCATCTTGTGCTGGTACAAGGCGATGATCCACCTTGACGGAACGATGAAGCGAGGAGAGTACGGCGTGGACTATACGGGGTCCGAGGTTACGGGGAAGACCATCGGGATAGTCGGGATGGGCAGTATCGGTCAAGCGGTTGCACGAAGGGCCCTGGCCTTCGAGATGAAGGTCCTGGGATATGACATTCGTCCTGTGGAAGTGGACAGGGGTGTTCAAATGACGGATATGGCGACGCTGCTCGGCCATTCCGATGTAATCACACTGCACACCTTCCTAAATGACCAGACCCGTCATATGATCGGACGCCGGGAGTTTGATTCCATGAAGAAAAACGCCTTTCTGATCAATACATCGCGAGGGCCCATTGTGGATGAGGCGGCGCTGGTCGAAGCCCTGCAGGCAAATAAGATCGCAGGAGCGGGGCTGGATGTCTTTGAGAAAGAGCCTTTGCCGAAGGAGAGCCCGCTTTGCAGAATGAAGAACGTGATCCTGACCCCGCATACCGCCGGAATGCCGGATGGATTGAAATTTCATCAAAAGCGGTACGCCTATTTTTGGGAAAATATCCTCAGGGTGTCACAGGGAAAGGTTCCTCTCAATGCCCTCAACCAGATTTTGAATGGCTCCGGTGCAGTTTCTTCATGGTAGATATGAACATCCTGACCGAATGGGAATCCCTTCGGTCTTTTAAAAATATCAGATCATAATCCAGTGACAAACCCTCCTTGACGGCAGCCATGTGGAACCGGCCTTCCTGAACGTCCCGCTGAACGCTGAACAGGGGAAAGAATGCACCGCCCATGCCCAGTTGGACCATATGCCGGATCGCCGGCGGATTTTCACAGTCGATGCTGTTGGTGATGGTCAAATTTCTTGCATGGAATGCGTTGAGTAGGTAATCTCTCGTCGCTGATCCCCGCTCAGGCAGGATGATGGGGGAATTCACCAGATCCTCCAGGCTGACCTGTCCGCCCAGATCATCCTTGGATATGAACATTAACTGCGCTTTGAGTATGGGTATAGATACGATGTTATCCGGATAAGACACTCTTGCGATGACGGCGAGATGGTGTTCATAGTCCACGACCTTATTAAGGATCACAGTGGATAAATCGGTGTATATCTGTACTTTCACATCACTGAATGTCTCCTGAATGGCTTGCAGGATCTCCGGCAGCACATGATTTGAAATATAAGGAGTCGAACCGATGATCATGTTATGCGATTCGAAATTTTCCAGCTCTTTAGTCAGATCATGGATCAGAAAAAAGATCTTCTCTGCATGAGTGAAAACGAGATTCCCCTCTTCGGTCAATTCGAACGTTTTCTTGTTTCGTTTGATCAGGGGAACGGAAAAGCGTTTCTCGAGGGACTTCACCTGCATGCTGAGGGTCGGCTGAGAGACGTTCAACTGCTTCGCGGCATGTGTAAAACCTTTTGCCTTTGCCACAGCATAAAAAGCTTTAAGATGATTCATGTTCATGCTGCATGCACCGTTCAGGATGTTTTTGGTGATAATTCACGCGTTAGCCGTCTGTCCTATGACTTCACTGGAACATCGAGGACGAAACATAGCGAATTCAAGGGGTAATTCTCCGCGGCTACTCAGGAGATCTATCCTGATCTACCATAGATTCATACTTTGCCAGGTCCGGGTTGTCAACACATATCATGCTGCGTGTCAGCGCCTCAACAGGCTGACCAATATAAAGATTAGTTATACAATTATAATTATTATCAGTTTGACATATCGCCAAAACCTTTTCTATAGTACCCCGCAGCGGTTACCCTACGTTCTTGTGCGCGGTGCTGGAAGGTCGATACAGAGATCAGGAATTGCCGGCGATGCGGTTCTCCCCGGGGTCGGAGAGGGACGCGCCGGGGATACAGATTGAAGGTTATGTAAAATGCGCGTTGGCTTTATCGGTTTGGGGCGTATGGGTTTTCCCATGGCCCATAATCTCATCAAGGTGGGGCACACGGTGGTTGCACACAACCGCAGCCGAGGTCCGGTAGAGCGGCTCGCGGCGTTCGGGGCCATACCGGCCTCGACACCCGCGGAAGTGACGCGTTCAGTAGAAATTCTGGTTACCTGCGTGTTGACACCGGAACAGGTTGAGCACATCTACCTCGGACTGGAGGGGGCGATGGAGGGTGCAAGCGCCGGACAGGTTTTCATCGATACCAGTACGATCTATCCTATGACCAGCCGAAAGATCGGCGAGGCGGTCGGAAAAAAGGGAGTTCACTTCATCGATGCGCCGATCAGCGGCGGGCCGCGCGGTGCAGAAACCGGGACGCTCAGTGTCATGGTGGGCGCCGATCCGGTTGCGTTGGAAAAAGCCCGGCCGGTGCTGGAGGTCTTCGGAAAGAACATTTTTCACATGGGGCCGACGGGGGCGGGCTGTTCGACCAAGATCTGCAACCAGATTCTCACTGGGGTTGGACACGTTCTGGTGGCCGAGGCCATGGTTCTGGGGGTGAAGCTCGGGATCGATCCGCAAAAGCTTTTCGAGGTGTTAACGGTGAGCTCGGGGCAGAGCCGGGCGCTTGACCAATCCGTACCCGAGGCCATCCTGCCGCGCAATTTCAATGCGGTTTATACCGTGGAAGGGATGATCAAGGACCTGGAATGCGCCATCCGGACGGCCCGGGAGAACGGGGTACGCCTGCTGCTTCCAACCGTCGCGCAGCAGATCTATCAGGAGGCCCGAGGCCTGGGCCACGGCAACCAACACCTTGCGGCGGTAATACAGCCCATGGAAAAGATCGCCGGGGTCGAGGTGGGAAAGCAGGCACCGGGGGAATGATCGTTCCGGTGAGTCTTCCTGGACTTTGGATGCTCGCGAAGAAGATATATGAAAACGGGAGGAATGATGACGAGAACGGGAAGAGCGGCCGTAATGGTCAGAACAAACGAAGATTTGGAAATTCGTGAGTTTCCGCTCCCTGAGGTGCAGAAGGGCTGCATCCTGGTGAGGGTAAAGTGTTGTACCATCTGTGGTTCGGATGTACTTGCCTGGTTAGGCAGGAAGAAGGCCCCCGTCCCCATGATTCTTGGCCATGAGATTGTGGGGGGAATCGTGGAGCTTGGGGATGAAATTGCCCTTGATTCCGGGAATCGAAAGCTGAAAGTGGGGGACAGAATTACCTGGACCATCATGGACAATTGCGGGAAGTGCTATTATTGCCGCGAAAAAGGGCTGATGATGAAGTGCCTGCACCTAAAAAAATACGGGCATGACAGTTGTGCGGACTATCCTCATTTTGTGGGAGGCTTTGCGGAGTATTGCTACATCACGCCCGGTACATGTGTCATCAAGGTGCCCGATGAATTGACCGACGAAGAGGTGGCGCCTGCCAACTGCGCCCTTGCTAGCGTTGTGGCCGGTTGGGAAGCCGCTGCCCTGAAGCCTTTTGAAAATGTGCTGATCCAGGGCGCCGGCGCGCTGGGCTTTTATTCGGCCGCCCTCGCGAAGCATTATGGATGCAATAGAATCATCGTAACCGATATCCTGCCCCATCGTCTGGAAGCGATCAGGGCTTTTGGTGCAACAGATACAATCAATACAAGCAATATCAAAGATGATGATCTTGTCCAGGCGGTCCTCGGTCTTACCGATGGTTTTGGAGCAGATGCGGCCATGGAGGTCGCCGGTGTCCCGACCATAGTGCCGGTCGGGTTGAAGTGTCTGCGAACGGGTGGGCGGTATATCGAACATGGAATTACCTTTCCAGGCGGCAACGTAACTTTTGATTTTTCCGATATTGTGTTTCGATGCCTAACCATTCGAGGGGTTCATAACTACGATACGAGGCATCTCCAAGCGGGAGTCGATTTCTTATCACAAGCAAAGGAGATTTTTCCTTTTAAAAAACTGGTTACGGATCGGTTTTCCCTCGACGAGATTAATCAGGCGATGATGCTTGCCCGTTCGGGAAAAGCGATTCGCGTCGCCGTGATCCCGTAGCGTTTATGGACTGAAATCCTCGAACGGACAAAGATGGATTTATTTTTTGATTTGGAGATACTGTGGGAAGGGTGCGATACCCTCCCACGATCATCGTAAGGAAGGAGAGTAGTTGAATGGGAAAAATTGGCATGGTGATGTTCGACCTTTCGGGGACGACGGTCTACGACGACACCGGGGTGAGAGATTGTCTATTCCAGGCGGCTCAGGAGTACAAGCTCAAAACCACACCCGAGGAGATTCTCTATAATATGGGAACCAACAAGATCCATCTCTATCAGTTTCTGATTGCGAGGCAGATGGGAAAGAAGATCGATATTGAGGATTTTGAGAAGATCAAGGATCCCGAAACCTACCAACAGGCCAAGCAGGTCTTTGACCGGTACCAACAGATCATGCTCGAATATTACCGTAAACAATGCAGTGCAATTCCCGGGGCAACCGATACGTTCCGCTGGTGCCACGAGCATGGGATCAAGGTGGCCACTGATACGGGATTCCACCGTCTCATCACGGATGCCATCATGGATGGCTTGGGGTGGGTGAGGGATGGTCTGGTGGATATTGCCGTGGATGTGGAGCATATTCCCGGAGAGATTGGCCGGCCCGCGCCCTTCATGATCTTTTATGCCATGACCATGCTGAATATCCAAAGCGTTCACGAGGTGATCAAGATCGGCGATACGCCGGCCGACATGCTGGAAGGACAACATGCGGGTTGCCGCGGCGTGGTGGGCGTTCTCAGCGGCCCCCGGCCGGTGACCGACTGGGGAAGATACCGTCACACCCATGTGATTCCCAGTGTGGCCAATCTTCCGGAACTGATTGAAAAAGAGTTTTTTTAACGGGAAGGAGGGATTCAGGGTCATATTGTCTCAACAATGGAATCCCTCGATGGGAGTCAGTAAACACAAACAAAAGGAGGAGAGGCTATGAAGAAACTGATTGTTCTCGTGGCAGTAACCGTTTTGTTGGTGGGATTCGGCATGGCGGATGTAGCGCAGGCGGCACAGGCGCAGCAGTTTAAGTGGAAGCTGCAAAGCGCAAACCCCGCGGCGACTCCGCACATGGACCTGTTGAACAAATTGGCAACCAACATAGACAAGATGTCAGCCGGCCGGCTGAAGATCGAGATTCTTCCGGCCGGAGCGATCGTGAATCCCTTCGAAATCCTGGACGGGGTCAACAAGGGGGTCGTCGATGCCGGGCAGTGGTGGACCCATTATGCGACGGGAAAACACCCGGCGGGCGGTCTGTTCAGCGCCCCGATCGGCGGCGCAGGGAGCGGTTTGGACCAGTTTAACCACCTGTCTTGGTACCTGCGGGGAGGAGGGCGGGAGCTCTACCTGGAATATTACCAGAAGATCCTGAAGGCGGACGTGATGCCGTTCCTGTACGGTCCGGATGGCCCCGAGTGCTTCGGGTGGTTCAAGAGGGTGCCCAAAACGAACGCCGAGTACTTGAAGATGAGGATCCGCATGTCTTCCGGTCTGCCGTCGGATGTCCTCAAAGACATGGGTGGCATCCCGGTGAATCTGCCGTCGCAGGAAGTCGTCCCCGCTGCGGAAAGGGGTCTTATCGATGCCCTCGAGTGGATCAATCCCGCGAACGATCTCAAGCTGGGGGTTTACGACGTTTTCAAGAACTACTCGATCCAAGGCCTCCACCAGGCGATCGATATCGCGGACATCGTCATCAACGGAAAGAAATGGCGCGAGTTGCCCCCGGATCTCCAGGCAATCGTTGAAGTAGCAATCCAGACGTCGATTTTCGAGGCCCTGATGTACTTTGTAGACGAGAACTCCAAAGCCCTCCAGGTGCTTGTCAAAGAAAAGGGCGTCAAAATGTTCGACGCGCCGCCCGATTATGCCGCGGCCTTCATCAAGTCGGCGAAAAAGGTGCTTGCGAAATTCGAGAAGGAGGATCCTTTCTTTGCAAAGGTGCTGGCATCCCAACGGAAGTTCGCGAATGTCGTGGTTCCCTACACCAAAGAAACAAACAAGCTGACGCAGCTCATCGCCGGTGCTGCGGAAGTTCGCTAAGCAAGTCCCGGACAAGCGCCTCGCATGACAGGCCTGATCGTCGTGTGAACCTACCATGGCCGGCCGATCCCCCCGAACCAGCCGGGGAACGGCCGGCCGGGTAAGTTGTTGCAGGTGTGAATGCGTGGTGGGGTTTCGTGTCCAGTTTTTTCAAACCAACAGGACGTATCCAGGGAGGAAGCGTTCTTACACTTTGGAGCAGCTTGATATGAAGAGCATCGATCGGATCATCAAGGTGATTGACCAGATCAGCATATGGTCGGGGAAAGCCGTTTCCTGGCTGATCATCCCGATGGCGGGCGCGCTGGTCTGGGAGGTGTTCGTCCGTTACGTCTTCACCCCTACGCTCTGGGCTGTGGATTTGGCGACTATGTTCTACGGAACTCATTATTTTATTGCCGGCGCCATGACCCTCTATCTGGGAAAGCATATCCGGACCGATTTCTTTTACGATAAGTGGGCTCCCCGGACGCAATGCTGGGTCGACGTGATTTGCTATTTGTTCCTCTTTCTCCCGGGGATTGTGATGTTCGTCTGGCTGAGCTGGGACTTCGCCGCCGAATCCTGGGACCTGAGGGAGCAGCTGATGACGACCTGGAGGCCCCCCGCATACTGGTATAAATCGGTCATCCCCTTGGGCGGGGCCCTGCTGCTGCTTCAGGGGATCTCGGAGCTTCTCAAATCGGTTAAGATGTTACTGACAGGAGTGGATATCCGCCACCGGGAGGCGCCCACTGAGATTACATGAATACCGCACCCCCCGGGTGCGGTATCGCCGTCGGCTCTGCTGTTGATTCAGGGGACCGCGAAACTTCTTGAAGATATGAAAACTATCTGGTGTGGGAGGAAGAAATGAGTTTAGAACTCTACGGCCTGGTTCTCCTGGTGCTCCTCTTTGGCGCTATCTGTTTGGGTTTCCCCATCTCATTCACGCTGATCACCCTCGGCGTGGTGTTTGGTTATATCGGTCTCGGCGAAAAGGTGTTCTACCTGATGACCCTTTCGTTCTTCGGAACGATGATGGACACGGTCTTGGCCGCAGTGGCCCTTTTTACATTCATGGGCTATCTACTGGAGAGTGCCGGACTGATGGAACGTCTCTTCAAGGCGGTTCAACTCCTGTCCGGCCGACTCAATGGCTCATTGTACATTGGGACCATTTTCTCGGCGACGCTATTCGCAGCAGCAACGGGGATCGTCGGCGCCGCCGTCACGATCATCGGCTTGATGGCCGCTCCCGTCATGAAAAAGGCCCGATACGACACGGGGCTTAGTGCCGGGACGATCTGTGCGGGCGGGACGTTGGGCATCCTCATCCCCCCCAGCGTGATGCTGGTCGTCATGGGACCGGTGATGTCGGTTTCCGTTTCACGGTTGTACGCGGCAGCGCTGCTGCCCGGGCTCCTGCTCGCCGGCCTGTATGTCATTTACACGATCATCCGGGTCATGATCAAACCCGAGCTGGGTCCCCCTCTGCCCGACGCGGAGCTCGACATGCCCCTGAGCCACATGGTTCGCGAGTTTTTTGTCGGGCTCTTGCCGCCGGCAGTCCTCATCATATCGACGCTGGGCACCATTATGACGGGACTTGCCACACCCACCGAAGGGGCGGCCCTCGGCTGCCTGGGGGCGGTCCTGGTGACATTGATACATCGGAAACTGACCTTCAAGATCGTGAAGGAATCCGCCTTCCGCACGGCCGAAACGACGAGCATGGTGATGGTTCTTCTTGCGGCTTCCACATTCATGGGAACGGTTTTTTCCTCTATGGGAACGCCCAAGTTCATCGCCAGTACGCTTTTGTCCTGGAACTTGCCTCCCTGGGTCTTTTTGATCGGCATATTGGTGGTCTGTTTTATACTGGGATGGCCTCTGGAATGGGTGCCGATCGTGGTCGTCATTGTCCCGATCTTCCTTCCGATCATCACGGATCTGAAGATCGATATGCTATGGTTTTGCATTCTGCTGGCCGTCACGCTGCAGACTTGCTGGCTCTCCCCTCCAGTAGCCCTGTCGGCCTACTATCTCAAGGGAATCATGCCGGAATGGGAACTGCTGGATATCTATAAAGGGATGATGCCGTTCATGTGTCTGCAAATCCTGGGGGTGGCTCTGATTTATACCTTCCCGAAGATTGTGCTCTGGCTCCCTAAGCTTCTGTTCGGGTGATCGTGGGATTTTTTATAGCGAATCCATGAATTTGCCATAGGGTAGGATCGGCGAGAACCGGTACGGGAGGGCCCCGCCGGGAGGGCGTTCAGCGATGGCATGGGGAAGTAGGCCGGCGCCAGGTAGAACGGTTAGAGAGTCGTTCAGGGATAATCAATTGCTATTTTGGAGGGACGTTGAATGGATAGACAGCCATTATTCGAGAGAAAGACAGCCATTTCTTACAAGACGGAAGAGGCGACGGTCGTAAGGGGATACAACGTGAGCGACCTGGCCGAGGCGGGGTACACGTTTTACGACATGCTGTTTCTCATTTTCCAGAACCGGATCGCGGCGGAGAACGAGGTGGACATGCTGCGTTATGAGACGGGCGAGTTTCTGGAGCATTCCATGTCGCCGTCGGCGGCGTCGGCGATCGCCGTCATGAACGGTCGGCCGAATCTGCCCGTGGCGCTGGCCGCGTCGGTGTCGACCTTCGGGACGGTCCACGGTCCCGGGGCGGCGCACGGCTATATGCTGCACAAGTACATCGAGCGGGCCCGCGTGGAGGGGAAGAGCATCGATGAGATGGGGAAGATCCTCGTCGACGAGTACATGGATGCGGGTCTGGCGGTGGTGGGCATGGGCCAGCCCCAGCACCTGGACGGCGATCCCCGCGCCGAACCGACGCACATCAAGCACGAACAGCTCTGCAGTGGGGTCTATCTGGAGCTGCAGCGGTCGATCGAAAAGCATTTTGCCGAGCGTAGGAAGAGGGAAGGCAAGGACCCCGTAGGGGTGAACGTGGTCGGTGCGGGCAACACGGCTCTGGCCGAAATCGGCTTCTCCCCGAATGCCGCCTGGTGCATCGGCTGCGTCTGCCGTGGTTTCAGCTGCGCGGCCCACGCCACCTACACGATGAAGAGGAGTCGCGCCTGGGCGGCCTCAAGGCGGGAGCCGATGGTCCAGATGCTGGATCTGTCGATGATCAAGTACACGGGCCCGGTGGACCGCGAGGTACCGAGTCAGGCGGAGCGGCAGGAATATGCCCGAAAGCAGAAAGAGGAAGGAGAATACAAGAAATGGACAATTTAGACGATCCGAGACTCCGGTTCAACTACCGGACGCGGGAGCGCGGCACGGTTCCGTTGGACGGCAAGAGGGCCCCTTTCCAGTGGGTATCCGAGGTGGCGTACAAGAACGTTCACCGCATCGTGGCCCGGGGGTACGATACCACGGAGCTGATGGAGGCGGGTTACGGACTGACGGACATGCTCTTCATCGACTTTCAGGCGAGGATTTCGCTGGTTGAGGAAGAGAAGATGCTCAACTACGTGATGGTATGCATGATCGAAGACGGGCTTTCCTCTCCGGCGAATATCGCGCGGATTGTCGCGAGCGGAAAGACGCTGCTGACCCAGGCCGCGGGTGCTTCGATCCTGGCCTTCGGCCATGCCTACGGCGCCTACCAGACGTTCGGCAGGATGCTTGACGGGATCCTGGCCCGTCAGGAAAAAGAGGGCATGCCGCTTTCCGAGGTGGTTGAAGCGGTGGTCAGGAAACGGATCAACGACCCCGCGCTGGGCGTCTCCGGCCTGATGCTGAAGGACCCGATGGCGAAGCGGATGATCGCCCGGGCCGAGAAACTCGGCTTGGCGGGGAAATACATCCCGCTGATGAAGGAGGTGGTCAATGCCGCCCAGAGACTGAGCAAAGAGCCGGTCGACATAGATCTCCTGGGCGCCACGGGTGCGGTGATGCTTGACCTTGGCTTCACACCCGAGGCCACTTGGTGCATCCTGGCGGTGACCCGCGCCTTCGCCACTGGCGCCCACTACTGCGAGGAGATCGAGCAGGAGGGGCCGGTCCGCCTTGGTCAGACGCTGACGCCGAAGGAGTGGTACGATGGACCGGCAGACCGGCCGGTGCCCACCCTCGATGAGCGGAAATCGGTTGCCAAGGCGATGGTGGCCCAGACCCCCGAGGAGTGGAAACAGATCTTTCTGGAGCGGCAGAAGATCAAAGGCTCCGGATGGGCCATCGTCGAAGAGATCGACGATCCCAAACGGAAAATCTGATCCGGATGTAATGGGATGGATATTTAGTGGATAACTTGCCGCATCAAGGCATTGCATCCGGCATTTTAATAAGGGTGAAAGGAGCGGGTCGGTGATATTCAGGCTCAGCAAGAAGATCTTTTCAAAGGAGAAAAATATATTTTATAGTCTCCTGATCCAACAATCCGGAAAGACCCTGGAGGGCCTTGAGGCATTGGCCAACTATATGAACGATTGCAGCCCGGATAATGCCAAGCAGGTCAAGAAATGCGAGGAGGAGGCGGATGATCTGCGGCTGATGCTGATCCAGACGTTGGACAGGACATTTGTCACGCCGCTCGACAGGGAGGACATCTTCGATCTTTCCCGTGCGATCGACGATGTGATGGATTATGCCAATTCCACCGTTTATGAGATGGAGATCTACGGGGTGTGTGCGGACGGGCATATCAAGGAGATGGTCGACATCCTGATCAGCGCGGGTCGCGAGATCAATCATGCCATCAATATTCTTGAAGGGCAGCCGAGGATCGCCGCTGTGCACGCTGTCAAAGCCAAGGCTTACGAAAACAAGATGGAGGGCGCATACCGCCTGGCACTGTCGCATCTGTTTCGCGGAAACGATACGGTGTTCATGCTCAAAATGAGGGAGATCTATCGTCATCTCAGCAACGCCGCCGACCGCGGGGATGAGGCGGCCAATATCATTTCGAGTATCGTGATGAAACATTCTTAGAATCTTCTATCGTCGCTCCTCCGGGGGACCTATGGTGGCGACGTTGATGGAGAATGGACCGGTGGGCCAGCCCGTTGCAGTTCTGAGAGAGGGGAAGAAGGTCGCAGGGGCGATGATCAAGATGTTAATTACGGTGTAATATTAAGTTTTTATAGAGAGGATAGTTTTGATGGACTTCATTCTGGTGCTGGCCGTGGCGGTCGTCCTTCTGGCTCTCTATTTCGATTTCACCAACGGCTTCCACGATTCCGCGAACCAAGTGGCGACGGTCATCACCTCACGGACGCTTACCCCTGCGCAGGCGCTGTGGACCGCCGCGGTCGCCAACTTCATCGGCGCATATTTCCTCGGTACCGAGGTCGCCCAGACTCTCGGGAAGGGGATCGTCGACCCGACCCTGCTTGAGACCGGAAGGGAAGGGGTCTACATCATCATCGCCGCCCTGCTCGGGGCAATTACCTGGAACCTCTTCACCTGGTGGTTTGGGATACCCTCTTCCTCGTCGCATGCGCTGATCGGCGGCCTGATCGGCGCCTTCATGACCGGCTGGGGACTCGCTCCAATCAACTGGCCGACCGTCTGGGTGATTATCGGGATCATGATCCTCTCACCCATCGTCGGCTTCCTTGCCTGTCTTTTATTTACCAAGCTGACCCTGGCTTTCTCGAAGAGGGCGACCCCGAAAGTGAACAGGGTCTTCAAGCGGCTCCAGATAGTCTCCTCGATCACCCAGGCGCTCGCCCATGGGACCAACGACGCCCAGAAAACGATGGGAGTGATCATGTTCTCACTGGTCATCCTCGGCTTCTACTCGACTCACACCGTCACCATCCCTGTTCCGATAAACCAGTTCTTAGCCCGGACCATCGCCACACTCCCGGCCGGGGTCAGCCCTCACGCGATCGATCCCGACTTGGCCGCTATGCTCACCAACGCCGTGGGACAGGAGGAAGTGAACCTCAATAGGACCCACCAGAAGCGGCTGATCACCCTCCTCGAAACCACCGCCGTTAATAAAATGTCCGGTGCTCCAACTGAGGAGGAACGTGAATGGTTGCTCAAGAGGTTCAACGCGCTCCCCATCCCCGGCTGGGTTATCCTCACCTGCTCGATCGCGATGATGGCGGGGACGCTCTCCGGCGGTCGTCGTATCATCAAGAAGCTCGGGACGGGGCTCTACAAGGTCCGGCCTATCCACGGTTTCGCCTCGCAGACGGTAGCCACCACCATCATAGAGACCGCCGCCGTCTTCGGTTTCCCACTCTCGACCACCCAGGTCATCTCTTCGTCGGTGATGGGGGCTGGAGCGGCGTTCCGGCCCAAGATGGTCCGCTGGCAGGTAGCGCAGGATATGGGTGTGGCTTGGCTGATCACTATCCCGGCGAGTGGCTTGATGGCAGCCGCTTTCTTCTCCATTCAGAAGCTCATCTTCTTATAGGAGGGGTTCAGTATGTGGCCGTTTAACAAATGAACGATTCATACAAGCGGGTCTGCTGAGATGGAAACAGCAATCGACGACAACAATTAGCAAAGGAAAGGAAGGGAAGGAACGTAAATGGAAGACAATATTAAGGAAATGTACGAAAAGGCCAGGGCGGCATTTAAGATGGTCGAGTTCTGGCCGCAGGAGAAGGTCGATGAGATGGTGCTGGCGGTAGGTTGGGAGCTGCAGAAGAAAGAGACCGCGGAAGAGCTGGCCCGCCTGGCCGTCGAGAAATCGGGGATTGGCGTTTATGAGGATAAGGTTCACAAGATCGGAACGAAGGTCCGCGGTACGCTCTACGATCAGATCGGCGTGAAAACCTGCGGTCTGGTAAGCGAGGACAAGGCGAAGGGGATCCGGACATATGCGAAGCCGATCGGGGTCATTGCGAACGTTGTGCCCTGCACGAACCCGGAGTCGACGGTATGTTGCATAGCCCTCAGCACGTTGAAGACGCGCAATGCGATCATCTGTTCGCCTCACCCCCGCACGGAGCTTGCAACTTACATGACGGTGGAGCACATCCGGAAGGCCTTGGCGAAGGTGGGTGCGTCGGTGGATTTGGTTCAGTGCATTCGTCACACCAGCAATGCCAAGACGCAGGAGCTGATGGCGAACTGCGACTATGCGGTAGCCACGGGCGGCGCGGCCCTCGTCAAGGTGGTGTATGCCGCGGGAGTTCCGGCGCAGACGGTTGGCGCGGGGAATGTGGTTGCCATTGTGGATTCAACGGTTGATATTCCGACGGTGGCGGCCAAACTCAAGAAGTCGAAGATTGCGAACAATGCGGCGTCGTGCTCTTCGGAGAACGCCATCGCGATCGAGGAGTGCATCTTCGATCAGATGATTGCGGCCCTCAAGGCAGAGGGCGGTTACATGTGTTCCACGCAGGAGCGTGAGATCCTGCGGAAGACGATGTGGCCCGACGGCCATACCTTGAACCGGGACATCGTGGCGAAGTCGGCGTTGTATATCGCCGATCTGGCCGGACTGAACGTTCCGAAGGAGACAAAGATCCTGATGGTCATGGGGGAGAAGGTCGGCCCGGAGGACCGGTTCTCCGGAGAGAAGATCTCTCCGGTCCTGACTGTCTGGAAGTGGACGGACTTCGATGAGATGTTGGACCGGATGGAGCAGATCCTGAGGTTTTCCGGCGAGGGACACTCGGTGAATATCCAGACGAAGATCGATGAACGGATAGATAAGATCGGACTTCGCGCGAATGTGTGCCGCATTGTCTGCAATATGGGCCATACGGAGGCGAACAGCGGCGGCTGGACGAGCCATCTCGGTTTCACGGATACACTGGGTTGCGGGACCTGGGCCGGTAATATCAGCTGCGAGAACATCAACTGGCGGCAGTTCATCATGTATACGCGCGTTGCGACACCCGTCGCGGATTACCAGCCAACGGATGATGAGCTTTTCGGCGCCTATCTGAAAAAGCATGGAAGGGATTAATATTTTAGATGATCCGAGCTATTGTTTTCGATTTCGGTCAGACGCTGGTCGATTCGGCGGACGGCTTTCGGACGGCTGAAAAGGAGGCCCAGCGGAAGGCATTTGCGGCTCATGGCCTGATGTCATGGGAGGATTTTCTGGTGAGCTACCGGGAGATCCGGGCCCGTTTTCACGCCCGTTCCGATTTTTCCCGAAAGAGGCTCCTGGAGGAGGTTTTCCGGCGCCACGGCCGGGAGGTCGATGACAGGCTTCTCGAACGATGGGAGACCGAGTACTGGGAAAGGGTTAAGACGATGACCCGCATCTTTCCCGAGACGGAGGCGGTCCTGACAGCCCTCCGGGGCAAATACCGCCTGGCCCTGATCACCAACACCCAAGGCCAGAAGCAGGATGGGAAGCACCGTCTCGCTAACTACCCGGAATTGGAGCGATTCTTCGAGATAATCCTCGTGGCTGGGGAAGGCGGGATCCCGGCTAAACCGGATCAGGCGCCCTTTCGCCTCTGCTTGGAGAAACTCGGGATCGATCCGCATGAGGCGGTCTATGTGGGAGACGACTGGCGGATCGACATCTGCGGTTCGGGGGCCGTTGGCATGCATCCTGTCTGGCTTCGGCACCGTATGGTGGAGAGGCGCTGGCCTGCTGTGGAGACCTCGGCGCCGGTCATCGATGGATTGGAGCATCTGTTAGACATCGAGGTTCTGATCCTGAAGGGGAAGAAATGACCATTCGGGTGGATGAGATGGGTTTCAGAAGGTCGCTAATGAACATGGGAAGGAAGTTACAGACGGACAACCATCTCCATGCTCCCTGGGTGCTGCGGGCCCACATCTATCGCCTCATCCGTTCGGCCGGGAGTAGATTCCGTCTGATCAGAGGTGAAATGATACTTTGGTCTTGACTTGATCGCTCAGTAATTATAGGAAGACGGGTCAAATGCCGGTTCGGATAAAGTCATCGCCTGGCGAGATCCTTTTTGCCGGAGCGATAATGGTTGGATAGAGGGTCGGGTCGCAGAGGGATCGAGGCTGCGGATCATCAGGAAACAAGGTTCATCATTCATCATAATACGGAGGTAACGGCAATGAGTGTAGAAGTGAGGGCCCCGATGCCGGGAAAAATCCTGGAAGTCCTGGTTAAAGTGGGAGATCAGGTGAAGGAAGACGACGAAGTCGTCATGCTGGAAGCCATGAAGATGGAAAATCCGATTTATGCGCCGGCCGGCGGCACGGTAAAGGAGATCAAGGTCAAGGCCAATGACAGCGTCGAGACGGAACAGGTGATGATCGTCATCGAGTAGAAGGATCGATTTCAGGGATCTTCCAGACTAAGAAAAAATGAAACGGGTGCATGCCGATCGGCGATGCGCCCGTTTTTTTTCCGGTGTGCCGCATGTCCTTGCTTAGGGTTTCCCGGGGTGACCGGGAGCGCAACCCGCAAGCCCCGCCCTGCGGGCGGGGAGCTTCACTCGATCGCTCTTCCCGGTGTCGCCGGGAATGTCTATAATAACGAGATCCGCCGTCGGGTTCGATAGACTCCGCCGCCCACAATCACCATCAGGCCGCAGACCCCCAGCAGGCCCAGCGGATACTTCACCGCATAGACCACAGGCGTCAGCAGAACCCGTGTCGCTGTCCGCAGGATCTCGTGGTCCTTGATAAAGTCGGACACCGGCGGGGAGAACTGGTTATAGATACTTACGAACTCCCGGCCGGGTCCGTTCGTCAACAGATGGCGCTGCCGGAAATCCCGCAGCACCTGAACATGCGGATCCAGATAGGAGCCGAAGGCCGCAGTGGCGATGAAACAGCCGCCGCCGCCGGCGGAGTACGAACCGCCCCCGCTGCCGGGCGGCGCCCACGCCATCCAGCCTTCGATTACCTCCTGGTTCTGGCTCACTAGACGGCACCCGCCGGGAGTGCTTGCGACATGAACGGCGATGATGCGCCTCAGGCCGGAAATAAATTCCCAGACGGGTCCGCCGCTGTTCCCGCCGGTCGTGTCCGCGTTGTAGTAGATCATGCGATCGGTAACGCCGGTGACATCTCCGAATGAGTGCCACATCCCCTGACTGTTCGTCTCCCCCTGCACCGATGGGGGATAGCCGGCGAGATTGATGGATTCGGGAGCGAGGTTGAAGACCACCGGCATATAGGTGTTAAGACCCACGCGGCCAAAGGATGTGTTGAAGAAAACCGCCGCATAGTCGTAATTGAACTGGACAGCCGGATTGGTCTTCAAGGCATCGACATAATTGATGTTCGTCTCCCAGCGAGAGGCGGTTAACTCGCCGTAAGGCCGCGTGACGGCGCCTCCCGGGGTCATCTGTCTCTGACCGGGGGCGAAACATACTTCGCTTGCATACCCTCCCTCGGTACTCCAGTCGTAGACCATATGCCCGGCGGTGAGAACCATATAGGGGGTGACGATGGCGCCGGTCCCGCGATAGGCGCTGCCGGAGGGATAGTCGTTGCAGAGATAGCCGACCGTGTTCCAGGGATAGCTTTCCGTATCGGTCACCCGGGTCCGATCGTCGGTTCCGACCACTCTTTCCGGCATCGGCGGAGAGATCCGGTCCGGATCGACGCCCGAACGGTTTTCCCTGCCTGGATAGGCGCGAGGGGCAGGCTTGTCGGGTTCAGGCGATGCCGGGACATTCAGGATCGGGGAATGATCGGGCAGCTTTGGCGCTGCGGGCTTCCTCTGCAAACGGGGGTCGGAGGGATCGAGAATTTCCGAAATGCCCGGAGGAGGCGCCTGCTCGCGCCAGCGCACCGAGTTTTCCAGCAGTGTCTTGGCCTCGCCGACGGAAAGCCGGCGCTCTTCCGGTTTCCTCAGGACGATGCAGAATTCTCCTTTTTCCCCGAGATTATATTCTTCCCATTTGTGAAAAACACCGTCAATATACTGCAACACCACCCTTGCAGGCCGGCGCTGTTCAATGTCTCCGGGGCAGCTCTTTACGCCTGAGAGATGCAGCTCCGTCAACCTATTACTCTCGATCTGGGCGCCGACCGTGGTGAAGAGGGCAAAAATGGAGGCCGCAAGGAGCAAGGCCGCCAGAATGGGGACCGCTCGCTTTCGAAGTGAAAAACGCTGACGCACAGAACCTGACCCTTTTCTCATGTTACTCTCCTTTCCAAATCGGCGCCCTTTTCAGTCATGAAGGGCGCCGGCGATGTTTCCTTCTTTTTTCAGGGCGGGGAAGAAACCCTGCCCATCGCCATGCCTGGTTTTCAAAAAGGCATTGATCTTTTTGATGGCTGGAGAATAGGACGAAAAATGCCGTGTGTCAATAAGATAATGGCCTAGGATAAATGACTCGATGGAAAAACATCTATGATGAAAGGACCGCTTCTGATACTATGTAATCCCTGCCGCCATCCGGGCCGGCGTAATCGGGCGGGAAGCGGGATTGTAACGGCGGATGATAAAAAAACAAGTGAGATCGGAGAAATTGCATGACGACGGAAAAAACGCTTCAAGTCTTTTCGGACTACATCTGACCCTGGTGCTACTTCAGTACCGGGCGTATTGAAAAACTGCGGGAGAACTTCGATGTGGAAGTCCAGTGGAAGGCATTTCCCCTTCACCCCGACACACCGGAGGAGGGGCTCTCACTCGATAAGCTCTATTCGGGCCTGAACCTCGATCCCCGCGAAGTGAAGGGCCGACAGAAGCGGGCGGCCGAGGAGCTGGGGCTGCCCTTGGGAGAGCGGACGATGACCTTCAACAGCCGGCTCGCCACCGAGCTGGGCAAGTGGGCGGAGAGCAGGGGGAAGGGGGAGGAATTTCATCACGCCGTCTTTCGGGCCTACTATGTCGGCGGGACCAACATCGCCAAACCCGACGAACTGATCGCGCTGGCAAAAGCGGTGGGGCTGCCCGAACAGGAAGCGGCGGAAGTCTTGAAAACGAGACGCTTCAGGAAGGCGGTCGACGCCGATTGGGCCCTTTCCGCGCGGCTGGGAATCTCGTCCATCCCCACCTTCGTCCTCGACGGCTGGTCTATTGTCGGGGCGCAGCCTTACGAGACCCTGGAAAAACTGCTGCTGGACCATGGCGTAAAAAGGAGAAATTGAAGATAGTTCTGGATTACCGGAGAGCTTCCATATATGAAATCAAGGTCCTATGGGGGAGGAGCGTTTCATTTTTCGGCCATTTTTTTAGATCGAATACTATTTTCCCCGACCGGGGCAGACGCCGTCGATCGCCTGACGGATCATTGCCGCGAATGAGAACACCGCTCGGGTGATGTCGCCGCATCCCCCCTTGTCGGCGATCAGGCGGACCAGGGCGCTGCCGACGACGACGCCGTCTGCCAGGAGGGCGATGTCCGCCGCCTGCTCCGGCGTGGAGATACCGAAGCCGACGGCGATGGGGAGGGTCGTCATTTGCTTGATCCGCACCAGGTCGCGACGGATGTCCTCGGTCCGGGGGGCAGCGGTTCCCGTGACGCCTGTTATGGAGATGAAGTAGACGAATCCCGCCGCGCCCCGGAGGATCTTCCGGGCCCTTTTCGGATCGGTCGTCGGGGCGATGAGCGTGATGAAAGCGAGTCCCGACGTGTCCGTGTATTGCCTGAGCTCATCCGACTCTTCGGGGGGGAGATCGACGACGAGGATGCCGTCCACCCCGGAGGCGGCCGCGTCCGCCGCGAATTTTTCCGTCCCGTAGCTCAGGATGGGGTTGTAGTACCCGAAAAGGACGATCGGGATTCCGCTCGTCCGGCGAAGGGAGGCGATCATCGTGAGGATCTTCTCCAATGTAGTCCCCTGTTTCAGGGCGCGCTGCGAGGCGGCCTGGATAATGGGGCCGTCTGCCGTCGGATCCGAGAAGGGGACGCCGATCTCGACGATGTCCACTCCGGCGGCCTCCAGCGCCGGGATCAGGCTCGCCGTCGCTTCCAGGTCGGGATCGCCCGCCGTCAGGTAGACGACGAATGCCTTCCGTCCCTCTTTTTTCAACGCCTTGAATCGCTCTTCGATCCGTCCCATTATCCTTTTCCCTCCCCTCCCTCGGCGATCGTCTCCGCGTCCTTGTCCCCCCGGCCGGAGAGGTTGACGATCACGATCTTGTCTTTTGCCATGGCCGGCGCCGTCTGGATCGTATGGGCGACGGCATGGGCGCTCTCCAGGGCGGGGATGATCCCCTCCCGGCGGGAGAGGGAAACGAATGCCTCCACCGCCTCATCGTCCGTCACGGCGACGTAGCCGGCCCGGCCCGTGTCGAGGAGCCAGGCGTGCTCCGGACCCACGCCGGGATAATCGAGGCCGGCGGCGATCGCGTACGCGTCCCGGACCTGTCCATGCTCATCCTGGAGGAGGTAGGTTTTGTTCCCGTGGAGGACCCCCACGTGCCCCGCCGTGATGCTCGCCGCATGGAACCGTGTCGCGAGCCCTTTTCCGGCCGCCTCTACTCCGGTCATCGCCACCGAGGCGTCGGCAAGAAAGGGATAGAAAAGACCCAGGGCATTGCTCCCCCCGCCCACGCAGGCGATGAGAAGGTCGGGGAGCCGCCCTTCCTTTTTCAGGATCTGCCTTTTTGCCTCCCGGCCGATGACGCTCTGGAAATCGCGGACCATGACCGGGTAAGGGTGGGGGCCTGCCGTGGTCCCGATGACGTAGAAGGTATCCCGTACCGCCGAGACCCAGTAGCGCATCGCCTCGTTCATTGCATCCTTGAGGGTTGCCGTCCCGGCGGCCACGGGGACGACCTCGGCGCCGAGGATCTTCATCCGAAAGACGTTGTGGGCCTGCCGCCTGATGTCCTCCTCGCCCATGAAGATCCGGCACTCCATGCCGAAGAGTGCTGCCGCCGTTGCAGTCGCCACGCCGTGCTGGCCCGCCCCGGTCTCGGCGATCACCTTTTTCTTCCCCATCCGACGGGCGAGGAGGCACTGCCCGAGCGTGTTGTTGATCTTGTGCGAACCCGTGTGGTTCATGTCCTCCCGCTTCAGGTAGATCTTCGCGCCGCCCAGAGCCGCCGTGAGCCTCCGCGCCTCGTAGAGGGGGGTCTCCCGCCCGGCGTATTCACGGAGATAAAAGGAGAACTCGTTTCTGAAGGCGCTCTCCCTCCGGGCCGCGCGATAGGCCGCCTCCAGCTCCAGCAGGGCGGGCATCAGGGTCTCCGCCGCGTAGCGCCCCCCGTAGATCCCGAAGTGGCCGTGCCTGTCCGGCAGTGTCCGTTTCATGGGTTCATTTTTCCTTTCCCAGGATGATGACCTCGTAAAAAGTCGAAAAAGTCTTGAATATGGGACGGCTTCGTAAAAACGCGCGCGGGGACGGATTTGAAATCCGTCCCCTTATACGGCGTACTTTGCCGTACGCCGCAAGAGGACTTTTTACGAAGCCGTCAAAGATAACCTTCGGGCCGGGAGGATTGTCCTTCCGAATCAGAGCCACGATCTTCCGCATCTGGTCGTGATCCTTGATCCCCGGCGCCAGCTCGCAGCCGCTGTTGATGTCCACGGCGTGAGGGGCGACGGCGGCGAGGGCCTCCTCGATGTTCCCCGGATCGAGACCGCCGGCGAGGATCAGGGGGTGCGCCTCCCGGATTTTTATTGACAGTCCCCAGTCGGACCGCCTCCCCGTTCCCCCGTAGCGGCCGGTATCCCGGGCGTCGACCAGAAAAGCCCGTATATCATAGAGATCGAGCGCCCCGACCGCTTCGGACGTTCCGGGGGAGACGGCCTTAATGACTCGCCCGGGCGGGAATTGACGGCAGTAAGCGGGGGATTCGTCGCCGTGGAGCTGGATCAGATCGAGGCCGCACGTCTCGGCCGTCTGTTCCACCACCTCCCTCTTGCGGTTGACGAAGACGCCGACCGTTGCGATCCCCTCGGGGAGCCTTGCGATGATTGCCCTTGCCCTTTCAGGCGTAATGTAACGAGGGCTTGTCGGATGGAAGATGAACCCGACGGCGTCCGCCCCGCACGCGGCTGCGCAAAGTGCGTCTTCGAGGCGCGTGATCCCGCATATCTTGACCTCCGTCATTGTTGCCGTTCCCTCAAAAAGTCAGCAAAGCATTCCATTTGCGATGCTTTCATCGTCCTAATAGTTCCCCTAATTTTGCCCCTCTATCCGGGGCCGCGACCAGCGCCTCCCCGATCAGAAAGGTCCGGACACCCGCCTGCAGGAGGATCTCGATCTGAGCCCTGGAATGGATCCCGCTTTCACTGACAACGATCCGGTCCGGTGGGACGAGGGGCGCGAGCGCAAGCGATGTCCCGATATCCGTCGTGAAGCTCCGGAGGTCCCGGTTATTGATCCCGATGATCTCGGCGCCGGATCGAAGGGCCGTCTCCAGCTCCCGGCGGTCGTGAACCTCCACCAGGGAGGCCAGTCCCAGCGAAGCGGCGAGATGACGATATTCACGGAGCCGACTCTCCCCGAGGACGGCCGCGATGAGGAGAAGGGCGTCGGCGCCGATCGCCCGCGTCTCACGGATCTGCCAGGGATCGATGATGAACTCCTTACGCAGGACCGGGAGTGTGATCGCGCTTTTTACGGCGGTCAGATCCGCGTCGCTCCCCCCGAAGTAGGTCTCATCAGTGAGGACGGAGACCGAGGCCGCCCCGTGTCTTTCATACTCCCCGGCGATCCGGACGGGGTCGAAATCCTCCCGAATGACCCCACGGGAAGGGGATCGCCGCTTCACCTCGGCGATGATTGTGGGGACGGATTTGAAATCCGTCCCCTCTCCGCCGCCGAGCGCCCGCCGGAAATCGCGGGTCGGGGACGCCCCCTCTATGGCCGCCTCCAGCGCGGAGAGGGGGGTCGTTTTTTTCCTGCCAGCCACCTCGCGGCGCTTGGCCTTAACGATGTCATCCAGAATCATGCGGTGCACCTTTTATCTTGCGTAACCATTCTTCCCCCTCCCCTTACTCCCTTCCCGCCAGGGGAGGGGATTGAAAAAATCACCATTTCCTTGCAGGGGGGACTAAAAAAGTCTCCCTCCCCTCCCCTTGCGGGAGGGGATCGAGGGGAGGAGACGGCTTCGTAAAAAGTCCGCAGGCAAGGCGCGCGAGCCCTGAGGAATGAGGCGTACTTTTCCGTACGCCGCAATGACGAAGGATGAAGCGCAACGCAGCATCCGGACTTTTTACGAAGCCGTCACAGTCAACTGTTGCTCCGCTCGATCAGCGCCTGCAGCTTCTTCAGAGCGGCGCCGCTGTCGATGCAGGCCGCGGCGGTCGCCACGCCTTCCCGGACCGTCGCGGCCTTTCCCCCGGCCACGATGGCGAGCGCCGCATTGAGAATGACGATCTGCCTGCAAGCCCCCTGACGGCCGCCGGTCAGGACCTCCGTCGTGATCCGGGCGTTCGCCTCGGCGTCCCCTCCACGGAGGTCGGAAGCCGGATAGGTCTCACCGAAAAGCTCCAGCGGATCGATATTGTAGGTCGTGATCAGTTCCTCCTTCAGCTCGGAGACCCGTGTTTCGCCGGTGACGGTCGCCTCGTCGAGGCCGTCGGCGCCATGGACGATAAAGGCGCGCTTCGTTCCCAGGTTCTTGAGGACCCCGGCGAACATCTCGGTGAGCGTCGGGTCGTACACCCCGATGAGTTGGGAGGTTGCCCCGGCGGGGTTCGTGAGCGGTCCCAGCATATTGAAAATCGTGCGGATGCCGATCTCCCTGCGCGGACCGGTCGCGTATTTCATCGCTCCGTGGAGCCGGGGGGCGAAGAGAAATCCGATCCCTACCTCCTGGAGGCACTCCTCCACAATCTCCTGGTCCGCGTCGATCTTGACGCCGAGGGCCTCGAGGAGATCCGCGCTCCCGCAGCCGCTGGAGACCGCCCGGTTTCCGTGCTTCGCCACCGTGAGTCCGGTCGCGGCGACGACAAAGGCGGTAGTCGTGGAGATGTTGAAGGTGTTGCTCCCGTCCCCGCCCGTCCCGCAGGTGTCCACGACGATCGATGAGCGTGCATCGATCCGTGTCGCCTTATGCCGCATGACGCGGGCCGCTCCGGTCACCTCCTCCACCGTTTCCCCTTTCATCCGAAGCGCGGTCATGAAGGCTGCCATCTGCGCGGGCGTCGCCGCACCCTCCATTACCTCCGTCATGATGGTCATCATTTCACCCTCCCGCAGGTTCTCCCCGCGGACCGCCTTGGCAATCCCCTCTCTGATCATGAGCGGCGCCTCCTTTTCCGATCGAGCATTTTGAGAAAATTCCTGATGATCCGTTTTCCGCCCGGCGTCAGGATCGATTCCGGATGAAATTGGATCCCCTCCACGGGCCATCTTTTGTGCCGGAGCCCCATGATCTCTCCTTCTTCCGTCTGCGCACTGATCTCCAGGCAGTCCGGGAGGGTTTCCCGCTCCACGAGCAGCGAGTGGTAGCGTCCGGCGGGAAAAGGGCTGGCGAGCCCCTCGAAGATCGTTCGCCCGTCATTGAGGATCGGCGAGGTCTTGCCGTGCATGATCCTCCCCGCCCGGACCACCCTGCCGCCAAAGGCGCTGGCGATCGCCTGATGACCGAGGCACACCCCCATGATGGGGATGCGCGGGTGGAACATCCTGACCACGTCGACGGTTATCCCCGCCTGTTCCGGCGAACGGGGGCCGGGGGAGAGAAAGATCGCCTCCGGTTTCATGGTTTCGATCTCCACGAGGGTGATCTCGTCGTTCCGGCGGACGGCCACCTCTTCCCCAAGCTGGCCCAGGTACTGGACCAGGTTGTAGGTAAAGGAATCGTAGTTGTCGATCATCAGTATCATCGTTTTTCTCCTTTCATCCCCCTCCCCTTACTCCCCTCCCGCCAGAGGAGGGGAAAGATCTTTTATTCCTCCCGCCAGGGGAGGGGAAATTTGCTTTTTGCGGAGCCGTCAAAGTTCGAATCCGCTCTCGGCCAGGCGGACGGCCTGGACCATCCCCTCCGCTTTGCCGAGCGTTTCTTTGTACTCCGTCTCCGGGTCGGAGTCGGCCACAATGCCTGCGCCGGCCTGGAGGTAGACCTTCCCGTCCCGGATCAGCATCGTCCGGATCGTGATGCAGAAATCCATGTTGCCGTCGTAGCTGAAGTATCCCACGGCGCCGCCGTAAGGCCCCCGGCGCGAGGGTTCCAGCTCCGCGATGATCTCCATCGCGCGGATCTTTGGCGCCCCGGAGAGGGTCCCCGCGGGGAAGGTCGCCCTGAGGACGTCGAAACAATCCTTCTCCGGTGCGATCTGCGCTTGGATGTCCGAGACGAGGTGCATGACGTGGGAGTAGCGCTCCACCGCCATCAGCTGCCCCACCTGGACGCTTCCAATCCGGGCAATCCTCCCCAGATCGTTCCGGCCCAGGTCGACGAGCATGACGTGCTCCGCTCGCTCCTTGGGGTCCTGCAGAAGCTCGTCGGCGAGCCCTCGGTCCTCCTGTTCGGTTTTCCCTCGCCGCCTCGTACCGGCGATGGGCTTGAGCTCCGCGATCCCCTCCTCGAGGCGGACCATGACCTCCGGCGAGGAGCCGATGAGGTGCATCTCCCCAAGGCGGAGAAAAAACAGATAGGGCGAGGGATTGACGTGGCGGAGCGCCCGGTAGAGATCGACCGGGTCAGCCTCGCAATCCCGCTGAAACCGCTGGGAAAGGACCGCCTGGATGATATCCCCTGCGACGATATACTCCTTGGCCTTGACGACCATGGATTTGAATGCATCCGGAGTCATATCGGGACGGAAGGGAAGGGGGTCTTTTCGGATGGCGGCCTCCGGTTTTGCGGGTCGGGGGGCCTTGAGCAGATCGGTCATCGCATCGATCCGGCGGAGGGCCTTTTCGTAGACCGGCCTCAGATCTTCCTCGCCTTCGACGACGGCACAGGCGACGACCTTGATCGTGTGGCGGACGTTGTCGAAGACGACAAGCGAGTCGGTGATCATAAAGACGGCATCGTCGGTCGGAACGCCCCCGGCCGCCGCTGCGGGGAGCTTTTCGAAATACCGGACCATGTCATAGCCGAGAAACCCCACGGCGCCCCCGGAGAACCTCGGCAGACCCTTCACCGGGACCGGTCGGTAGCGGCAGAGGAGCTCCTTCAGAAAGCGCAGGGGATTCCCCCCGTGGTGTCGCCGCTGCACCGTACCGTTTTCCTCGATGACGATCTCGTTGCCCCGGACGCGGAAGATGGCCAGCAGGTCCGCCCCGAGGAAGCTGTACCGCCCCCATTTCTCGCCTCCCTCCACGCTCTCCAGCAGAAACAGGTGGGGGCGGTCCGCCAGTTTCATGAGGGCCGTGACGGGGGTTTCCGTATCGGCGAGGATCTCCCGATAGATGGGGATCAGGTTTCCTTCCTTTGCCAGTTGGGTGAACGTTTCAAAGTTCGGAGTATGCATGGGCTGTTCCTCTTTCGCTATGTGCATCACAAAAAAAGGCCGTGAATCATCACGGCCTTTCTCCTTAATATCAAATAAAAAAGCCGTAGGGTCCCGAAGAGGTCCCCACGGCTTTCATCTTTATTGAATCATCTGATCAGCAGCGGACAAACCCCTCCCTCATGTCGTTCCACCACCACCAGTTCTTTCCTACGCTCTGTACCTTCATACGCATTTTACTCGTTTCCAATAGGTTTGGGATCTCTTAACAGCTTTTTTTACAGGTGTCAATGACATTTTTTTTGCCGGTCTATTGAAGGCCAAGGTCGAAGCCGAGTTCAATAAGATGATCGAAAACACTTACACCAATATTGGTGTTGACAGGCTATGCGATTCTCTGTAGAGTTTTATAAAACAGCAACAGGACAGTGTCCGATCCGTGATTTCTTAGACGATCTCAGGAAATCGGACCCCGACGATTTTGCCGCCATCCTGGCAGGTCTGAAAAAAATACAGGATCGGCAGTATCACCGGCCGCCGTTGTCCAAGCCTGTCGGAGACGATCTGTTTGAATTGCGACATGTGGGAAAGCTCAATACACGGGTCCTGTATTTTTTCATGAAGGGGCAGCGCATGGTCGCTGTTCACGCCATCCGCAACAAAGGCAGAGAGATACCGGACAGGGACCGGAAAACAGCCCTGGAGAGGAAACGGGATTGGTTGGTGAGGCATCCGCAATGAAAAGAAAAACGAATTTCGATCAATATCTTCAGGAACAACTCAAGGATGAGGGTTTTGCAGAACGCTTTAAAAAAGCCGGGGAAGCATGGGATGTCGCACTGGAGCTGGCTGCCTTGAGAAAGGAATCCGGCCTTTCGCAGAAGGAGCTTGCCGAACGGGTGGGCACGACTCAGCAGCAGATCAGCCGGCTGGAATCGACGTCCTACGAAGGCCATTCCCTAAGCATGCTCAGAAGGGTCGCCGAAGCCCTCGGTGCCACGATTCATATCGAACTGCTGCGCGGAAAACAAAAGAAAAATATAGGCATCACCGAAAGCGATCCTCATTACGGAAGGATGAAATGAATAGCGACGGCCTCCTAAAGTTCGGGGAAAAGTTCGGGAAGACGTTCGGGAAAAACGGATAAGGGCGGGCATTGGGAACTTATCGTAAAGGAATGAAGTTTTGGGTTGGAGTCACTGATAACACAATGGTATCAATTCCTCTCACAACTTCGCCCGGATGAGGTTAATTTTTGGCAGCCGGGCGGAACGCCGCCATTCAAAGGAGCACCCATTGGACTTCCTTTCCTGTTCAAACTCAAGCGCCCGTACAATCACATTGCCGGCGGGGGTTTTTTGTAGCATACAGTTCGCTGCCGCTGAGCTTGGCCTGGGAAGTGTTTGGACAAAAGAATGGTTGCGCCTCGCTTGATGAACTTCACGCACTCATCATGCCGTTGACAGCCAATAGGCGCAGTGATGGCCTGATACGGCCCCGGTCGCTCAGCCCGCTTCGAGGTACTCTTCAAACCCCGGCCCTGCGCCAGCCCCTGATCATCTCCCACGGGAGCCTGGACATCTTCGTCAAGCGTCCGTTGGCCCTCGGGGCACTTCTGATCGCCTTGGCCTTTCTACTATTTCCCCTGATCCCCGCCATAGGGAAGAAGAGGTAGAAGTTTGCCGAGCAGGATTGAATCATATTGATTTTATAGCGATCCATACATATAAACATTCTTGGCTTTCAGGTTGCGTCGTCACTCTCTTTCATTACACTTCGTTACATGCTATAAAAGACAAAAAGGAGGTGCGAAACAATGGTTAAAATCACCAAGGTGTCCGTATTAAAAAGTTATCGCCTTGAAGTGTCTTTTGATGACGGTGTGTGTGGGGTGGTTGACCTATCTGATTTGGTCGGCAAAGGTGTATTCACTTTGTGGCGTGACCCACATATTTTCGAACAGGTTCAAATCGGTTCATTCGGCGAGCTTATCTGGCTCGACAAAATTGATCTCTGCCCTGACTCTTTATACCTCAAAGTAACGGCAAAGAAACCGGAAGACGTTTTCCCCACCTTACGTTGTGAGCCCGTTTATGCCTGAAATCAGCCGCTTTTTCGGAATCGTCATCAAAATGTTCTTTGACGATCACAAGCCACCTCATTTCCATGCGGAGTACAGCGGCGACGTGGCTCTAATCGATATTCGCCACTTATCGGTTTTTTCGGGTCAGTTGCCGCCTCGCGTAAAGGGGTTCGTGATCGAATGGGCAACGATTCACCAGCAGGAACTCATTGAGGACTGGGAAAGGGCACAGACTCAACAGAACCTTTTGAATATTGCCCCGCTCACATAAAGCCAGCCAATGGCATTCAGCGGAGCGACCTTCGGCTCCATGGTCCCCCTGCTCACCTTGGGGATCCCCTCGAACGTGGTGATGGCCCTGTTCCTGGCGGCTCTGATGATCCACGGGACACCGCCCGGCCCGATGCTCATCCAGAACAAGCCCGACTTCTTCTGGGGGGTGATGATCAGCATGATTATCCTTGCCTTTATCCTGGGCCCCCTGCTGGAGACGGCCCTGCGCCAGTCCCTGATCATCTCCCACGGGGGGCTGGACATCTTCGTCAAGCGTCCGTTGGCCCGCGGGGCGCTTCTGATTGCCTTGGTCTTTTTACTATTTCCCCTGATCCCCGCCATCGGGAAGAAGAGGAAACAAGAAATCCGTTTTCCCGTCTCCGATTGCCTCGATCCGAGAACAGAGGAGGAAGCTCCGCTCAGTCAACCATGGATCTTCAGCGCCAGGCGGACGAAGGTGGGATCGATGATAGTGCCGACCGATACCATCGGCAGATATATTTGTCTTTAATGATCTGATCGTCTTTCTTAGCAAATTCCATGCACCACGACAGCATGCCGTCCCATTGGTTCATGTCGCCGGGGGGATGGATCGACCACCCGAGCTCTTCCAAAGTCCAATTCGCCTTTGCGCTGTTTCGGAGCATCGACGTCGATACGCTTTGATATTTGCAACGATCCTTATGATTTCGCTGGGGGCAAGGTAAAATTTTTCTGAAAGAACCCGCAGCAGCTCGGTCAATGATTTGCGGCAATACAGAAGTTCATAAGGCGGATCGACGACGATTTTTATTGCCTGCCGTGGTTTGCCACTCCAAAGATAGCCGGAGATGAGCACATTGGTGTCGATGACGATGGGGATCTTCAACGGACTCCTCGGACATCGTGAACAATCCTTTCCACCTGTTTCATCGTCAAAGGTTTGATGCCCTTCTTTTTCACGATCCTATCCATGGTCTGAAAAACATCTTCGCCATCTGTGGTAGAGAAGACGATTACCTCAACTCTGCTGCCCGGCGCAAACGGCAGGGATTTGAGTATAAGGCTTTTGTCTGATCCCACTTCTGCATATGTCTTGACGGCTCTCATATCGCGCTCCTGATAAATCACTATTTCTATTTAGCAAAACCTGTTTTCGATGAAAAGAATAAGGGAAATAATAATACCTGTCAACAGAAATCAGGTTTTGTTAATGATGCTTGACATCCTGTGTGAGATATCGTAGTCTGTCGACAGATTACAGAAAAACATTCACCTGTTCATTCATGGCGGGAACATGAACGAATTCGATGTCAGTGAAATTCAGGAATTCCAGAACCGGTCCCTGGTGGAAATCATCTTCAGGCAGCTCGAAGGGATGATTCTCTCCGGCAAGATTCAGCCCGGGGAGCGGATCAATGAAAGCAAACTGTCCAATCTGCTGGGGGTCAGCCGGGCGCCCATCCGGGAGGCGCTGCGTCTACTGGCCAGCAGCGGCATCCTGGAAATTCGCGCCAATCGAGGCATGTTCGTTCGTGATCTCCAAATCAAGGAAGTCGAAGAACTTTATGACATTCGGGCGGCGCTCGATGTGCTTGCCGGCGAGAGGGCCGCGGAGAGGATCGATGAAGAACATCTCCAGGTTCTCGATAAGTGGATGCAGGAGATGGCGGTTTTTGTCGAGGCAAACGATACGGATGCCTACTACCGAGCGAACATCGCCTTTCATGCCGCTATCGTCGAAGTTTCGGGCAACGTCAATCTGCTGTCAATCTACGAAGGGGTATGCAAACAGATGTCTCTGTTCCGAAGGATCTCGCTCTCCCTTCCCGGTCAACTGCGCTTATCCCTTCAAAGACACAAAAAAATTGTAGAGGCGGTCAAGTCGAAAGACAGTGTGAAAGCCGCGAATGTCATGAGAAATCACACCCTCGAAGCCAAGAAGGCCCTGCTGCGCGCCATCAGGGATAAGAAGACCCCACTGTAAAAAAGGATATCATCATGGGCGACATGGAACAGGCATTGAAGAAGTTGAGTGAATTGAGGGAACAGGCCGTACTGGGCGGTGGACGGGAGAGAATCAAAAAACTGAAAGAAAAAGGCTACCTCACGTGTGACGAGCGGATCGCCCTTCTTGCGGACCCCGGCACTTTCGTTGAGTGGTACGCATTCGCAGGCCCACAGCCGGCCGAATTCGGGCCCGATCCGCCTTACATACCGCGAGACGGCGTGATTACCGGGTTTGCGAGCATAGGCGGCAGGACTGTCGGCGTATATGCCCACGACAAAACCGTACAAGGCGGTTCCCTGGGAAATGTTCAGGCGTCGAAGATCACCCAACTCATCAAAAAGTGCTGCGAATTGAAAGTCCCGCTCATCGCCCTGCAGGATTCGGTGGGCGCCCGCATCCAGGAGGGAAACAAGAACATCGGCTTTGACAGCATTTTTTATGCATTGACCCAGGCCTCGGGCGTCATTCCTTCGATATCGGTCATCCTGGGGACCTGCGCCGGCGGAATCGCTTACAGCTCGGCTTTGATGGATTTCGTCATCATGGTCAAAGAAAAAAGCCAGCTCTTCATCACGGGACCTAATGTGATCAAATCCGTGACCAATGAGGACGTCTCCGTCGAAAATCTCGGCGGCGCCAGGGTACATTCCGAAAAGAGCGGGGTGTGCGACATGGTTGCCGCCGACGAAGAAGATGCCCTGCGGCTCGTCAAGGAGCTTCTTGACTTTTTACCGAACAGCTATCAGGAATCCATGCCGAGGTCCGATCCGCAGGATGATGCGGACAGGGGATGCGAGCCGTTGCTTTCGATCATGCCGTCCGATCCCAGGAAATCCTATGACATGAAGAAGATCCTGAAATGCATCCTGGATAAGGGTCATTTTTTTGAAATAAAGGCCCGTTTCGCCAGGAACATCCTCACGGGATTCGGTCGCATGGACGGCTGGACCGTCGGGGTCATCGCCAATCAGCCGTCCCATCTGGGCGGGACCCTGGATGTGGACGCTTCCGACAAGGGATCCCGATTTATTCGCTTCTGCGACGCATTCAACATTCCCATCCTCACCTTCGTGGATGTTCCAGGCTACCTTCCCGGCGTCGATCAGGAATACAGAGGAATCATCCGCCACGGCGCAAAGATGCTGTTTGCCTACGCGGAAGCGACGGTTCCGAAAATCACGGTCATCTGCCGGAAGGATTACGGCGGCGGGAAACAGGCCATGTGCAGCAAGCCGATGGGTACGGATCTTGTTTTGGCCTGGCCCAATGCGGAACTCGCGGTAATGGGCGCGGAGGGCGCCGTGAATGTCATTTGCCGTAAGGAAATTGAAGAATCGAATGATCCGGAGGGGACGCGCCAACGATTGATCGAAGAGTACAGGAACATTTTCGACGGCCCCTTTGAATCCGCACGAAAGATGTATGTCGACGATATCATCGACCCGAGGGAAACGAGATCGAAGATCATCAGGGTGCTCAGAATTCTCAAAGACAAGAAAGTCAGCAGGGTAGAGAGAAAACATGCCAACATGCCCGTGTAAGTCTCGGGGTATTTGCATGAATATATTTGGTATGATTAGAGAAATGATAAGGAGGAATGAATATGGGCTTGCCGCTTAAAGGATTCATGGTTCTGGATTTGACCCATGTGATGTCGGGACCCTATTGCACCCAGATTCTCGGTGATCTGGGCGCCGATGTCATAAAAATAGAGCGTCCCGATGTCGGGGATCAAACGCGAAGGATGCCGCCCCATTTTATCGGCGAGAAGAAAATGAGCGCCTACTTCCTGTCGTTGAACCGCAACAAGAAGAGCCTCACCCTGGATTTGAAATCGCCAGAAGGGAAGGAAATCTTTTACAAGTTGACAAAAAAAGCGGATGTCGTCGTCAACAATTTCGCCCCCGGCACGATGGAAAAACTGGGGCTCGGTTATGAAACGCTCAAAGCGATCAACCCGGGGATCGTCTGGGCGGCGATTACCGGATACGGCCTGGACGGACCTTACCGCGACAGACCTGCTTACGATATCATTATTCAGGCCGTGGGGGGCGTCATGAGTTACACGGGTGAACCGGACAGGCCGCCGGCCCGCTGTGGGATCCCCTATGGCGATCTGGGGGCCTCGATACAGGCCGTCGTGGGAATTCTTGCCGCACTGCTGTCGCGCGTGACAACCGGGGAAGGGAGAAAAGTGGATATATCGATGCTGGATGTGATGGCCGCTCTCCACACCTACCGGGCAAAATATTACTTCGTCGCGGGAGAAATACCACAGCCCGTCGGTACCGCGCATGTGAGCAGCGTGCCGCTCCGCGCTTATAAAACCAAGGATACCTACATTGTCATTGAGGCCTTCATGGATCACTTTTGGAGAAACCTGTGCCATGTGCTTGAACTGGACCATCTGGCCGACGATCCGCGTTTCAATTCACGTCAAAACCGGCTCACGAACCGAAAAGAGCTGGACAGCCTGCTGGATGAGGCGTTTCTTGGGAAAACGACAGACGAATGGCAGGCGCTGTTCGACATTACCGAAGTGCCGGCCGGTCCCATAAACACTTTGGATAAAGTCTTCGCCGATCCGCAGATTCTTTCCAGAGATATGGTCGTGGAGATCGATTCGCCGCATACCGGCAAACTGAAGGATGTCGGAAACCCAATCAGGATGTCGGGGGTCGACGCGCCCGTCTATAACCCCCCGCCGCTTCTCGGTGAACATTCGGAATCGATTCTTTCGGGCGTGCTGGGATATTCGAAAGAAATGATTCACAATCTTAAGGAAAAGAAGATTATCTGACGTTAGTGACTCAAATCGACATAAGGAGGGAGTTGGTATGAAAAAGAACCGCGTTCTATTTTTTTCCATATGCATGGCGTTTGTGTTGATGGCGGGTATGGCCATGGCGGCCTATCCCACGAAACCGGTCGTCCTGATCACCCACTCCAGCCCCGGCGCCGGGGGTGATATTTTTCTTCGCAACCTGACGAAGCACATGGAGCCGTACCTGGGAGGGGCTTCGCTCGTCGTCGAGAACCGGGCGGGCGGAGGGGGGGCAATCGCGCTCAACGCGGTAGTGACCTCCAAACCCGACGGCCACACCCTCCTCGGGGTCACGCCCACCTATTTAATGACCCCGCTCCTGGGAAAGACGGCCCGGAATTACCGTGACACAACCGCCGTCGCCCGCGTCTTTATCGATCCCATGATCCTCTATGTGAAATATGACAGCCGCTTCAAGAGCGCGAAGGACATCATCGACGACGCGAAGAAAAATCCCGGCAAGCAGCGCTGGGGCGGGGCTACCCCCGGTTCCGTCGAGCACATGATCGGCCATCAGATCCAGAAAGTGGCCAAGATCGATGTCGTTCCCGTGACGTTCGAGGGTGGCGGAGACCTGCTGGTGGCCGTTCTCGGCGGACATGTAGACCTGGGTCTGGGAGAGCCGGGCGAGGTGATGGGACAGGTTGAAGGGAAGAAGGTGAGGATTCTCGCCTGCTTTACGGACAAACGGCTTGACCTGCTCCCCGATGTGCCCACGATGAAGGAACTGGGTCATAATGTCGTGGTGGAAAAGTTTCGCGGCATTGTCGGCCCCAAGGGACTTCCCGCCGAGGTGCTCACCTGGTGGGAGACAAAGATTCAGCAGGTGCTCAAGGATGCCAAATACCAGAAATACTATGAATCCGTCAACCTGATTCCCTCTTTTCTGGGGAGCAAGGATTATACCGCCAACGTCGAGAAAGAAAATGTGCGCCTTATGGATTATCTGAAAGAAATCGGGCTTTTGAAAGAGTACAAGGAGAAGAAATAACAGCGTGATGCCACCCGGGCGGGGAAGGGAGAAGGACTTCCTCCCCGTCCGCCGAATCAGGGAGAAAGAGTATGAACTGGAGCAATATCATCATCGGAGTGATTCTTCTCGTTTTTTCCGCCTTCTATTTTTACTCGACGTCGGAATTTCCCCCGCCCAGCAAGACGGAGAACCTGGGCCCGGCCTTCTTCCCCACGCTCCTGGCTGCCGCACTCGCCATTCTCTCCCTGCTGCTAATCCTGACCAGCTTCTTCTTTCGTGACGTGTCCGGAAAAGAAAAGGGCGGGGCGGTGATTCAGGGCGCGGAACGTCTGGAGGAAGACTCCTTCAGCGCGGATGATGTTTCCTATAAGTTCCTCTTCGGAACCATAGTGCTGTCTTTCCTTTATGTGGGGGTGCTCTCGATCCTGGGGTTTCTTGTCAGCACCCCTCTTTTCCTGATTATCCTGATCAGGGTTCTGGGATACGAGAAGTGGGTGAATAATCTTGCCGCCTCGGTTGGTCTGACGGCGGCCTTATATCTCCTATTTGCCACTGCACTCGGCGTCGCTCTGCCGGCGGGAATCTTTTTCAGCTAGATCACAGGAGGAAGACATGCTCGATAATTTCATGCTGGGTGCATCCGTTGCCTTTGCTCCGATGAGCCTGCTATTCATCCTTTTCGGCGTCCTGTGGGGCATTCTGGGGGGTGCACTCCCCGGGATCACCGGTTCCATAGCCATGGCCCTGCTGCTCCCTTTGACCTTCACCATGGCGCCCTCCGTCGCCCTGATGATGCTGGCGGGGGTGTACATCGGCGCCATGTACGGCAGTTCCATCACGGCAATCCTGATCCGGACGCCCGGCGCTCCGGCCTCGGCGGCAACCGTCCTTGACGGGTACGAACTTCATAAGCAGGGCAGAAGCGGCGTGGCCCTGGGGATCTCGCTTTATACGGGGACCGTCGGCGGATTGTTCAGCGTCGTTGTATTGATCGCCCTAGCCGTCCCGTTGGCCAATTTTGCCCTCGCCTTCGGTCCCCCGGAATATTTTGGATTGACGGTTTTCGGTCTGGCCATCATCTCCAGCCTGGCGGGAAAAAGCATGGTGAAGGGACTCATCTCCGGCGTCGTGGGCTTGATCCTGGCGACCGTCGGCATGGATCCCTTTTCCGGGATACCGCGATTTACTTATGGCTTCGAAGAACTGCTGGGGGGCATCGACCTGATCGCGGCGATGATCGGTTTGTTCGCCGTTTCCGAGGTCTTTATACAGGCCGCGGAAAAAGGCTCCTGGGCGAAGGTGGATGAGACTTTCGCTTCCAAACTACCCACCTGGGCCGAGCTGAAATCGACGCTGCGCGCGACGACGCTGGGCACGGTCATCGGCACCATCGTAGGCATCATGCCGGGCGCCGGCGGGACAATCGCAGGCTTCATCGCATACAACGAAGGGAAGCGGTGGTCAAAGACGCCGGAGCAGTTCGGCAAGGGTTCGCTGGAAGGCGTAGCCGCCCCCGAATCGGCCAATAACGCCGTGACGGGAGGCGCCATGGTGCCTCTGCTGGCCTTCGGCATCCCCGGCTCCAACGCGGCGGCGATCATGCTGGGCGCCCTGATGCTCCAGGGTCTGCGCCCAGGGCCGATGCTCTTCCAGAACAACCCGGACATCGTGTACAGCCTTTTTGTAGGGATGATCATCGGAAATATCTTCATGCTCATCACCGGCTACCTCTTCATCAAGCCGTGCATCAAGATCGTCAACATCTCCAAGCCCATCCTGATGGCCTCGATCATGGCCCTGGTCACGGTGGGCTGCTATGCCATCAACAACAACATCAACGATGTATGGATCGCCCTTATCCTGGGGGTCTTCGGCTATCTGATGCGAAAGTATGATTTTTCGCCGTCCGCCATGGTTCTGGCGATGATCCTGGGCTTCATGGTCGAGACGTCGCTGCGGCGCTCGCTGGTCATTTCCTACGGGAGCATCTCCTGTTTTTACACCCGTCCCATCGCGCTGGTGTTGATTGTTCTGGCCCTGATCACGCTCATCTACCCGATCATCCGATCGATCAGGGAGGACTGGAAGGAACACAGGAATGCAGGTCCGGCGGCGTAAAAGGATAAGCGATCATGGGCATGACCCTTTTCGATAAAATTCTGACTCGGCACGGCGTTCGAACCGAAGACGGCGCCCTGGTCATCCATCCGGACCAGGCGCTCACCCATGACTCCACCGGAACCCTGGTTTTCCTGCAGCTCGAGGCGATCGGACTCAAGCGGGTCAAACCCTTCACCGTGGTCTATATCGATCACAATCTGCTGCAGGTGGGGTTTCGCAACGCGGACGATCATCTCTACCTGAAGGGGGCGGCGCGCAGGTTCGAGGCGGTCTATTCCAGGGCCGGCAGCGGCATCTGTCACCAGGTGCACCTGGTGAATTTTGCGAGGCCCGGATTGATCCTGCTGGGTTCCGACAGCCACACATCGACGTCAGGGGCCCGAACATCAAACCGATTCCCGTGGGCACACCCCTGACGGAGCGCCTGGAATTTCCCGTCGAGCTGAAGCTGGGCGATGGCGTCACGACCGACTACATCCTTCCCGGCGGCGCGGAAATGCTCTCCCTGCGCTCGAACATCCCGGCGTCCATTCCCCATCTCTTCGAGCGTGTCGATCCGGATTTTGCGGGGCGGGTGGACTCGCTGCCCCGCAACTGGGCGGTGGTCGCCGGCGAGAATTACGGCCAGGGTTCGTCCCGCGAGCATGCCGTCATGGCGCCCATGTCCGTCGGCATGAAGGTGGTGATCGCCAGGTCGTTCGCCCGGATATACCGGCGAAACATGATCAACAACGGCGTTGTGCCGCTGGTGTTTCAAAATGCGGAAGATTACGGGTTCATTCAAAAGGGGGATCACTTGATCATTGACCGGGTGTTCGAACAGGTTCAAAAGGATCGAGTCGTGGTTGAAAACCGGTCGAGGGGAAACACGTTCGAGACCATTTTTGATCTCACCCCCCGGGAACGGGACCTGCTGCTCAAGGGCGGCCTGCTCGCCAGCCTGCGGGTGGCGCCCTGACGGCTTGAAAAAAAATTTGGTGATGGCGATGGTAGAGAAAGGAATCGCCCGGAAGAAGAAAAGCTGTTCATCCGGTTCGTATAACTTCCTAAAAGTCTTATCCAAACATTTATTCTTTTTTACATTAGATTTCAAGTAGTAATGGTGATATAAGAATCGACAAGAGCTGTTACACAGGAGAACAGTTGTGAGAAAAAATCTGGCCATTATTATACTAACGGCAGGAGCTTTGCTGGCCGTCATCTTCCTCGCTTTTTACATCCATCAGACAAATAAGGAAAAAGTCCTCTCCCAATTTAACGAGAATCAACTCCAGATTGCCCGGCAGACCGCCAAACAAATCGAATCGTACCTCCGTTCCCGTTCCCATGACCTCCGGAGGCTTTCCTCTTCTACCGCCCGGAAGGACCCTGACAGGAAAAGGATCACAGCCGATATCCTTTCGAACTTTGAACACTTAAAGCCGATTAACATTAAGGAGATATCTCTGCTTGACGAGAAAGGAATCGTTGCCTATTCCACAACCACGGGTGTTAAGGGGGAAAATCATGCCAAATCAGATTTCTTCTCCCGGGCAAGGGACCCGGTAAACAAAGGGTTGGTCTGGATTGGATATGAGAAGGCAGATGGTCAGCATATACCCGCGACTGCAGGAAGCCATGCTTCTGCCCATGTCGGGATTTCCCTTGTCACCCCTCTGTATCGGGAATCCGCCGCCGGTGGTCGGCAAAAGCCAGGCAGGAAATTCTCCGGAGCCCTCATGTTTAAGGTCGATCTGGAGGGAATGCTTGCCGATCGGTCGCTCTTGTCCACACCGGTGATGAAATTGCACAAGTTATGGATCATGGATCGGGACGGAACGGTTTTGCTGCAATCCGAGCACCCGGAGATGGTGATGAAAAACATCCGGGAAAGGGATGAGACTTGCAATCAATGCCATGCTTCCTTCGACCACGTTGAGAGAATGCTGAAGAAAACGGAAGGCGTCACGGAATACCAACTGAAGGGAGATCCAAGGAAGATCGCAGCCTTTGCTTCGATGTCCTTTGCGAACGCCTCGTGGTTGGTTGTGGTGAATGCGCCGCTGGATGAAGTGACGGCTTACGTATCGGAAGATCTCAAAAATACCCTCTTGCTCCTCGGTCTCCTGCTGTTCGTCCTGGGCATCGCCTTTTTCCTGGCATACAGGAACTACCGCGAGAAAGTGGACCACGAGACCGTAATCAATATATTGATGGGCATCTCTTTGTTGAATATCGATCTGGAAGGACAACTGGACAAGATGTTCGAGGCGATCATCTCCCTACCCTGGCTCAAAGTGGAATCCAGGGGATGCATACTGCTGGTCAAAGAGAAATCCGCTGTGCTGGTCATGGTGGTCCAAAAGGGACTTGACGCATCATTGGTGACAACATGCGCAGAGGTTCCGTTTGGCCGCTGTCTCTGCGGCCGGGCCGCCCTGACAGGAGAAATCGAGTTTGCCGACAGCGTAGATGAGCGCCACGACAATCTGTACGAAGGGGTTTCCCCGCACGGCCACTACTGTGTTCCCATCAAGATCGATGACAGGGTGCTCGGTGTGCTGAATCTCTATTTGAGAGCCGGCCATCGCAGAGACAAAAGGGAAGAGGAGTTTCTCAAGGCGATAACGGATGTGATGGCCGGTATCATCGAGCGAAAACGTTCAGAAGAGGCGTTACGGGAGAGCGAAGAGCGGTTCAGGCGCATCTTTGATGAAG
>CAZINF010000010.1:0-42738 GCA_964540555.1 uncultured Syntrophus sp. | reverse complement strand
TCCGAGAAGTGGAAGAACCTCGTGAAAAGGAGGTATGCCGACTATATCCATAAAGGCGCCTTTCTCGAGATGGTCGTCGGCAATCGGGTCCCCTTTCCGGTCGAGGCTCTTATTCATATGGGCGCCTGCTCGTCGACGACGGAGCAGGATGCCGACTATCTCATGGAAAACAATTTTCACTATTCTTGCTCTCTGGCCGACTGGGCGCTGGCGCAGGGGGTACGGTTCGTCTACGCAAGCTCCGCGGCGACATACGGCGATGGCGGCCTGGGGTTCTCCGACGACGATCAACAGACTCCCAAACTCCAACCGATCAATATGTACGGCTATTCCAAGCAGCTCTTCGACCTCCGTGTCCTGCGCGACGGATTGCAGGATCGGGTGGCGGGGATCAAGTTCTTCAACGTCTTCGGTCCGAATGAGTATCACAAGGGCGACATGACGAGTGTGGTCTTCAAGGCCTTCCACCAGATCCGGGAGACGGGAAAGGTCCGCCTTTTCAAATCCTACAAGCCGGAATATGGCGACGGGGGGCAGAAGCGTGACTTCGTCTATATAAAGGACTGTGTCGAGATCCTCTGGCGGCTCCTGAACCGCCGCGAGGCGAACGGGATTTTCAACCTCGGGACGGGGCAGGCCCGGACGTGGAACGACCTCATCGGGGCGGTCTATGCGGCGCTTTCACTCCCGGCGGCCATCGACTACATCGAGATGCCGGAGGCGCTCCGGGGGCAGTACCAGTATTTTACCGAGGCGCGGATGGACAAACTCCGGGCCGCCGGTTGCCCGATGACATTCAGCCCGCTCGAGGACGCGGTCGGGGATTACGTCAAGAATCACCTCCTGAACGCCGATCCCTATCTGTAAGGAAGTCATCCATGTCCGCCCAGGTCGTCTGCATCATCCCGTCGCGCTACGAATCATCCCGCTTCCCGGGGAAGCCCCTTGCCGACCTCTGCGGGAAACCGATGATCCAGCATGTCTATGAACGGGCGCTTCGGGCGAAGACCGTCTCTGCCGCCGCTGTGGCGACCGATGACGAGCGGATCTTTCAGGCGGTTCAGGCTTTCGGCGGCCGGGCGGTCATGACCTCCCCCCGCCACCGTTCGGGGACGGACCGGATCGCCGAGGCGGTGCAGGCCCTTGATCTCGAAGATGTGGATGTCATTGTTAATATCCAAGGCGATCAGCCCCTTTTCGAACCGAGCCAGGTCGATGAGGTCGTCGGTCCGCTTTTGGAAGATGCGACCATCCCGATGTCCACGCTGATCTACCGGATTGTCCGTGACGAGGAGATCACCCACCCGAATGCCGTCAAGGTCGTCTTCGATGAGCGATATTTTGCCCTCTACTTTTCCCGGGCTACAATCCCCTTCGTCCGCGACAGGGATAAACGGGCCGACTACTTCAAACACCATGGAATCTACGCCTACCGCCGTGATTTCCTTCGTACCTTTATCTCCCTGCCGGAGGGAATCCTGGAGCGCCTGGAGGCCCTCGAACAGCTCCGGGTCCTGGAGCACGGCTACCGGATCAGGGTCGTGATTACCCCCTACGACTCTGTCGAAGTCGATACCCCTCAGGAGTTAGAGAGGGTCAGGCGTCTGATTACCGGGGAGGGGGAATAATAAGGAGGAAGATGTGATCGATATCGAATATCTGAAAAAGATCAAACTGGCATCCAATCCCTTCGGGCAGAGATTCCTGGGAAATCTCCTGCTTCTGCCCAACTACCGTATCTTCGCAAAAGTTGAGATCCGGATCGAGAACATCGAGCGGATCCCCCGCGGGGAGAACGTGATCTTCGCCATGAACCACACGGACCGTTTCAACTACTGGCCGTTTCAGTATAAACTGTGGAAAATGAAGGAATTTCCTTTCACGACGGTTTGGGTCAAGGCCAAGTATTACAAGAACGCCTTCCTGGCGAAAGGACTGGACCTCTGCAGCCTCATCCCCGTGCCGTCGATGGGATACCTCATCGAAGAGTTCTACCGGAAGCATTTCAACCGGAAGATGGACAAAAGTCTCTATCGCGCAGTCAAGGACATGATCGACGGCAGGATCGAAGGAGCAGGACCGCAAGAGCGCGCAGCCTTCGAAGCCCTCCAGGGGATGGGCGAGCAGTTTGTGGAGTTCATCCGGGGCTACTATCAAGAGGTCATGGAGAAGGTGGCGGAGCTGAGCGAGACGGCCCTTGTCAAAAAAAATCTGAACCTCATCATCTTTCCGGAAGGGACGCGCTCTGTAACGCTGGCCGAGGGACGGACCGGTCTGGCTCAGCTTGCTCTCCACACGGAAAAGCGGATCGTCCCCGTTGCCTGCAACAACTCCGAAGAGGTCTATCGGGGAAGTCTACCCATTGCCCGGAGCGGTCGGATCACGTATCGCGTCGGTGAACCGCTGTCCGTGCACGATCAGCTCAAATCCTACCGGATCGCCGAGCCGTTCTCTCTCTTTTCCCGGGAGTCGCAGCAGCGCTATCGGGAGCAGTTTGAGGGGGTGACGCGGATCGTGATGGCGAGCATCGAGGGGATGCTCGATGAGAAATACCGCCGGGGCTATGCCGCAACATAAGGACCGAATCTCCTTATTATGAGTCGATTATGGCATATAACTTATTAAGCGTTCTGGGCATTATTATCCTTATCGGTTTGGCGTGGCTGATGTCGGAGAACCGGAAAAGGGTGAACTGGAGGCTTGTGTTCTGGGGGCTTGGGCTGCAGTTGGTCTTCGCCGTGATTATCTTGAAAACCCGGGCAGGGTTTGTATTTTTTGACTTGGCGCGTAAAGCGTTTGAGGCTGTCATCGGATTCAGCGATAAAGGCGCGGAATTTGTGTTTGGAAAACTGGTCAATGATTATGGCATAGGTGCGACAATCGCTTTCAAGGTGCTTCCGATGATCATATTTGTATCGTCATTGTCGAGCATCCTCTATTACCTCGGAGTCATACAGTTTATTGTGGGAGTCATGGCTAAAATCATGCAGAAGACCATGAAATCTTCCGGCGCCGAGTCTTTAAGCGCGGCGCTTCAGGTTTTCATGGGCATCGAAGCTTCAACCGCGATCAGGACATACCTTCAAAACATGACCCGCTCCGAATTGTTTACCGTGATGGTTTCTTTTATGGGAACTATCGCCAGCAGTGTGATGGTTGCCTACGCGAGTTTCGGCGCTGACCCGGGGCACCTGCTATCCGCGTCCATTATGTGCGCGCCTGCTTCTATCGTTATGGCAAAATTGATGGTTCCTGAAACGGAAATACCGGAGACGTCGGGCAACGTACAATTTAAAACGGAAAGAACAGATAAAAATATCATAGATGCAGCCGCGAACGGCGCTTCTATAGGTCTGCAATTTGCGCTTCAAGTGGCGGCAATGCTCATCGCGTTCGTTTCACTGGTCTGGCTTATCGACTCGCTGTTCGGGCTTGTTCATCTGTCCTTCGACTCGATTGCCGGGTATCTGTTTTCGCCGTTTGCGTTTATTCTGGGGGTTCCCTGGAATGAGGCGCTGACGGTAGGAAAACTGCTGGGCACAAAAACAGTCTTTAATGAATTTATTGCCTATCTCCAGCTAAAAGAATTAATCCAGGCGGGTGCATTATCACCAAGGTCAATAACCATAGCAACTTACGCGTTATGCGGGTTTGCAAACTTTGGCAGTATGGCAATACTGATCGGCGGCATGGGAAGCTTGGCCCCGCAAAAAAAGGACATCGTAGCCGCGCTCGGCCTTAAGTCGATCCTCGCCGGGACATTCACCAATCTCATCACCGCCGCGATTGCGGGAATCCTTGTCTAAAAATAAAATTCGGCGGGATTACAGGATACCCCGGATAATTTCTGAACAGATCAGGTCGTCTCTTCAATAATGAGATGATCCTCGATCCGGATGCAGCCGATCACGCTTTGCGCGGCGGGACATCTTTTGATGTAGGAAGAAAAGGCTTCCCGGGCCTCTTCGGCCTTTTCACTCTGTGTCTTGAGATGATACGTCACGCCGATTCTGGTGATCTTCAGGATGCCCTCGACATTCTCGATGTCCCCCTCTACGTCCGCCCAGTAACGGTCTTCCGGGGTCGGGATCTTTTTTCCGGCCAGCAGCGTGGCCAGTGTACCCATCATTCAGCCTGCGGTGGCGGCCACAATGTGATCCAGTGTGGCGGCGTGTTCCTTCTCCGGCTCGACATTATAGAATTTCTTGATCCCGCCGTGAACGCCGTAATAGACAGGCTCATTGAACCCCTCGATCATGGCCCTGCGTGTCGGCCCTTTTTCCCTGACGATTCTGATTTTTGACGTATGGACAATCTCTCCCATCATTCTCCTCCTTTTAGCAGCACTTAATGACGTTTATCGGGCAGGTGCGAGACGAATGACTTGGCCTTGTTCAGCCACTCTTCGAGCTGCTTCCCTTGGCAGGCCTGCTCTTCGACCATGACCCACCCCTTCATCGCCCGGCCTGTGATATCGAATGCTCTGACCGAGGGATGCTGCAGGGCCAGTTCCGCCCCTTCGATACCCAATCTCAGGATCAGGAAGTCTTTGTATACACCGCAAACCATATTTCCATTCAGGAGATAGCAGACCCCGCCGAACATTTCTTTGGGGATGACATTGTCCCAGTGTGAAATGCATTCGATGATCCGTTTGTCGAGTGCTTTGCTATACGCCATTTTGCTTATCCTCCAGTTCGCGCTTTTTGATCATGATAAGGATCGCCGTGAGGGCGGCCTGCGTCATTCCGGAGATCCGCTCGGCTTGACCGACCGTGGCCGGCTCGACTCGCAAGAGCTTGGCCTTTAGCTCGTTCGAGAGCCCCGGCACGACGGAGTAATCAAAAACTGCCGGGATCTTCATCCCTTCGAGATCCTTCATTTTCTGAACAAGTTCGGACTGCCGCCGGATGTATCCTTCGTACTTCGCCTCGATCTCGATCTGCCTTTTGACCGCCCGGTCGGCGATGGCCTCCCAGCCTTCGAAATGGGAGAGGTCGTCGTAGACGATTTCTTTGCGCCTGAGGAGATGGAAGAGGCTGACCGGATTCCTGATCGGCGGGGAATTCAGCGCCGCGAGGGTATTGTTGATCTCTGCAACGGGAAAGATCCGGACGGATGAGAGACGTCGAATACCTCTCTCTATCTGATCGACTCGGTCCTTCAGCTTCGTGTGCTGCTCCTGTGTGATCAAGCCGAGCTCGCGTCCTTTTCCCATCAGGCGGATCGTCGCGTTGTCCTCCCGCAGGATCAGACGGTACTCCGCGCGGGAGGTGAACATCCGGTAGGGTTCGTCGACACCTCGCGTCACAATATCGTCGATCATCACTCCCATGTAGGCCTCCGAACGGTCCAGGAGGAAGGGGGAACGCCCCTGAATAGCGAGAGCGGCATTGACGCCCGCCCAGAATCCCTGCGCCGCCGCCTCCTCGTAACCGGAAGTCCCGTTGATCTGTCCTGCGAGATAGAGCCCGGTCACCCGTTTCGTCTCCAGGGTCCGACGGAGCTGGGTTGGCTGGACGAAGTCGTATTCGATAGCATAAGCAAGGCGCATGATCTTGGCCCGCTCGAGACCCGGAATGCTGTGGACGATCTTCTCCTGGAGGTCCGGTGGAAGCGAGTTCCCCAGTCCTTTGGAGTAGATCTCCTCCGTCTCCAACCCTTCCTGTTCGAGGACGATGGGGTGGCTTTCCTTGTCGGCAAAGCGCATCACCTTGTCTTCGAGCGAGGGGCAGTAGCGGGCCCCGATCCCCTTGATGACCCCGGCGTAGAGTGGAGAAAAGCGAATATTATCGCGAATGAGGCTGTGTGTCTCCGCCGTCGTTGCCGAGAAGAAGGAGGGAATGCGGTCCTCCGGCAACCTCTCGGTGGTGAACGAAAAGGGCTCCGGATCGGGATCGCTGTCCTGCCGGACAAGGCGGGAAAAGTCGATTGTAGAGGCGCGCAGCCTTGGGGGGGTCCCCGTCTTCATCCGCCCCATCTCGAAACCGAGCGCTCTCAAGGAGACGGCCAGCCCCAGGGAAGCGATCTCGCCGGCGCGGCCCGCCGGATAACGTACGTCGCCGATGTGGATCAGACCGCTGAGGAAAGTCCCGGTGGTGATGATCACCGTCCGGCCTGCGTGGAAGACCCCGGTTTGATCGACGACGCCTCGGATCCTCCCGCCTTCGACAACGAGCGTCTCCACCAGACCCTGAAGGAGGTGAAGATATCTCTCCTTTTCAAGGACTGACTTCATAGTGAGACGGTAGAGCTGCTTGTCGCACTGGAAGCGTGTGGATTGGACGGCCGGTCCTTTGGAAGCGTTGAGGAGGCGGAAGTGAACGGCGGTCCGGTCGGCAATCCTGCCCATCTGACCACCCAGGGCGTCGACCTCCTTGACGAGCTGGCTCTTTGCAAGGCCGCCTATCGCTGGATTGCAGGACATCAGAGCAATGGAGTCGAGGCTGATATTGAACAGGAGTGTCTCACAACCCATCCGCGCTGCAGCAAGAGCCGCCTCGCAGCCTGCATGGCCGCCCCCGACGACGATAACGTCATATTCTCTGTTCATCCACAGACCTCTTGCAGTTCCTGAGATAATTTAATATGATTGGCCAATAAAACTCAACTAAAATGATGAGGCCTCTTTGGCAAAACCGTCCTTCTGGAACAATACAAAGCGCTATTACGACTTGAAGAGCTACTGGCGGAACCGCTTCGGTTGCCGAGTCCACAAGCTTCCGATAGATGCCGGTTTCGCCTGCCCGAACCGAGACGGAATGGTCGCTTGGGGGGGATGTATCTATTGTGACGGCAGGGGATCGATGCTCCGCCAGGCAGGGGGGCTTCCCTCTGTCGGTGAGCAGATCCGTCGGGGAAAAGAATTTTACCGCCGGTGCGGAAAAGCGGAGAAATTTGTAGCCTATTTTCAGACCTTTACGAACACGTACGCGCCGCTGGAAAAATTACAGGAACTTTACGACAAAGCGCTCGCCGAGGAGGATGTCATCGGTCTCTCCATCGGGACACGCCCAGACTGTGTCCCCGACGAGACGCTCGCCCTGATCCAGTCCTATGCCAAGCGATGCGATGTCTGGCTGGAATTCGGCCTCCAGTCGATCCATGACCGGACCCTTATGGCGATCAACCGGGGTCATGATGCGGCAGCATTTCTCGATGCCGTCAGAAGGACCAGCGGCGCTCCGGTCCAGATCTGCACGCATATCATCCTGGGCCTGCCGGGTGAATCGCACGAAGATATGATGGAAACGGCACGCACGATAGCCGGATTGCCGATACAGGGGATCAAGATCCACGGTCTCCTCGCGCTTCGGGGAACAATCCTCGGCGAACGATACGAACGGGGGGAGCTGTCTATGATGAGCCGCAAGGAGTATGTCGCGACGGTATGCGACATCCTGGAGATTCTACCTCCGGAGATGGTCATCCAGCGGCTGACCGCCGACGGTTACCGCGAGATTTTTCTCGGACCGGAGTGGGCGAGAAACAAGCTTGCAGTACTCAATGCGATAGACCGGGAGCTTGAAGCGCGTGCTTCCTGGCAGGGGAAAAAGTATGACGACCTCGCAAAAAGTCGCAAAAGCCTTGAATTTGGGACGGCTTCGTAAAAAGGCCGCAGGCAAGGCGCGCGCGGGGACGGGAAAAAGTATGGGGGATGAACATGATCGGCATAGTGGACTATCAGGCGGGAAACCTGACCAGCGTCGCCCGGGCGCTGGAATTTCTGCGTGAACCGTGCATCATCACAAATGATCACCATATACTCGATGACGCAAGCCACATCATCTTCCCCGGGGTCGGCGCAGCGGGCGCAGCGATGACAAATCTCCGCAACAGCGGCCTGGACCTTCATTTACGGAAATGGGTGCAGGAAGGAAAACCGGTTCTCGGGATTTGCCTCGGCACCCAGGTGATCTTCGACCATAGCGAAGAGGATGACACAACTTGTCTGGGTATCGTGCCTGGTTTAGTCCGGCGGTTCCCGGCGGATCTTGAGGCCGATGGCAGAAGGGCGAAGATTCCTCACATGGGCTGGAACCGTGTGGTTTTCCGACGGGACCACCCGGTGTTTGCAGGCCTCCCCGGGGCCGCAGAGTTCTACTTTGTCCATGCTTTCTACCCCTCGCCCGCGGACGAGGGCTGGGCTGCCGGCTGGACCGACTACGGCATCCACTTCTGCTCTGTGGTGGCGAAGAAAAACCTCGTCGCCGTCCAGTTTCACCCGGAGAAAAGCGGCCGTCCGGGCCTCGCCATCCTGGCCAATTTCTGCCGCTGGGGAGGGTAGCATGCTCAGTAAACGGATTATCCCCTGTCTGGACGTCCGGGCGGGTAAGCTGACTAAAGGTGTAAAATTTAAAGGAAATATCGATATCGGTGACCCGGTCGATGCGGCTCGCGCGTATTACGAGCAGGGAGCGGACGAGATTGTCTTTTATGACATCACAGCCTCCGCCGAGGGACGCTCAATCATGATAGACGTGGTCCGCAGGGTGGCAGAAACGATCTTTATCCCCTTTTCGGTGGGAGGCGGCATCCGGACCGTCGAGGACATGCGACAGGTGATCTTGGCTGGTGCGGAGAAGATCAGCGTCAACACGGAGGCAGTTCAGAACCCAGCCATCATCGCCGAAGGAGCAGGCGCCTTCGGCAGCCAGTGTATTGTCCTCGGTATGGATGTAAAAAAAAGGAGTAAAAATTCAGAAATTCCCTCAGGTTACGAGATGGTTATCCATGGTGGGAGGACCTCAACCGGCCTTGATGCCCTCGCTTGGGCAAAGGAGGCGGAGCGACTCGGCGCAGGCGAGATCTGCCTCAACTCTATCGATGCCGACGGGACACAGAACGGCTACGAAATCGATTTGACCAGGCTGATCTCGTCTCATGTGGGCATTCCCGTCATCGCCTCCGGCGGCGCGGGAAGACCGGAGCACATCCTCGATGTCCTCACACGGGGAGAGGCTGATGCAGCCCTGGTTGCCTCAATGGTCCACTACCGGACCCATACCATCGAGGAGATCAAGGCGTTTCTCCATGGCCGTGGCGTGAAGACGCGAATGCATTGGTGAAGGCTTCTTAAAAAGGCCGGATGCTGAGTTGCGCTTCATCCCTCGTCGTTGCGGCGTACGGCAAAGTACGCCTCATAAGGGGACGGATTTCAAATCCGTCCCCGCGCGCGCCTTGCCTGCGGCCTTTTTAAGAAGCCTTCTAACCCTGTGAGAATCGTCCCGTGATAATAGTCCTTGACGTTCTCGCACAAAATGCCATAATCAAACAGAAGGACAACAAACTTTACCCTCAAGGAGGCGATATATCGTGGATGCAAAAAGATATGAATTGAATGTCCAGCTGGCGCAGATGCTTAAAGGCGGCGTCATCATGGACGTGACGAATGTGGAACAGGCGAAGCTCGCCGAAGAGGCGGGCGCTGTTGCCGTTATGGCGCTCGAAAGGGTGCCGGCGGATATCCGGAAAGATGGCGGTGTGGCGCGGATGTCGGACCCGGCAATGATCGCCGAGATCAAGAAGGCCGTCTCCATTCCGGTCATGGCAAAGGCCCGGATCGGCCATTTCGTGGAGGCCCAAATCATTGAGGCCCTGAGGATAGATTACATCGACGAGAGCGAGGTCCTGACACCCGCCGATGAGGAGTGTCATATCGACAAGACCCTGTTTTCCATCCCGTTCGTCTGCGGCGCCCGGAATCTGGGAGAAGCGGCGCGCCGAATCGCAGAAGGGGCGGCCATGATCCGGACCAAGGGTGAGGCCGGTACAGGCAACGTCGTTGAGGCCGTCCGACACATGAGAACCATGAATCGTGAGATCCGCCAGCTTGTCGGCATGCCGGCGGAGGAGGTGACCGGTTTCGCCAAGGTCAACGGGATCCCCTATGAGCTGGCCTTTAAGATCCGAGAACTCGGCCGCTTACCGGTGGTCAACTTCGCTGCGGGAGGGATTGCGACACCGGCCGATGCGGCAATGATGATGCAGCTCGGCTGTGACGGGGTTTTTGTCGGCTCCGGAATCTTCAAATCGGCGGCCCCTGCCGTGCGCGCACGGGCTATTGTCAAAGCCACGGCTTATTTCAACGATCCGTCCAAGATCCTCGAGGCTTCCATGGGGCTTGGCGACGCGATGCCCGGCCTGGAGATTGCGGCGATTCCAAAAGAACAACTCCTCGCTGGACGGGGCTGGTAAACGAGGGCGGGTGAAGTGAAAGAATAGATCAATTCCATTGATGAATTCTACAGGGGTACAATCACCATCCTTCTTGGGAAATGCCATCGGTGTTCTGGACATGCAGGGGGGGGTCTGTGAACACATCGATCACCTGCGGAGACTCGGCATCAACGCCCGGCGGGTGAAGCAGATTCAGGATTTCGATGGTTTGGCCGGTCTCATCTTGCCCGGCGGTGAAAGCACATGTCTCGCCAGACTGCTAAAGATCTTTGCTATAGAAACAGTCATTATCCGGAAATTCCATGAGGGAATGAAACTCTGGGGGACCTGTGCGGGAGCGATTCTCCTCGCCGGCACTCTTACGGAGGAGGCGCCGCATCTCGGACTGATAGATATCGAGGTTCAGCGGAACGGTTTCGGAAGCCAGCTCGACAGTTTCGCATGTGAAGCCCTTATTCCGAAGGTCTCACCCGAACCGGTGCCGCTCACATTCATCCGCGCTCCCAAAATTCTCAAGGTGGGAGAAGGAGTCGAGATCCTGCTTCGCATCGATGATTTCATCGCAGCAGCCGAATCCCCTGATGTCCTGGTGACCGTTTTTCATCCGGAACTGACGGGAAACCTTGCCTGCCACCGTTATTTCGCATCTAAATGCGGTCTTCAAACCGACGAGGGGAAAACGGTCTTCGATCCTCACTGGAACATCACCAGTTGGACTCGGCTCGCAAGAAGGATGAAATAGGGGTCGTTTATCACAGCAGGGATTTCAGAAGAAATAAGAGACAATTTTCTGAGTTCTCGACATCTCTGTGCTGAAATCTCCACGGAGTGTTCGCTCTATTTCATCAGGTCGATACGCTGGCGGACGGCGTCGGCTTTTGCACCATCTCCTGCTGCTTCGTGAAAGGACCGCAGACGTTCGAGCCAAGCCAGTAGGGCCCTTTTCCAGCCGTTCCGAGAGGCGGTTTCCACCGCGGCCTTGAGGATTGCCTCGGTTTCCAGATTGAAGCGCACCGCAATCCCCGCGGCGATCAACCGGGAGAGTGGGTCGTCTTCCATGGCAGTGATCGTTTGTTCCGCCTTAACCGTATTTCCACTCCGGAGAGCATCGAAAAATGGACGGTATTGCGCCGGCAAAAGCGAGCGATCCACAGAACCCTTTTGGCCCTTCAAGAAGAGAAAAAAATTTCTGTTCGCGGGAACCGATTGCGCAGCCTCGACTTTCAGGTAATCCTCTTCCTCCATTTCTCTCAGAACGGCGACCTCCAGGGCCATCCTCGTCAACCAGGCCTTTCCCAAGAGGTCGAGGTCTCCGCTTTTTTTGATCTCCTCGACGGCCTTCCGGAAGTGGCGCTCCGTAACGACCGGCTGCCCGCCGGTCAGAAAATGCTGCTTGAATGCCTCAAGTTGCTGGTTGCCCGCGACGATCCACCCAGGCGTCGGTTTTGAGCTGCAACCCCCGAGCAGAAGAAAGAGAAAAAGAAGGCAGACAATCTTCTTCATGGCAGTTTGATCTCCGGTTTGTCCTGGAAGGGGATGATCCGATCCAGTTGGTCGACCAGAGTGCCGATCGCGGTCACCGTTTCATCCAGGTTATTCCGGAGGAGCTTCAGATCCTTCGTCGAATCGGCCGTTTCGCCGCTGATCTTGTTGAGATTGTCCAGCGTGATGTCGATTTTTGCCAGCTTTGCCAGCAAGTCACGAAGGATGTTCCGCACGAGAGGAAAAACGCCGTCCCGGCCGTAGATCTCCTCATCGCTCTTCCCGGCCAGCGTGTCGACCCTTTTGAGGATCCCGTCCATACGAACCGTCATATCATGAACATTGCTTAAGATGTCTTGTATGGATTTAACGCTGTCCTTGGTGCCGACGGCCATCTCCAGAAGGGATTCTTTCTTTGAGAAATGGGCCGTCACCGTCTCGACGTTTTTCAGGATGCGGGTGACCTCTCCCTGCGGATCTGCGAGGTTCGCGGTGAGAGTTGCCACACTGGCGCCTATACTGTCCAGTTTTTCGGCAATAGGCTGGACCTTTTTGATCAGTTCGTTGATGTCGTTGGATACCGTAATCTCCGGAAAAACCTTTGGCGAGAGGGGAGGGTCGTTGAGGTTATCCGTCGTGACAATGATCCGCGAAGTTCCCAGCAGCGGTTTGTCGAGAACGAATTTGCTGTTGGCCCGGATCACCCGGTTATTCCGCTCCGGGATCTTGATATGGATGAGGACCCCCTTCGCGGTCAACTCCATCGAGCTGACCTGGCCGATGTTGAAGCCCCAAAACACAACCGGCATCCCCTCTGTGAGATTTTCAGCGGTGTTTGAGGAAAGGGTGTAGGTATAAACCTTCGAGAAGACCCCCTTCTTATAAGCGACATACCCGATGGAGGCCATGATCAGCAAGGTGGCAATAATGATGAAGAGTCCTACCTTGAATTCAACTTTCTGTATCATCCCAGCCCCCGTAACGTCCTTTTTCCCAACTATAATCAAAAATATGAGTCTCTGCAATCAAATCATCCAACTTCCGCAGGTTCTCCATAATAAAACGTCCGTCCCGCAGGTTGGTGAGGATGCTGAAGGGCTTGTCCAAAACCAATATGGCATCCCGGACCATCGAGGCCCGAAGGAGCATGGCGCAGAAACGCTCTTGTGTCGTCAGGGACGGATTTCTCTTGTCCACAATCGAAGCCATGCCCAGCCGGCGGAGCAGATCCTCAGTGAGAGCTCTTGCTTCATGCCAGGGCATATTCTCGTGGTATTGCCGGATCAGGGCAATATTGCTCCAGATGGCCAGGTTGGCGATAAGGGGCGCCTCCAGGGAGACAAGTCCCAACCGCGATTTGTGAGCCGCGATGAAACTCTGCAGTTCCTCTTGCAGCGCCTCTTCGCCTTCGAAGAGTTTTAAATGAATCTTATGATTAATGACAGCACCTCGATGACCACGATCGAGAGAAAGACCTTGACCATCCCACCCAGCACCACAACCGGGATGCTTGTCAGCTCCCTCGATGCATTCAAACCCAGGCGAATCGGGATCAGCGTAATGAAAAAACCGAATGTGGCACACTTGAACAGAACGATGACAATATCCAGCAAGGAGGCGGATTGCAGCAAGGTATCGATGTAGGCATCGACGCTCGTGCCGAAGACCGCGCTGGAAACAAATAGCCCAATGGCGAGGACCACCAGGGAAAAAAGGCTGCTCAGGAGAACCATGGAGAGCATCCCGTTGAGGATACGGGGGACGAAAAGGTAGTTGATCAGATCGATGTTGAAGGTGTCGAGCGTGTTGAGTTCACGGCTGACCTTCATCACAGCGATCTCGGTATTGATTGCTGAGCTGGAGCGGAGAGCGATGAGCAGAACCGTCACAAAGGGTGCAACTTCCGTCACGACAAATCCCATCAGAAGCCGTCCCAGGTAGTCGTTTAATCCCAGGTTTTTAATCACTTGAAAGGCCATGCCGTTGACCAGCGATCCGAAAATCACGGCCACAAAGAGAAACAAAGGCAGGATCTGTACCGATGTGAAATAGAACTGGTTGATGAAGACCATCCGGGAGGCGCTATTGTAGGTCCTCAGGTTGAGCAGACGGATGACTACCTGTGCAGCAAAGGTCAGGGTGTTGCGCAGGGACACAGATGTATCCAAGGTGAACCTGCCGATGTTTTCGATAACGGCAATCATAGAGTAGATAATTGCAAAGATTTTGAAAAAATGCACGCAGATTTTAGTGCGGACGACCTAAATGTTCTTGACAAAGCCCTGCCCTCTTCATATAGGTAATTATAGGTAATGACGTGAAAGGAGAATTAGATGAATAAGTATGTAGGCCGTACAGATAAGCCCTGGAAAACGAAAGACTGGCATGTGAGTTCATGGAACTATCTGGAGGAAGTGACAAAAGGCTTTACCCCCCCGAAGAGGGTCATTATTCACGATGTCACCCTGCGCGATGGGGAGCAGCAGGCAGGAATCATTTACAGCAAGGACGACAAAATCCGAATCGCCGAAAAGCTGGCCGAGGCGGGTGTGCAACGTATCGAGACGGGAATGCCGGCAGTTTCTCCCATGGACGAAGCCGCAATCCGGGAGATAGTAAAACGGAATCTCGGACCGGAGATCTTCTGCTTCAGCCGCTGCATCGTGGATGATGTCAAAAGGGCGGCTGACTGCGGTGTGAAAGGTGTCATCATCGAAATCCCGGTCAGCGGCCACATGATCGAGCAAGCCTACAAGTGGCCTATGGAAAAGGCGATCGATCTGTCGATCAAGGCAACGGCCTGCGCTAAGGAGCATGGCCTCTACACGGTTTTCTTCACAATCGATGGAACGCGGGCTGAGATGAGCTTCCTGCTCAACCTGGTGGAGCGGGTGGCGACGGAAGGACACATGGACGCCTTCACCCTTGTCGACACCTTTGGCGTTCTCTCCCCCCAGGCGGCGAGCTACTTTACCCGCACGGTGAAAGAGCGGTTATCCACCAAACCGATCGAGATCCACTTCCACTCGGATTTCGGTTTGGGTGTGGCCAATACGATCATGGCGGTTCTTTCGGGGGCGGAAGTCATCCACTCCACAGTAGGTGGCATCGGAGAACGTTGCGGTAACGCCGCCATGGAAGAAACGGCAATGGCGCTGCTGACGATGTATGGAATCGATGTGGGTATCAACTTCGACAAAATGAACGAGCTTTCCAAGCTCGTCATGGAACTTTCCGGTCTGGAGGTTCCGCCGCAGCGCCCCTTTGTCGGCGAAAAGGCATTTACCGTCGAATCGGGAATCGTCACCGGTTGGTATAGAAACGCCTATAAAGACAATCCGACCACCGTGTTTCCGATTCGCCCCGAGTTTGTGGGCCACGCCAAGCCAGAAATCGTCATGGGGAAAAAGAGCGGGGTGGATAACATTGCGGTCTGGGCCGACAGGCTGGGCCTCAAGATTGCGGAGGATAAGAAACTGGACATTCTCTCCCGGATCAAGAAGCTCTCCCATGATCTGAAGCGCACCCTGAGCGAGAAGGAATTCAAGGAGATCGTAGATCAGGTCAGCGCCGGAAAATAGAAGACATCCGGAAACCCGTCTTCGGGTTTTTATATCCGCTAGTTCAGAGCTCGGGCCAGAAGCTGGACCGGGTGAACAACCTCGACGGCGTCTTCTCCCAGATTGCCCTGAATCTGCATCCGGCACCCAGGACAGCCGGAGGCGACCAGGTTGGCCCCGGTATCTTTGATCGCCCGGACTTTGTTCCCGGTGATTCCCTCGGCCACTTCCGGATGGTCCACCTGGAAAGTCCCCCCCCCGCCGCAGCAGACATCGGCCCCGGCCATCTCGACAAACTCCAAACCGGGGATCTGCTGCAGCAGACGCCGCGGCTCCTCCTTGATCCCCTGGCTGCGAACGAGGTGGCAGGGATCATGGTAGGTCACCTTCCCCTGGAGAGGGTTAAGAATCCCCTTCAGGTCGAACTTTGCCAGGTACTGGGAAAGGTCCATGACCTTCCTGCTCAAGGCCTTGGCCGCTTCGGCATTCTCTCCCATCTCTTCGAGGATATGAATATACTCGTTCTTCAGAGCGCTTCCGCAGGTGGCGCAGTCGACGAGGACGGCATCGACATCCTCGCGGTTGAAAAGCTCCAGGTTCTTGCGGATGTTCCCCAGTGCCGACTCCCGGGCGCCGGCCAGAAAAATAGGCAGACCGCAGCACATCTGCCCCCGGGGCAGGATCACCTCGATCTTCAACCGCTTCAGCACCGCCAGCGTCGAGAGCCCGATGTCCTCGTAGAGGTAATTCGTGGCGCAGCCGGTGAAGTACAGCACACGCCCCTTGGGCGCGGCAACCGTGACGATTTCGGGGACCTGCTCGCGAAAGGGCTTCTTGTTCAACCGGGGCAGCCTGGCGAAGGGAATCGTCCCCACCTTCGTCCCTCCGGGCGCCAGCCCCATCAGAAGATTGCCCATGGCCCCGCCCCACTGCATGAAGAACGGCAGCAGGCGCTCCCCGGAGAGCAGGCTGAACAGGAGGCGCTTCTGCCAGGGCAGCTTGAACTTCTTGACCATCTCGGCCCGCATCGCCTTCAGCAACCGGTCCACCTTCAAACCGCTCGGGCAGTTCACCGTGCAGGTCTCGCAAAGCAGGCAGGTGTAAAGAATGCGGTTGAAATTCTCCGAGGGCTCCAGCTTCCCTTCCAGGATATGCTTCATCAGTTGAACCTTGCCGCGGGGCGCCGCCGCCTCGTAGCAGAGCTGTTTGTAGACCGGACAGGGCATCATGCACAGCCCGCATTTGATACAGTTGTAGACTTCGTCCTGCAGTTCTTTGGCAATCATTCGACGTACTCCAGAAAACTGCCCGGGTTGAGAATCCCCTTGGGATCAAAGGTCTTTTTGATGGCCCGCGTCATATCCATCACTGTCGGACTCAGCTGCTTGGCCAGGTACTTGGCCTTGGAGATGCCGATCCCGTGTTCCCCGGAGAGGGTTCCCCCCACTGAAAGGGCGTAATCGACGAACTCCTCGAAGGCCTTCTCCACCCTCGCCATCTCCTCCTTGTCGCGGATGTCGCAGAGCACCAGCGGATGGAGGTTGCCGTCCCCGGCATGGGCCACAACGGCGATCTGCACCCGGTTGCGTTCGGAGATCTCGCGGATCTTCTTGACGGCCGCCGTCAGCATGGAGACCGGCACCGTGGCGTCCTCGACAATGCAGGTCGGACGCAGCCGGGCCACCGCCCCAAAAACCGACCGGCGGGCAATCCATAGTTGCTCGTTCTCCTTCTCCGACTGCGAAACCTTCACATCCCGCGCCCCGTGCGCCTTGCAGAAATCACCCACAACCTTGGCCTGTTTCTCCACGGTTTCCGGGTCCCCGTCCACGTCGATCAATAGAACCGCCTCCGCATCGAGCGGCAGGCCCAGGTGGGCGTAGTCCTCCACCGCTTTGATGATCTGATTGTCCATCAGCTCGAGCGCGGCCGGGATAATCCCGGCCTCGATGATCTTCGCCACGGTCGTCCCGGCGTCATCGATCCGGTTATAGATGGCCTGCATGGTGCGCCGGGTCTTGGGCTTGGGCAGGAGCCGCAAGATGATCTTGGTCACAACGGCCAGGGTGCCTTCCGAGCCGCAGATCAGCCGCGTGAGGTCATAGCCCGTCACATCCTTGGCCGTAACCCCGCCCGTGTTCATCACCTCGCCGGAGGGGAGGACGATCTCCAGCCCCAGGAGGTAATCACGGGTCACGCCGTACTTGATCCCCCGCATCCCCCCCGCGTTCATCAGCACCGTCCCTCCCATGGTGGCCACCGCCGAACTGCCGGGATCGGGGGGATAAAAAAGGCCTATTTTCTCTACTTCTTTCTGGAACTCGGCGACAACCAGCCCGGGCTCGACCACGGCGTAGCGATTGGCCCGGTTGATCTCCAGAAGCCGGTTCATCATCGTGAAGCAGAGGATGATCCCGCCCTTCTTGGGAACCGAGCCCCCCGAGAGGTTTGTCCCGCTGCCGCGCGGCGTGACCGGGATGCCTCGCTCATTCGCGAGCTTTAGAATCCCGGCCACTTCCTTGGTGGACTTCGGGAAAAGGACTGCCTCGGGAAGGTATTCTTTCACATAGGCGTCATACGAGTAAGTCAAAAGGTCTTCTTGGGAAGTTTTTATCCGGTCTCTTCCCACAATGGATTCCAGGCTTTTCAATAGCTCCGCATCGAACATACGCGCCCCCTTTCGGCAGGTAAAAAAAAGACCTGGACCCAGGTTTTTTCAGGTTATCCGTGCCACCCAGAGCCAGCCATTTAATTTAACAAACATATTAATATCCCCCCCTCCCCAAATGCAAGAACAAATATTTCCTGCCGGACTCGGGCGGCGAAATGTCCCGGTACGAACAAAGCCGGTCACAAATATAGATCACAAATATAGATCGCCATTGACAAAATGCATTTGTAGTTTATATTACAGCCATTGACAAATAATGAAGCGAGTAAAATGCATTTCGCGCGAACATCACAATGATTTATTTTCAGAATAAGGAGATCAATGGTGGAGGAAAATATGAAAACAGAAAAAAAGGGAAGAAAAACTTTCATAATGTTTCTATTGGCATTTATGATCGGTTTTTTTATTGTGTCGGTTGTGGAGGTCCTGCGGTCCTCCTTTATGCCGTCGGGACCAGGTCCGGATGTGCAGACGGCCGCAGCGGGATCGACGGGAGAAATATCACGTGCGCCTCTTTCCTTTGCGGATCTGGCCGAGAAGCTGAAACCCAGCGTCGTCAATATCAGTACCACAAAGACGGTACGCAGCGGCAGATCACGGACCCCTTTCGGTCAGGGGTCGCCTTTTGATCGTCCTTTCGGTGGCGATGATTTTTTCGAGCGTTTTTTTGGCGATATGCCGCAGCGGGAATTTAAGCAGAGAAGCCTTGGCTCGGGATTCATCATCAGCCATGACGGATATATCTTTACCAATAACCACGTGGTAGAACAGGCGGACAAGATTTTAGTCAAGCTCTCCGACAGTAAAGAATATGAGGCGAAGGTCATCGGCAGGGACGCAAAAACCGACATCGCTCTGATCAAGATAAAACCTGCGGGCAGCCTTCCGGTCGCGGAAATGGGCGATTCAGAAAAGCTGCGTGTCGGCGACTGGGTTATGGCTATAGGGAACCCCTTTGGCCTGGAACAGACAGTAACTGCCGGTATCGTTAGTGCTAAGGGCCGCGTGATTGGAGCGGGTCCTTATGATAACTTCATTCAGACCGACGCCTCCATCAACCCGGGCAACAGCGGCGGCCCTCTCTTCAATATGGAAGGAAAGGTCATCGGTATCAACACGGCTATCGTCGCTCATGGTCAGGGAATCGGCTTTGCCATCCCGATCAGCATGGCTAAGACGATCCTCCCCGATCTGAAAGCAAAAGGGAAGGTTACGCGGGGCTGGCTGGGAGTTTCCGTTCAGGACATCACAGAAGATATCGCCAAGAGCATGAAGCTTAAGGATCGAAGCGGGGCGCTGATTAATGATTTGTTCAAGGGAGATCCTGCCGAAAAGGCCGGCCTGAAATCTGGCGATGTGATCACCGAAATCAACGGTAAAAAGATCAAGGACACGCATGAGCTACTCATTATCATTGCCGCATTCCGTGTCGGGGAGACGGTCACGATCAAGGTTCTCCGGGACGGCCAGGAGAAAAGCGTCAGCATTACCGTTGCGGAGAGGAAGGATCAGGGAGAAATTGCCGCAACTCGCAATGGTAGTGAGGCTTTCGGTATGACAGTCCAGGAAATAACACCGGAGATTGCAAAACATCTGGGTCTCTCCATGAAGAAGGGCGTCATAGTCGTGGACGTACAGGAAGGAAGCACCGCCGAAGAAGTTGGCATACAGCAGCAGGACATCATTCTCCAGGTGAACAAGGTCAAGGTAGAAAGCATCAAAGATTATGTCCGTGAGATCGGGAAGGCAGGAGAAAAAGGAGGGATTCTCCTCTTGATTCAAAGAGGGAAGGCGAGGTTCTTTGTCCCGCTGACAAAATAGAAGGATTTTTAAGATTTATAAAAGGAGGCCTTTTCCCAACTTGGAAATCATGTCCCGGAAGCGCGCTTTGGAGATTTTTCGGGGCCCTCTGCCCCCGCAGCGTAGCGCCCGCAAAGACGACTGTCTGAGCGCTTCAGCGCGAGTTTCGTCTTTGCAGCGAAGCGAGGAGGTGCAGGGTCGAAAAATGTCCAGCGTGCGGAGGGAGCATGATTTCCAAAGCTCTCAAAATAATTAGGTTGGCAGATGGGATGCCGTGAAGATCTGCTGAAAATTTACGAACTTCTAAACGGATATTTCGGGGATCTTCACTGGTGGCCTGCGGACTCCCCATTTGAGGTCATGGTCGGCGCCATCCTGACCCAGAATACGGCATGGGCAAATGTCGAAAAGGCGATTTCGGCGTTAAAAGAAAGAAAACTTCTCTCCCCCGCCGCACTGTTCCAGATTGATGAAGAGAGCCTGGCCGGGATCATCCGGCCGTCCGGCTATTATCACGTCAAGGCGAAGCGGCTCAAGTCTCTGGTCCGATTTATTTTTGATGAATATTCCGGAAACATCGATACGATGTGTAACGAGGATATGTCGGTCCTCCGGGAAAAACTCCTCAACGTACGAGGTGTCGGACCGGAAACGGCCGACAGCATTATTTTGTATGCCTGTCAGAAGCCCGTATTTATCAGCGATGCATATACGCAGCGAATTTTGCAGCGTCATCGCATTATCGCAGAGGATGCAGACGGATCAAAAATCAGAACGTTGTTTATGACCCATCTCCCCAATAATGCATCCCTGTTTAACCAGTTTCACGCACTTCTTGTGAACACGGGAAAGAGTTTCTGCCGAAAGACACCGAAATGCGATTTCTGCCCGCTACGTTTTCTGATTACAGAATATGGCGCAAAATGAAACAGCAATGAAACAGCAATGATGCCTTTCCCGAACCTGACAGATTATACCGGTGTCATTCACCTGCATTCGGCCTATTCGTTCGACGGACGGACGTCGGTTACTGAAATCATCAGGGCCGCAAATAAAAGCGGAGTGGACTTTCTTCTGCTCACCGATCATTCCACACTGAAGGCGAGAGACGACGGATTTGAGGGATGGCACGACGGCACGCTGCTGATCGTCGGCGAGGAGATTGCGCCACGCTTCAACCATTATCTGGCTTTTCAGCTTCAAGAAGCGGTTGCAACCGCGGGGGAACCGCCAGAATTGCCTCCGCAGACGTATATCGATCGAGTGCGGACCATGGGGGGAATGGGATTTATCGCACACCCGGACCATGAAGGAACGGCATTGTTTCACGTGAAACATTACCCCTGGAGTGATTGGTCGGTAACCGGTTACACGGGTCTGGGCATCTGGGATTTCATGACCGACTGGCAGAACAGCCTCTCCGGGTATCTGCGCGCTATTCTGAGTTACGCCTTTCCCGCCTTTCTTCTCCGTGGCCCCTTCCCGAGAACCCTCGCCCGCTGGGATCTTCTCACACGGGAACGCCGGGTGGTCGGTATCGGCGAACTGGACAACCACGATACTTTGAAACGGTTTCTGGGGTTGAATCTCTCGATATTTCCCTATGCGAGGGTTTTCCGCCTGATCCGGACGCACATTCTCACCACCGGCCCTCTTTCCGGAAACAGCCGGGACGATATCGCTACGCTTTTCGACGCTCTAAGAAACGGCCGAGTTTATGTCGCCCTCGACTATTACCGCTCATCGTCCGGATTTACCCTGCTCCTTGCAGAAGAGGGGAGATGCGCAACAATGGGCGATGAATTTGACCTCCATCGCTCCGCAGAACTCAAGATCTCCGTCCCCTATCAGGGGCGGATCTCGATCATCAGAAACGGAGTTTTTTTTCATCAGGCCACGGGGAGAGACCTTTCCGTCAAAATCTGTGAACCAGGCGTCTACAGGATCGAGGTATCTCTAAAGGTTTTCGGCTGTTACCATCCCTGGATCTTTTCCAATCCGGTTTACGTCACCCGCCGAAGTGAAGCTCCTCGCCCGCAGGGCGGGGCTTCCCGGCAATGAAGATGCCTGTTTTGTTAACTGCGCCCCTTTTCCCCGCCCACAGGTCGGGGATTGCGGGTTGCGCTCCCGGTCACGAGGGATCAAGTTCGACACGGCAGGGGTCGCCTGTGCTTTTATCATACAGTCGTCTTTATTGTGTCTCTCTTGTTAGAGCGAGTGATTTGGCAGAGATGCCCTGTGCTTCTTGTGCACGGCGTGTGCTATTTGCACATATTTTCACTTTTCACTGTCCTGCGGGTTGTCCTTCAATCGCCTTGCCTGTCTCGTGCGAGAGACGCACTTATTTGATGCGTTATCTCCCTTCTGGACTCCTGCATTACCTTTTCCCTTTGAAAATATGATGATCTCTCCCGTCCTGTAACATGATAACTCTCTTTAATTTTTGGAGTTTATATTTTCAATACCATTTTCTCCCGGAAAGCAGTGCCGACATTGGCACTATTATTGCGGTACTACTGCCGATTGAGCTTGACACACTCCTTTTCAGTGCGTTATAGTACAGCTCTTTAATCGTCAGATATTTGTCAATAAACCGAAATTCAGCATCCTCGCGATGCGTTCAGGATTCAGGAAGGAGAAATCGAGATGGTAGACATTATGAAGGATGGGCCTGTCAATCCCGTTAAGATACAGGACAATACGTTACGCGATGGACACCAGTCCATCTACGCGACCCGCATGCGCACCGAGGATATGCTCCCTATCGCCGAAGCGATGGATGAGATGGGCTTTTGGGCGATGGAGGTTTGGGGAGGGGCAACATTTGACGCGATGCACCGTTTCCTTGGTGAGGACCCCTGGGAAAGACCAAAGATTCTGAAGAAATATATCAAGAAAACGCCCTTCACCATGCTGCTCCGCGGCCAGAATCTGGTCGGCTACCGCAACTATGCAGACGATGTCGTCCGGGCCTTCGTGGACAAATCGTGCGAAGTCGGCATCGATGTCTTTCGGGTCTTCGACGCCCTGAACGATCTCAGAAATTTCCAGACCTGCGTGGAGAGGATCAAGGCCAACGGGAAACACTTTCAAGGTGCGATCTGTTATTCTCTGACCCTGCCCCGTCTCGGCGGCGATGTGTTCAATCTCGACTATTTCATGAAAAAATGCAAAGCCCTCGAAGAGATGGGCGCCGACAGCATATGCATCAAGGATATGGCCGGGATCGTCTCCCCATACGATATTTACGATCTCATCACCGAGCTGAAGAAGGTCACCAAACTACCCCTGCATTTCCACACCCATTATACCAGCGGCATGGCCTCGATGTCCTACATCAAGGCGATCGAGGCGGGGGTCGATATCGTCGATACCTGTCTCGCCCCGTATGCCCTCCGGACCGCGATGCCCGCCGTTGAGCCGCTTGTCGTCACCCTGCAGGGAACGAAACGCGACACGGGCATGGATGTCCGCAAACTGATCAAGCTGGGAGAACATCTCGAAAAGATCGCCCCCAAATACCAGAAGCACCTCGCCACAAACAAGCTCTCCCTGATTGACGCGGGCGTCTTGGCCCACCAGATCCCCGGCGGTATGATCTCCAACCTGATCAGCCAGCTCAAGGAAATGAACGCCCTGGACCGTCTTGACGAGGTCCATGCGGAGATCCCGCGGACGCGAAAGGAAGCGGGAACGCCGCCTCTGGTCACCCCAACCTCGCAGATCGTCGGGGTGCAAGCGGTCATGAATGTGGTAGCCGGTCGGTACAAGATGATAAGCAACCAGTTCAGCGATCTGATGATTGGTCTCTACGGGCAGACCCCGACTCCGGTCGATCCGGAGGTACAGAAGATTGTCCTGAAACGGTCTAAGCGCGGCCAGACCCCGATCACGGGGAGACCTGCCGACTACCTGGAGCCGGAACTTGCAGAAGACAAAAAGAAGATCGGCGACCTTGCCAAGACGGAGGAGGACCTTTTGACTTACGCCCTCTATCCTGCGACCGGCGAGCAGTTCCTGAAGTGGAAATACGGCATAGAACCGATGCCGGATAGCGTGAAACCCCAACCCGTCGAAGAGGTCAAGGCGAAATAAAAAAATGCGTTTGTGGAGTGTCAGACTCCCCAAATCCGGTACCGGTATGATCAAGGGTCTGTCCAGGTTCGCCATCAAATATGGCCTGATCCCTGCAATCTATGCAATCATCCGCCTCTATTTCTGTCTTATCCGGGTCCGCTCCGTCGATGAGAATAAAATCATCCATCATCTTCATCACGGCGGGAAGGCAATCGCCGCTCTCTGGCATCAGCGGTTCCTCCTTGTCCTCACGTACGCCCGACGTTTCAGAGAATTCGCACCCTTGGTGATGATCAGCCAGAGCCGGGATGGGGATATCATCGCAGAAGTCTGCCGCCTCCTGAACTTCCGTCCCGTGCGCGGGTCCAGTTCCCGCGGCGGCCGTGAAGCGCTGGCGGCGATGGTCGGAGAACTCTCGACCCAGCGGGCTGCCGTCCATGCCGTAGATGGACCGCAGGGTCCCCGGGGCGTCATCAAGTCCGGACTGATCCGCATGGCACAGCTTTCCGGCGTCCCTATCGTGCCGCTTACTATTTCCGTGAACCGGGCCTGGATTCTGAAAAGCTGGGACCGCTGCCTGATCCCGAAGCCTTTCAGCACGATCTTTGTCCACTGGGACGAGCTGCTTCCCGTTCCGGACACTATGGACGAGATCGCATTCGAGACCGTCCGCCGGGAGATCGAAAAGCGGATGCAGGAAAATCAGACGGAAGACGACATGAATTGCGGGTGGCGGGAATCCCTTCTTTGATCGTTCGTTATGCCAACATGCCGCCGTCCACGGTGAGGCAGGTCCCCGTTGTGTAAGACGCGGCGTCGGAGACGAGATAGAGGACCGCGCCGGCCATCTCTTCGGGTTTGGCGATCCGTCCCATGGGTATGGTGGGAAGAACCATCTTCAATATGTCCGGATTTTGCGTCAGTGCGGCGGAGAACTTCGTGTCCGTCAATCCCGGCAGAAGTGCATTCACGCGGATACGGTAAGGGGCGAGCTCCTTGGCAAAGGACTGAGTCATCGCAATGATCCCCGCCTTGGTGATCGAATAGATCCCTTGAAATGGCGCCGGCCGGACGCCGTTGACCGAAGCAACGTTTACGATGGCGCCTCCCCCCGTTTTCCGCATGAGCCTTGCGGCATGCTGGCTCATGAAGAAATAGCCCTTCAGATTGACGTCGCAGGTCTTGTCCCAGGCCTTTTCATCCGCGCTCAGAACATCGCCGAAGAAGGGATTTGTGCCGGCGTTGTTCACGAGGATGTCGAGACGTTCGCGGCGGCTTTCAATCTCGGCGAAGAGCCCTCTGATCTGCTCCATTTCGCCCGTATGGCATACCAGGGACTCCGCTGTGCCCCCCGACTGAATGATCTCCTCCTCGACACGCCGGAGTCCTTCCAGCTTCCGGCTGGTCAGGATGATATGGGCTCCGCGGGCGGCCAGAAGTTTGGCGATCGCCTCCCCGATTCCCCGGCTGGCGCCTGTAATCAGGGCAATTTTCCCACTCAGATTGAAGCAATCCATTTTTCTCCTCCTCCGTGAGCTCGCAGATGTTTATTACACGTAAAACCTTCAGAGAACAAGAGAAATAGCAATAATACTTGACAGTGCAACTGCGATGATGTAGCCAAAATGCATACTTGTCAATACATTACACTGAAAGGAGCGTCTTCATGAGAACCAAGCAGGATTACATCAAAGGTCTTTCCCAGATGAAAAGGAATATTTACCACAATGGCCAGTTGATCGACAGGACAGACGAACTGCAGATGGATTGCCTCAACACCATCGGCACAACGTATGATGAGGCGGCAAGGCCCGAGAATCAGGATCTGTGCACGGCGATTTCCCATTTGACGGGCGAGCGGATCAACCGTTTTAACCACATCCATCAAAACAAGGAAGACCTGCATAGGAAACAGGACATGACGCGTATGCTCTGCCAGAAGGTCGGCGGGTGCATCCAGCGCTGCATGGGGATCGACGGGACGAACGCGATCTACAACGTCTCCTACGAGGCCGACAAGGTGAACAGCGGCGCCACCCGCTACCATGAGAACTTCAAGAAGTGGCTCATCCGTTTCCAGACGGAAGACCTCATCGGCTGCTGCGCCCAGACGGATGTGAAGGGTGATCGTATGCTCCGCCCGGCAGACCAGCCGAATCCCGGCGCGTATGTGCGGATCAAGGAACGACTGAAGGACGGGATCGTGGTCGATGGCTGCAAGGTTCACATTTCCGAGGCCTCCGTGGCCGACGAGGTCCTGGTGGTCCCCACCCGGGCCTTGCGTCCCGAGGACAAGGACTATGCGGTGGCCTTTGCCGTTCCGGGAGACTGGGAAGGATTGAAGCAGGTCGTGACCATCCACAACCTGCGACCGCGGGAACATTATAAGCGGGGATTCGTTCAGGGCGCTACGGATTCTTATCTGATTTTCGACAACTGCTTTGTCCCCTGGGAAAGGGTATTTTTGGCCGGCGAACACCAGCATGGAGGCGCGTGTGCGCTCCTCTTCGCCCTGTTCCACCGCCATTCCTATTCGGGCTGCAAGCCGGCGATCGGCGATGTCATCCTGGGAATGGCCGCCCTTGCCGCCGAGGTGAACAACATCCATAAGCAGTCCCATGTCCGGGAGAAGCTGGCGGAGCTCATTATGACCATAGAGCTGGGTTATGCCGCGGGCTATACGGCATCCGATCTCGGCAAACCGGAGGTGTACATACCGGGTTTGGGTTTTGTCCCTTACGGTCCCGGCTCCTATATTCCCAATTCGATTTACTGCAATGTCGGACGGTGCCTCTCGGGCGAGGCGGTCTGGCGGGAAGCGGAAATCCTCTGCGATCTCGCCGGCGGCGTTGTCGCCACTTTTCCCCACGAGAGGGATTTTACAAATCCGGAGACCGGGGAGCTGCTCCTCAAATACACCAAGCGGAATCCCAACATGTCGGCGGAGGATCAGGCCAATTTCTGGAGATTCCTGGGCGACGTACTCTGTTCGGCGACGGGCGGCATCATGAATATCGGCAACTACCATGGCGGCGGTTCGCCGATTATGGAGCAGATTGCCATCACGACCCAGTACGATATCGAGTCCCGCAAGAAACTGGTGAAGTATATCGCCGGCATGACCGGCGGCGATCGCGAGGTGTTCAGCAAGAAGCGAGAGCCCGCCAAGGGATAATGCGCCGGGCGATAGAAGCGATCGCTCAGGGCTTCGCGAATGTGAAGTTCCTGCCCTTTTTACGTTATTCAAAAAGCATCAAGGCCGAGTAGATTGTGGCTGCGATCAGATATTTTCCTCGCTTTTGGCATCCGCGCGGTGTTTTATCACCAGGGCTTTGACCATGAAGATTACCCCTTCGGCGATGTTCGTGGCGTGGTCAGCAATCCTCTCCAGGCAGCGGCTGACGATGATCAGGTGAACCGCCCGGGTAATGGTCTTGGAATCCGCAATCATGTACGTCAGCAGCTCGCGAAAGACCTGATCATTCAGGGCATCGACCTGGTCGTCTCTCTCGCAGACCGAACGGGCCAGGTCCGTATCCCCGTTGACGAAGGCATCCAGGACGTCTTTGAGCATGGCCCTGGTAATCTCGGCCATCCGCGGGATATCAATGTAGGGCTTGAGCTGGGGTTCCTGATTCAAGGAAATCACCCTCTCGGCAATGTTCACCGCCTGATCCCCGATTCGCTCCAGCTCCGTATTAATCCGTATGGCCGACGTAATGAATCTTAAATCAGCGGCCAGAGGCTGGTGGAGGGCCAGAAGTTTTAAGCAATAATCATCGATGAGGATCTCCATCTGGTTAATTGCCGCGTCTTCGGAAATGGTTTTTTCGGCCAGAGGCGTATCTCTTTTGACCAGCGCATCCACAGCGTTGGTGATAGCCTTCTCCGTCAGTCCGGCCATCCTCAGGAGGTTTTCTTTCAATGTATTCAATTCTTGCTGAAAACGAGTCTCCATGATGTCTCCTTTTCTCTTATCCGAATTTCCCGCTGATATAATCTTCGGTTTTTTTATTCTTCGGCCGGGTAAAGATTTCGAAGGCCGGTCCCTCCTCCACCAGTTTCCCCTCCAGGAGAAACCCGACTCGGTCCGCTACGCGGGAGGCCTGTTGTATGTTGTGAGGGACAAGAATGATCGTATACTCTTTTTTTAAACGACCGAGCGTCTCCTCGATGCTGGCGGTGGAGATGGGGTCCAGTCCGGAACAGGGCTCATCGAGAAGCAGAACCTCTGGGTCCAAAGCCAGAATGCGAGAAATACAGAGGCGCTGCTGTTGTCCGCCGGAGAGGCGCAGGGCGGAGGTGTGCAGACGATCTTTAACCTCATCCCATAGGAAAGCCGACCGCAATACCTTCTCAATGATTTCATCCAAATATTTCTTTTGGGTCTTGTTGCTCAGTTTCGGGCCATAGGCCACATTTTCATAGATGGACATCGGAAGAGGGATCGGGAGGTCAAAGACGATGCCCACCCTTCTCCTCAACCGGGTGAGACTGATTTTTGGATCATAGATATCTTCCCCGTCCAAAAGGATGGTTCCGGTATGGCGTGTCCCATGGACCAGATCGGTTAGACGATTGAGGCTTTTCAGGAATGTCGTCTTCCCGCTTCGGGCTGGACCGAGGAGGGCAAATATTTCATTGGCCCTTATATTGAGGTTGATCATTTGTAAAGCTTGGAGGGAACCGTAATAAAAATTAAAATTTTTGACGGCAATCTTGTTTCCCGTTGACATGGAAATAACCTCAAGTCTTTTTTCTGGCATATCGATGGAGTAGGAAATTAGCAACGATGTTTACAACAAGAACGAGGAGAATCAGGGCAGCCCCGGTTCCATAGGCCATCTCCATGGAAATCCCTTCACGGGCAAGAATGTAGAAGTGAACCGACATGGTTCGGACGGGTGAGAAGAGCGAAGTGGGAATGAGCAAAGAGGAGCCGGCCGTGAGAATAACTACAGCGGTCTCCTCAATGCTTCTACAGATCCCCAGGATGATGCCGGTGAAAATTCCGGGCAAAGCGCTCGGTATGACAGCGCGGGTAACCGTCTGCCACTTCGTCCCTCCTAATGAGTAACTGACTTCACGGAAGGAATAGGGAATCGCCTTGAGGGCCTCTTCCGTGGCGGAGATGATGGTGGGCAGGATCAATGCTGCCATAGTCAAGCCGCCCGATAAGATAGACCATCCCATATTAAGATAGATGACAAAAAAGACGAATCCAAAAAGTCCAAATATGATAGAAGGCACTCCTGCCAGACAGCCTATGCCAAAACGTATGATGCGACTGATTCGGCCCTCCCGGGTATATTCCCACAGAAAGATAGCTGTGCCCACACCCAAAGGCGTAGCAAAAAGTATGGCTACAATGGTTAAAGCAAATGTTCCGATGATGGTTGAGAGGATGCCCCCTTCACGGCCCATGCTCCGCGGCGAATCGAGAAAAAAGCTTAGGCTGAGGACGGGGAGGCCTTTCCAAAGAACCTGGAATACGATGAGGGCCATCACGGCCATTGTGGAAAGGGCGGCCATCCAGATCAAAATCCTGGCAACATTTTGCGTGAGATGGCGCCCCCGCTCGATTTTCAACCGGCCCTCCTTCGCGAAAGAACAATGGCCAAGGAATTCAAAAGCATGATGATTAAGAAGAGAATGACGCCTGCGGCAAATAGGGCCTGACGGTGATCGCCGGAGGCATAGCCCATCTCAATCCCGATGTTTGTCGTCAATGTCCGGGCTGAATCAAGGATGGAGGATGGCATTTTCACCGCATTTCCGAGGATCATGATCATGGCCATGGTTTCTCCAAGGGCGCGCCCCATCCCCAGAATGATGCTGGCAACAATCCCGGATCTGGCTGCTGGGATTAAGACCCTCCAGATGGTCTGCCAGTGAGTGGCTCCCAGGGCGAAGGCGCCTGCTTTATAATTGGGAGGAAGGGCCTTCAAGGAATCTTCGGAGATGCTGATAATGGTTGGCAGGATCATAATGCTCAGGATCAGGGCGCCGGAGAGGATGCTCAGGCCGGGGCCTCCCAAGAAATTTCGAATCAAGGGAACGAGGACAACCAGGCCCCAAAACCCATAAACGACGGATGGAATGCCTGCCAAAACCTGAATGGCCGATCTCAAAATCACTCCTGCCCAGGGGGGTGTCCATTCGCAGAGGAAGATAGCGCAGGCTAATCCCAAAGGGATGCCTAAGAGGAGAGCTCCAAAGGTGACCCAGAAGGAGCCGACAATCATGGGAAGGATACCGAATTCACCCTGGCTCGGCACCCAGCGTTCTCCAAGAAGGAAGGCTTTAGGTCCGATCTTCCAGATTAACGGAAGCCCTTCTCCGAAGATAAAGAAGGTGATCAAGGCCAGGATCGTAATGGAAGAGAAAGCGATCAGAAGAAGAATCTTTTCGATGAACCTCTCTTTGATTTCCAAAATCACCCTCCAGAAGATTTTGATAAAACGGGCACCAAACCTTCTTTGGAGAGAAGTTTCTGTGACTCAGGACTCATCACAAACTCCAAGAAGGATTTTGCCTCTCCAGTGGGTGGGCCGCTAAAAAGGAATAGAAATGGCCGAACCAAGTCATATTTTTCAGCGATTACGTTATCTGAAGTTGCCTCCACGCCTGATATATTCAAAGCTCGCACCTTTTCGTTGACCAAGCCGAGAGAGATGTAGCCGATTGCATTTGGATCGCCGGCCACGACCTGGCGAATAGCGCCATTGGAGTCCTGAACCAGGGCCTCAAGGGCGATAGCGTCCTTTCCCATCACCATTTTTTGAAAGGCTTCCCTTGTCCCTGATCCCTCCTCCCTTGTGACCAAAATGATAGCGCCGGGTTTCCCCCCCAGTTCCTTCCAGTTTTTTATTTTACCGGCGAAGACCTCCCTCACTTTGGCCAAGGAGAGGTCTTTAACCGGATTCTTTGTATGGACGATAATGGCAATGGCGTCTTTGGCAATCATCACCGAATAGAGATCTTTTTCTTTTGCGCTTAAATGACGTGAGGACATGCCAATGTGGGCCACACCGCTCCTAACTGCTTCGATTCCGGCGGTAGAGCCTCCGCCCTGAGTATAGATATGAATCTTGGGATAGCGCCTCATGTATTCCTCAGCCAGCAATTCGCCAAAGGGCTCGACCGAGGTGGACCCGGCCACGGTAATGCCTGCCTTATCTCTCTGGCAGCCCATATTGAACACAAGCAATGTCAGGAAAAAAAAGATTCCCAAATTCCAAATCCTAAATCCCCAATAATTCCCAAATACCCGCATCCAATGCCCAACATGTTTCTGTTTGGATTTTAGAATTTTTTCTGGTGTTATCTTTTTATCATTTGTCATTTGGGATTTGCTGTTCATTTTAACTTATCCATATCTTCCTGTTACGTAATTTTCAGTGCGCTTGTCCTTCGGATTTGTAAAAACTTCTCCAGTTACCCCGTATTCCAGCAATTCACCCAGGAGAAAGAATCCTGTCCGGTCAGAGGTGCGGGCGGCCTGTTGCATATTATGGGTGACAATGACAATCGAATAGGTTCTTTTTAATTCCTGCATCAACTCTTCGATCTTGAGCGTGGCAATGGGGTCAAGGGCGGAACAGGGTTCGTCCATAAGGATGACCTCCGGCTCAACAGCCAACACACGGGCGATGCAGAGACGCTGTTGTTGCCCCAAGGTAAGGCTTAAGGCATTCTGATGAAGTCGGTCTGAGACCTCCGTCCAAAGGGCTGCATCCTTCAGGCTTTCTTCCACTTTATTTTGGATCTCCATTTTTGAATGCACCCCCAACACCCTTAAACCAAAAGCAACATTTTCATAGATACTCTTCGGAAAAGGGTTCGGTCTCTGAAAGACCATCCCCACTTTTTTTCTGAGTGAGACTACATCGGTGCTTGGCTGGTAAATATCCTGGCCATCGAGCATGACCCTTCCCTCGGTTCGGGTGTTAGGGATAAGTTCGTTCATGCGATTGAGCGTTCGCAGGAAGGTAGACTTTCCGCAACCGGAGGGCCCGATTAAGGCAGTTATCTGGTGTTCTTTAACGTCGAGGTTAATGCTTTTCAGGGCCTGAAGCGACCCATAAAAGAAATCCAGACCTTCGGCTTTCATTTTAATTTTGTAATCAATAATTCCCATTTGGGCTTATATCATTTCTTGTTTTTTGGTTATTTGGCCTATTACCATTTTTCATGGGGTGAGACAAGCGGAAAAAGGTCGAAGGGGGACAGCTACCCTACGAAGACATGCCGCCGTCAAGGGAATGATAGGGAAACAGGGTAGCTGTTCCCTTTTATTAAACGCTCACGAGGAGGGAAGGCGCTTGACGAAGATGATCTTGCCGTCGCCCGGCGCATAGAAGTCGGCGAGGAAGGCCTCCTGAACGTATCCGCAGGCGAGATAGAAGGCATGCGTCGGTTTGTACTGGTGACGGGAAGAGGTGTCCGCATAGACTCGCCGTGCTCCGCGCCCGGCCATAAGCCGTTCCGACTCGGTCATGAGATTCCTTCCCAGGCCTCGTCCCTGCGCATGCGGGTCCACGGCGATCCAGTACAGATCGAAGCCGTGAGACGAACCGGGAATCGGACCGAAACAGGTGTAGCCTAAAAGTCGGCCCCCCTCTTCGGCAAAGAGAAAGAAGTAACCACTCGCCTTTCCCCTTGCCAGTCGATCGTCAACGAGCTCCACGGCGATCGTGCATTCCTCTTTCGAAAAGAACCCTGTGGCGCAGACAAGTCGCCCGACCGCCTCTCGGTCCCCCTGTCGCACCCCTTGGCGATAGACAATCGCATTACCCATCTCTTTCATCCCTTTTAGTGTTGACGACCTCGTAAAAAAAGTCGCAAAAGCCTTGAATTTGGGACGGCTTCGTAAAAAGGCCGCAGGCAAGGCGCGCGAAAACCGATGAGTGAGGCGTACTCTGCCGTACGCCGCAACGACGAGGGATGAAGCGCAACGCAGCATCCGGACTTTTTACGAAGCCGTCAGTGTTTATTATCGTCGATGATCCGTTCAAGGACCTCCTCAAATGTGAGATCCGCATGGAGGGTTGCCGCGAGAAAGCCCGCGTCCGGGGAGAGACAGGGATTTGCGTTCACCTCGAGGATCCAGGGGCGACCCTCTTTATCGACGCGGAAGTCGACGCGGGCGTAACCCTGGAGATCGAAGAGTTTCCAGCATCGAAGCGCACGCTCCTTCAGACGCAAGAGCAGGGGGGCGTCCGTTTCCGAAAAGGTGGATGACAGCGGCGTGTGGCTGAATTCGAAAGATCCCTCCTCCCACTTGGAGCGGTAGCCCACTACGCGGACTTTTCCCGGCGGGTAAGCGTCGAAACGGATCTCCGCCGGGGGAAGAACCTCCGGTACGCTCTCGTTTATATTGGCCAGGAGAGACAGGTTGAACTCCCGCCCGTCGATGAAAGCCTCGGCAAGGCAGGAACCGCCCAGTGCGTCGCGACGGGCGTCCATCTCTGCGAGCAGAAGGTCTCTGTCTGCCTCCTGGACGACCGAGTCCTCGTCGAGGCCGATCGACGCATGCTCCCAGACCGATTTGATGAGCCAGGGTCCCGAAATCTGGAGATCCTTGTGCCCCTCTGTGGTTGTAAACCACGGCGGCGTGGGGAGACCGGCGGAGATGAGCCATCTCTTGGCGAGGAGCTTGTTCGAAGTGAGCATCATCGTCTCCGCTCCCGCACCGGTGTATGGTATCTTCAGTGCTTCGAGAAGGGCGGGGACGATGTGGATCAGCCTCCCCTTGCCGACGAGAGACTCGACAAGATTGAAAACGATCGCAGGGCAGAGGGCGGCAAGTGTCCGGGCGGCCTCTGCCAGATTCAGGGAAACAGGCACAGCGACCGGCTCATGACCCAGTCTGGCAAGTCCCTCCGAGACGAAATCCACCTGCACGAGGACATCCTTCTCGTCGGGGCAAGCGTCTTTTGCCACTTCTCCATGCAGGATTGCGATTTTCATGATGGAGTCCGGATGCGCCTCATCGCGGAGCGCATCATCCCGGCGATCATCTCCCGGTAGGGCATCCCGGCGAGCTCACAGAGGATGGGAAGATCCGAGTGGTCTGGGCGGAGTCCGGCTAAGGGATTCACCTCCACGAAGTGGGGAGTCCCCTTCGCGTCGGCGCGCAGATCGACCCTTCCTCCATCGCGGCAGCCAAGTCCCCGCCAGGAGACGAGCGCCGTCTTTCCCGCCAGCTGCGCCATTGCGTCCGACGCGAGGCGGTACTCGATCCGTCCGTGCCAGTCTTCTTTATTCATGTAGGAGTAAACCTCTTTTTCAGCCTTCTCGGTGAAATGGACCTCCAACACGCCCGGGACAAACGCCTCTCTGCCGGTTCCGATGATGCCGACGGTGAACTCTCGCCCGGGGAGAAACGCTTCGATCAGGACAGGCTGTCGGAACGTTTCAAGAAGCAAGAGGCAGACGCGTTCAAGCTCCAGTCTGTTGGTGATCTTCGAAGCTGCCGTCACTCCCTTTCCCGTCCCTTCGGCGATCGGCTTGGCAAAAAGCGGAAACGGCAGATCCACCCGCTCGATCTCTTCCGGAGATTCGACGACAGTAAACTCCGGTGTGGGGATCCCGAGGTCCCGGATCACCCGCTTCGTCATCCCCTTGTGGAGGGTGAGCGACAAAACGAGCGGGTCGGAAAATGCATAAGGAATATCGTAGGCTTCAAGTAACGCGGGGACCTGCGCCTCGCGGCCGAAGCCCCGGAGTCCTTCGGCGATGTTGAACACGAGGTCCCACTTCTCGCCGGCAACCAGCCTCTTCGCCAGTGCCCGGATGTGGCCGATCCTCTCCGTCTCGTACCCGAGGGTGCGCAGTGCGCCCTCGATTGCCGAGATCGTCGCCGGGTGGTCGAATTCCGCTGTCTCTTCCTCTCCATAACCTTCGGCCAGGTAATCGTCCCGAAGGTCATAGGTCATCCCTATTTTCAATGCTCAGTCCAGGCTGGTTAGTGGATGACGTTCTCTTCCGATGGGCTGTCCGGATAGCGGAAGACCTGTCCCTCGTAATTCCTTAGAATCAGGTCGCCGTTTTCCTGCCCGACGACGTATTCGGGCAGAAGAGGGATCTTGCCGCCGCCGCCGGGGGCGTCGATGACGTAGGTCGGTACCGCATAGCCGGTGGTGAATCCTCTGAGCCCCCGGATAATTTCCAACCCCTTGGCGACCGGGGTCCGGAAATGGGACGAGCCGGGAATCGGATCGCATTGGTAGAGGTAGTAGGGCTTGACCCGCATCTTCAGAAGACCATGGAGGAGACGCTTCATCGTCTCCGTGTCGTCGTTGATCCCGGAAAGGAGCACCGTCTGACTCCCGAGCGGAATCCCTGCATCCGCCAGACTCGTGCATGCTTTGGCCGTCTCCGGTGTCAGCTCGTCCGGATGGACTGCATGGATGCTGATCCAGAGGGGGTGATAGCGCTTAAGCATCTTGAGCAGAGCGGGCGTGATTCGCTGGGGGAGGACGACAGGCGCTTTTGTGCCGATCCTGATCAGCTCGACGTGGGGAATCCGGCGCAGGTGCGCGAGAAGCCATTCCAGCTGTTCGTCGGCCAGGGTCAGCGGATCGCCGCCGGAGAGGAGAACATCCCGTATCTCCGGGTGCGATGCGATGTACGCGAGACCCGTTTCCCACAATGAGACGTTCAGGCAGTGGTTGCTGTGGTGGCCGACCATCCGCGATCGGGTGCAATAGCGGCAGTAGGTCGAGCAGTTTCCCGTCACCAGAAACAGCACGCGGTCAGGATAGCGGTGCACGATTCCGGGGACCGGACTGTCCTCATCTTCGTGAAGGGGATCGTTCGACTCGCCGATGCTGCGGAAGTGCTCATGCACGGTAGGCACAACCGTCCGGCGCAGGGCCTGCCGCGGGTTCCACGGATCCAGGAGGCTCGCGTAGTAGGGAGTGATCGCCAGCGGCAGAGAGCTCGCCTGGTCGCTCATCGCGTGACGCTCATCCTCCGACAGACGGATCACTCGCCCCAGGGCAGCCACATCGCGGATGCGGTTTTGAAGCTGCCAGCGCCAATCCTGCCATTCTGTGAGGGTGGTGTTCGGGAAGAAACGCTTTCGGAAGATCCGCGCCCGCCCGTCGCTAAAAAAAAGCGGCCTGGGAACCGGTCTGGCCGGCACGGCGGCGGGGGCGCTGATGGTGCTGAGTAACGCGCCAAAATCATTGTACTGGTTTAGACCGACAATGCCGGTCAACCTACCTGGAGGTTCTGCCTCCTCCGCAAAAAGTGTTTCACTTTCCATCTATTGATGCCTCCTGAACTTTGATGCCCACCCTCCGCCTGTTCTACAAGCCCATGACTGGGGGTAAGGTCTCCTGTCTTCATAAACGTTAAAAAAAGAGAGGACAAGGCCTCTCTTTACTTGACGATATAGCGTCTGACGGTGATGACAAGCCTGCCTTCTTCATCCTCTCCCAGGGCGCCGGTCGCCTCCACCTGCCGCTGGAGATAAGCCAGGAGTTCCCTTCCCTTCCTGTTGCCGCCGATCCGATATTCCTTCTCGTCGGCCGTGGCGAGGGCTGTGACGATCACTTCATGGTCGTCATTCCAGTCCACCGGAATGACGATCCCCGTTAGTGTGATGCTCTGAACCCTTTTTTTTTGCGCCATCCTGTATCTTCCTCTATGAGAGAGATAAGGAATATCCGTGCCAGAATGATAACCTCTTGTTAATTATGGCTATTTATCGAAATGGCCCGTATTGATCAGGAACTTTTTGTTCCGATCACTGCGGAATGATTTGTTATTCTAACGACAATCTGAACGATTATTAAGTGATAAATGTTGATATCATTGATTAATATTGACACGGAACAATGGGTTCCGATAGTTGTATGACAGGAACATCTGGTTCCTATTGAGGGTAAATATTTATGGAAAAATCTCCCTCGAATTGAAATCCCGGGTACATCATTGATGCCATTTTCATTGACACGGCCATCTCCTTATGTAGAATGTCAGACCTCATTCTGAAGGATTTTATACAATGCCATCAAAGGGGAGATGATGCCGGAACTGCCTGAAGTCGAGACCCTCTGCCGCCAGTTGAACGCGATCCTCCCGGGTAAGAAGGTCCTTGCCGTCGAGATCCATGATCCTCGCTTGGGGAAGAGCGAAGGCGGGGGGCTGACCGGCTGTACAATCGAGGCCGTGTATCGCCGGGGGAAATACATCTGTATTGAAATCAGCAAAAGAGGCCGATTTTCTGACATCTCCGAATCCGAAAAGCGTTCGGGAAAAGTCAAGAAAATTCCGGCGGACAAAGGGTTCACGGTAGAGATGCATCTCCGGATGACCGGCCGTCTCCTCTGGCAGACCAGCGGGACGGTATTGCCTCCGTATACGCGCCTGGTCATTGCCTTTTCTGCTGGAAAGCTGCTCCTGATTGATCCACGGCGGTTTGCGACCTTCCATGTGAGGCGCGAAGCGGTCGCCTTGCCGCCCCTGGCGAATCCACTGGAAGGGTTGCCGGCGCGCCGTCTCGGGGAGATCGCCGGGATGCGGCGGCTTCCGGTAAAATCCTTTCTCATGGATCAGCGGTTCATCGCCGGGATCGGGAATATTTATGCCTGTGAGATCCTCCACCATGCCTGTGTCGATCCGCGGCGGCCGTCGGGCGGCCTGTCAGCAAACGAATGGCGGAAGGTGGAGCAGGCTGCCGCTGTGATCTTTCCACGGGCGGTGGCCTGCCGAGGGACGACGGTGTCCGACTGGCGGGACCTTTTTGGCATAAGCGGTGAGAATCAGGAGCACCTGGAAGTCTACTCACGGGAAGGCGAGGCGTGCCGCCGCTGCGGCAGGAAGATCGAGTGCACGAAGATAAGCGGCCGGGGGACCTGGTTCTGCCCGACCTGCCAGAAATGACAGCAAGCGGGGGATCTTTGACGGCTTCGTTAAAAGGCCGGATGCTGCGCTAAAGCTTCATCCCTCGTCATTGCGGCGTACACCAACGGACGCCTCATAATGGGGACGGATTTGAAATCCGTCCCCGCGCGCGCAAGACTTTTTGTGATTTACATCATCATTACATTATGATATTGTAATACCAGGTCTTGTATTTTAACGTTCGCTTCCAGGATCCGATTTTCAAGTTGCGCAAAGGTCTCGAAACATGAAAGGTCCTGAATGAAAAAAGCACTGATTACCGGTATCACCGGCCAGGACGGATCGTATCTGGCCGAGTTCCTTCTCGCGAAGGGCTACGAAATTCACGGTCTCATCCGCCGGGCCAGCACCTTCAACACCGACCGGATCGACCACCTCTACAAAGACTTTCACGACCCCCAGGCGAGAGTCTATCTCCACTACGGCGACCTCTCCATTTCAGGGCAGCTCACCGATCTCCTCCAGGAAGTCCGGCCGGACGAAATCTACCATCTGGGCGCCCAGAGCCATGTACGGGTCAGCTTCGACATGCCCGAGTACACCGGCGACGTCACCGGACTGGGAACGATCCGCATCCTCGAGGCAATCCGGAAGACAGGGATCAAGGCCCGCTTCTACCAGGCGTCCTCAAGCGAAATGTTCGGCGCGGCGCCGCCCCCCCAGAGCGAGACGACCCCGTTCCAGCCGCAGAGCCCCTATGCCGCAGCCAAGGTCTACGCCTATTACGTTGTCCGCAACTACCGGGAAGCCTATACACTCTTTGCCGCGAACGGCATCCTTTTCAACCATGAATCTCCCCGCCGCGGCGAGACCTTCGTCACCCGGAAGATCACCCGCGCCGCCGCCCGGATCAAGCTCGGTCTCCAGGATAAGCTCTACCTCGGAAACATCGAGGCGAAGCGCGACTGGGGCTTTGCCGGCGACTATGTCGAGGCGATGTGGCTCATCCTCCAGCAGGACAGTCCCGACGACTATGTGATCGCTACCGGCGAGACCCATTCGGTGCGGGAATTCGCCGAGAAGGTCTTCGCCAAACTCGGCCTCGATTACCAGAAGTACGTCATGATCGATCCCCGCTACTTCCGTCCCACCGAGGTCGATGTCCTCCTCGGCGACGCAGCGAAGGCCCGCAAGGCTCTCCATTGGCGCCCAAAGGTCAGCTTCGATGAGCTCATCGACATGATGGTCGCCGCCGATCTGGAGACCGCTGAAAAGGAAAAAACCCTCGTCGACGCCGGTTACGCCTGCGTCAACCACCGAGGGATCTGATGAAAAATAAACGCATTACAATCACCGGCGGCAGAGGTTTTTTGGGGAAACATCTCATCCGCACGTTCGAAGAACGCGGCTATGAACAACTCCTCGTTGCCGACCTCCCCGAATACAACCTCATCCGTCCGGAAGACATCCGCAGGCTCTACGATGAGCAGCGTCCCGACATCGTGATCCATCTCGCCGCGAAGGTCGGCGGCATCGGCTTCAACCAGGAGAATCCCGGCTCCCTCTTCTACGAGAACATCATGATGGGGGTCCCGCTCCTCCATGAGGGTTTCCTGCGGAAATTAAGGAAATTCGTTGCTCTCGGCACGATCTGCGCCTACCCAAAATTCGCCCCCGTGCCGTTCAGGGAAGAAGACCTCTGGAACGGCTACCCCGAAGAGACCAACGCCCCTTACGGCCTCGCCAAGAAGATGATGCTCGTCCAGTCCCAGTCTTACCGGCAGCAATACGGCTTCAATTCCATCTTCCTCCTCCCGGTGAATCTGTACGGTCCCGGCGACAACTTCGATCCACGCTCCTCCCACGTCATCCCCGCCCTGATCAAGAAGTGCGTTGATGCGGTACAGCAGGGTGGCGAGGAAATTATCGTCTGGGGGTCGGGCGCCGCCACGCGGGAGTTCTTTTACGTGGAGGACGCCGCGGAGGCGATCGTCCTGGCGACGGAGAAATACGACAAGTCCGATCCCGTCAACATCGGCGCCGGCTTCGAGATCTCCATCAGGGACCTGGTGGCTCTTATCGTTGAGCTGACGGGTTTCCGGGGCCGCATCGTCTGGGATCCGACCAGACCCGACGGTCAGCCCCGGCGCATGCTCGACACGACACGCGCCTTCAACGAATTCGGCTTCCGCGCGCGGACCGATTTCCGCACCGGGCTGACAAAAACCATTGCCTGGTACAGAGCCGCTCATGCGGCCTGCTAAAGCTTCTCCTCGACAGATTTGATCTTCCCCTCGATGCGGTTTTGAGCCCCTTCGCGGTAGTCCATCTGCAGCGTCATATAGATCCGGCTGCAATCCTTCCGGAGTTCCGCAAAGCATTTCTCGACCACCGCCATGACCTCCCCCCACTCTCCTTCGACGGCCGTGCTCATCGGGCCAAGCTTGTATGGGAGACCGCTCTCCCGGATGATCCTTACGGATTTGGCCACGTAGGGGCTGACGCTCGTTCCCTTGTCGGTGGGGAAAATTGAAAAATGGATCAGTACGCTCATATGCCTCCTGATATTCCAACGCTGTTTCGGCCCGGCGACCGTTTACTTTTTCATGATCGACTTGAGGACGGTGTCTACGTTCCGGCACTGGCGGCAGACGATCAGACCGTTTTTGTCGACGAGGACCAGAGTCGGGACCCCCCGGACTTCGTAAACGCCGCTTACCGTGCCGTCGAGGTCCAACAGGGTGCGATAGGGCAGTTCGTGTTTATCTGCGAACTTGGCAACACGATCTTTCGGTTCCTGGATGTCGATGTTGACGATCTCCAGCCCCTGCTTCGCATAAGTCGCATGGATCGATTTGAAGTTCGGGATCTCCTTCACGCAGAAGGTGCACCATGTTGTGCTGAAGATGATCAGGACCGGCCTTCTTCCCTTGTGGTCGCTCAGACGGAATTGCTGCCCCTTGAGGTCGTTAAGGACGAAGTCCGGGGCCTTGATTTCGTTGGTCAGCTTCGTGATATCGAACTCTTTGGGGTTTGCGGCCTTGATGTCCGTGGAAAGGGTAAAAAAAGAGGCGATCAGAACAACGGCGCTTATTCTTGACATAGTTACACGTAAATATTTACTTAACATTTCATCTCCTTAAACCCAAAGAATCCCTGCGTTGATCAGGAAATACTCGCCCGTGCCGAGGAGTATCCAGCCGAAGAGATGGCTGACCCGGGCCATCCACGCGCCGGACCTGGGCATTCCTGCCAGAAGCCCGGCAAAGGCGCCGAGGAGGATGAGGGGGGTCCCCATCCCGACGGCAAAGACAAACATCAGACTGGAGGCGAAGACCAAATTCTGCTGTGTTGCCGCATAACCGAGAACGACGGCGAGTGCAGGCGCTGTGCAGGGGCCCATGACGAGTCCCGAGGCCGCCCCGACGAGGAAACTGCCCGTCATTCCCGGGATTTTTTTCTGTAGCTGCACCCGTGTGACGAATTCGGGCGTCCGGATGTTGAGTGAAAACACGCCCATCATAGATAAACCCATTAGTATACATAGGTTTCCTACAAGAAAGTAGGTCCAGGGATTGGTCTGGATCTGGCCGAACAGTTTTCCGGAGAGAGAAGCGAATGCGCCGAGGAGCATGTAGGTGAAGGCCATACCCAGGACATACATCACCGCCAGGAAAAATCCCCGGCTGCGCGAACCTCTGCCATGGGCGCCGATGAAGGCGATGGTAATGGGGATCAGCGGATAGATGCAGGGGGTGAAGCTGACCAGGACGCCTCCGAGGTATACTGCCAGATAGGCAAGGAGAAGGGACTCCTGCAGATAACCGGAGAGGCCGCTTATGAAATTCTCTATCATGCCTCATCCCCCTTCCCGATGAGCTGGGACAGATACTTATCTATCAAGACACATTTCCCTTTCTCGAATCTTCCCTATTCAGTAGCATAAGCTGAGGCAAAGGTAAAACCCTTTTATCTCGCCACCGTCACCAATTCATGCTTGACTAATATCGAAAAAAAATATAGATAAAGTGGTTTTATATCTAAACGTAATAAGGCTGTTTATGGAAGAAAGAGAGTTCCAGAAAAGACGCCGTGAGAAAATCGACGCCCTGAAGGAAGACGGAATCGACCTCTATCCCAACGGCATCCGCGTCGGGGAAACGACTGCCGCAATCAGCGAACGGTTCGGTGCGCTTGACCACGAAGCTCTGGAAAAGGTGACGGAACGCTTCACCCTCGCCGGTCGCCTGATGGCCGTCCGGGACTTCGGAAAGGGCGCCTTCATCAGCATCCAGGATCGTAAGGGGCTGCTCCAGGCCTTTCTCCGCAAAAACAAGCTGGGAGAAAAGGCCTTCTCGCTTTTCAAGAAACTGGACGTCGGAGATATTGTATGGATCGCCGGTCGGGTCTTCAAGACAAAAACCGGCGAGCTGACCATCGACGTGGAGGAGAACGGTCTCCGCCTGCTTTCCAAGGCGATCCGGCCTCTGCCGGAGAAGTGGCATGGTCTGACGGATGTCGAAATCCGGTACCGCCAGCGTCACCTCGATCTGATCGTAAATCCGGAAGTCCGTGACGTTTTCCGCAAGCGGAGCCGGATCATCGCTCTCATCCGCCGCTTTATGGAGGAAAGGGATTTCCTCGAGGTGGAGACCCCGATGATGCAGCCACGGGCCGGCGGCGCCGTCGCCCGTCCTTTCAAGACCTTTCACAACGCATTGAAGATGGACCTCTTTCTCCGAATCGCCCCCGAACTTTACCTCAAGCGCCTGATCACCGGTGGAATGGAGCGGGTGTTCGAGATCAACCGGAACTTCCGCAACGAGGGGATCTCCGCCTTCCACAATCCCGAATTCACGATGATGGAGTTCTATCAGGCATATGCAACTTATGAAGATTTGATGTCCATGACGGAGGAACTGATCACTTTTGTCGGCCGGGGTATTTCCGGTTCCCTCACGTTCCCCTATCAGGGGAATGAAATCGACCTGACTCCCCCGTGGCGGCGGATCACGGTCCGGGATGCGGTTATTCGAATCGGCGGCGTTGAGGCGGCGCTCCTCGACGACGTGAAGCGGATGACCGACCATGCGCGAAAGCTGGGGCTCGATG
>CAZINF010000009.1:0-45361 GCA_964540555.1 uncultured Syntrophus sp. | reverse complement strand
GGAAGCGGATGTCCGGCAATCCCATGGCCCCGAAGAGAATGGCATCCGCCCGGCGCGCTTTCTCGAAGGTCTCGTCGGTGATGTCGATGCCGGTTCGACGATAATGTTCGGCGCCGCCGGAAAGCGGTTCCAGGAAAAGCCGGAATCCGCCGATTTGCCGCTCCAGGTTCCGCAGCACCTCCAGGCAGGCATCCATGATCTCATGTCCGATGCCGTCGCCGGCAAGGACGGCGATGTGAAAATCGCTCCTTTTTTCCATTCCCTTTCTTCCTCCTTAAGGAAACTCAGCCGGCCGCTTCAGTCGCCGACCGCCTTCTTCACCCCTGCATCCCCCATCGCCGCACGGTCCGAAGCTCGATGTTCCGGAAGATCAGGTTCTCGACCGCAAGGCCGATGAGGATGACGCAGAACAGGCCGGCGAAGACGCTGGGGATCTCCAGCTGGTTTTTGTTTTCGAAGATGAACCGCCCAGCCCCCCTTGCCCCGCGCTGACCCCGAAGACCAGTTCGGCGGCGATCAATGTGCGCCAGGCAAACGCCCACCCGATCTTGAGCCCGGTGAGAATGCTGGGGAAGGCCGCCGGGATCAGAAGCTTCAGCACGTAGTTCAAGCCGCGTAGGCCGCAGTTCTGCCCCACCATGCGCAAGGTGCCCGAGACGGCGGTGAAACCCGAGTGGGTGTTGAGCGCCACGGGCCAAAGAACCGAGTGGATCATGACGAACATCAGGCTGGGGTTCCCCAATCCGAACCAGAGCAGGGCCAGGGGGAGGAGGGCGATGGCCGGCAGGGGGTTGAACATGGCGCTGAGCGTTTCCAGCAGATCGGTTCCAACTCGTGAAATGACGGATAAAGCGGTGAGGATTGTCGCCAGGCAGATGCCCGCCGCATAGCCCATGATCAGCACCCGGATCGAGTAGGCCACCCGGTGTGGGAGTATGCCCGAGGCGAACCCTTCTATAAAGGCCTCGACCGTGGCGCTGAACGTGGGCACGAGCAGGGGGTTGTTTACGATGCGGGCATAACCTTCCCAGATCATCCCCAGAAGGATGAGCAACAAGGTTTTTCGCAGGGCGCCGTTGCTCCAGGCTTTTTCCCTGAGTGTGAGGGGCTTGGTCACAACACCAAGGTCCTCCGACGCGATCGTCGGGAAATGCCGGTCCGGCCGCTCCGGGGTGGTAACGGCTTCGGGAGGGTTGGTTTGGCGCATCAGGCCTCCTTCATCTCTTCCACCTGATCGGAAAAAAGCATCTGGTGAATCTGATCCTCAAGCGCCCTGAGGCGCCCGACGTCTCTCTCTCCCCTGGGGATGCTGTTCAACTCCGCCTTAACCTGGCCGGGGTGCGGCGACAGGAGCAGGATGCGATTGCCGACGATGACCGCCTCGGGAATCGAATGGGTGACGAAAAGGACGGTGAAGTGGGTTTCATCCCACAGCTGGAGGAGTTCATCCTGCATTTTTCGGCGGGTCAGGGCATCCAGGGCGGCGAAAGGTTCATCCATGAGCAAAATGGCCGGTTCCATCGCCATAGCCCGGGCGATGGCCACCCGCTGTTTCATCCCGCCGGAAAGGGTGTGGGGATAGGCCTGGGCGAAACGGGTGAGCCCCACCTTGTCGATGGACTGCAGCGCCCGCTCCTCCGCCGCTTTACCTGACAGAAGGCCGCTGGTTTGAAGGGCAAAAATCACGTTCTGCTTCACCGTCTTCCAAGGAAGCAGTTGATCGAACTCCTGGAATACTATCATTCGGTCGGGTCCGGGCTTCCGGATGGGCTCGCCCCGCAGGCGGATCTCCCCCTCAACCGGGGTCAGGAACCCGCCTACCGCCTTGAGCAGGGTGGATTTCCCGCAACCGGAGGGACCGAGCAGGACGAATCGGTCCGACCGGTGAACCTGGAAATCGACTCGGTAGGTTGCGGTGACCAGATGGTCCCGGGTCCGGTATTGAAGGGTAACGCCCCGAACATCCAAAAGCGGAACGGGGTTTGATTCGATGGGCATAGGCGCCCTACTTCCCAGTTTGGCTGGGGAAGAGGAGGTCCTTGAAAGATTCCGCCTTCACCTTGATCGAGCCGATCCTGTACATGAAATCCACGATCCGCATGTCCCCTTCGGGGGTCTGGTTGAAATTGTATTCGTTGCCCGGAGCTGTCATAATTTTTAAAATATCATCGACCGAGCTCTTGTCTTTGGTCACCCGGATGTACGTCTCGGCGGCCGCTCGCTTGTCCTTGTTAATCAGGTCCGTGGCTTCTTTCAGGGCGTACAGGTACGCGTTGTAGGATTTGGGGTTGGCGGAATAGAATTTGGTTGTCGTGGCCACTACATTGAAATTGATGGGGCCGACGATGTCAAGGGAGCTGATGACCTGATGGATGCCCGGTCGTTCTAGTTCCCTCTGGAGAAAGGGGGCCGAAGCGAAGTGGCTGCTCACCTCCCCCGCCCCGGAGAGCAGGGCGACCATCGCATCGGGGTGGGTCATGGACACGGTGAGGGGGTCCAGCTTGGCGTAGTTGGCCATCCCGAACTGTTTGGCCGCCGCCATCTGCAGCAGGAGCGCCTGGTTGGAAACCCGTACAGCCGGAACGGCGATTTTGTGCTTCTCCGTGTAATCGGCAATGGTCTTCACCTGGGGATCGCGGGTGACCAGTGCGAGATGAAGATAATTAATCCCGGCGGCTCCCTTCACCTCAACCGGCGTGCCCTTCGTCTTGGCCCAGATGATGGCCAACCCGTTGGTCCCCAGGCTGCCGAAGTCGAGGTTGCCCGAAATCAGGGCATCGTTCATCACGTCGCTCGACCGGAAGGTGGACCAGGAAACTTTGACATCCCCCAGACCCGCCGCCTTGGCGTGCTTCTCCACCAGTTTCTGATCCTCCATGATGATCATCTGGAGGTAGCCCAGGCCGTACTGCTTGGCCAAACGCAATTCCTTGGTCTCTGCCGCTGCCCACGTGGAAACGACCAGAACCAGCACAAACGCCGCCATGCATGATTTCAGGATCCTTTTCATCATCGACCGACCTCCCTTGAATTGGTAGTTGATAAATATTTTCGTTTGAGTGAGCTGAGTATACGGATAGAGTTGTTGTCTGTCAAGCGGGTTTTATGCGGCCTCAGTCCGTGGGTTTACGACTAATGGTGTCCGTGCCTCACGGCCAAAGGGCGCCGTGACGGAAGCCCATGCATGGCGGCAATCCTGACGGTGCATGACTGGTTCGGGTAAAGAGTTCCGCCGGGTTTTCGATGATATCCCCTCTTTTCATCCTGCTGAGAAAAAGACCGGCATGGGAGGTGTCCCCGATCAGGATGAAGCCGATCAGGACCCCGGACTTGAGGACGATTTTCCGATACCCGTTTAGAGACCTTTGAAAATCGTGATCCCTCCGCACGCTGGACATTTTTCGACCCTGCTCCTCCTGAAAAACCGCGATGTCGTCCCCCTTCGGTTCGAGGGAATGACCCGCGGACGCCACCGGCAGGCCGTAAAGATTCAGGGCATTGAGGTTGAAATTGTGGACGTAGGTCCGGCGCCCGCCGGCCATGTTGGCGCCGGCCACCTTGCCCTGCCTTGTGGCGGCGGGCCAGACAGCATTGTTGAAGGCAGAGAAGGTAATGGAATCCCTTGTCGTCGCCACGTCTCCCGCTGCGTACACATGGGGCATTGAAGTTTCCATCCGCTCATCGACCGGGATCCCTCCCCCGGCTGCAGCGATCGGGGCCTCGATGAAGGAGGCATTCGGCCGCACACCCACCGCGACCACCAGGATCTGGACGGGGAACATCCGGCCGTTCTCCAGACGCACCCCCGACACCCACCCGTCCCGATTCGAAATTTCCGCGATTCCGGCGCCGGTCTCCACCGAAATGCCGTGCCTTGAGAGCTGCTCTTTGACGATATCGGATGCCCGCTGGTCGAATATCCGGGAAGCGAGTCTCGGCTCCTTTTCAATCACAAGGACCGCAAGGCCCCGTTCCCGCAAGTGGCAGGCCAGTTTTATCCCGATGAAGCCTCCCCCCATGATGCAGAGATGTTCCAGGTCCCGGCGGGAGGTCAGAATCTCCTCCGCATCGGCGAACGTCCTGAACGTGCAAACCCCCCTTGCGCGGATACCGGGAATGGGCGGGATCAGGGGAACGGCCCCTGCGGCAATGAGCAGCCGGTCATAGGCGAACTCCTCGCCCGGGGAGAGAGTCACCACCTGTCTTTGAACGTCGATGGCCGTTACCTTCTCACCGCAGCGAAGATCCACCCGGTGATCCTTTGCCCACGGCCCGATATCCCGGAAGAAAAGGCGCTCCTTAGGATAATGACCCGACATCCAGTAGGTCAGCATCACCGGAGAGTAAGCCGGATGGGGATCCGCGGTGATCATGGCGATCGAACCGGCAGGATCGGTCTTTCTGATCTCCTCGGCGGCGGAAATCCCGGCGGGTCCGCTGCCCACGACCACATATCTCATGACGCGAGACTCCTTATGATCGCTTCACAGACATCTTCCCGAGGAGGGAGGGTCAGATAGGCGTGACCGAATTTTCTCTTCAGGTCCTGCGTCAGGTATTTCTCCGCAAGCGGGCTTCCCTGGATGGGATACGCCGGAAGGGGTGCGAGAGAGAATCCCAGGGCCAGCGCGCCCAGCCCCCGGATCAGGGAGGAAGAGAAAACGACGGCGATGCTCCTGGTCATCGATACGGGGACGCCCCATTTCGCAAACACACGGCGGGCTAAAGAAGGCAAAAGGGCGATATGGGGCAAACGGTAAATCCGCGCCTCTTTGCGGCAGGCCTTATCGATCTCCTTCATCAACACCTCCCGGCCGTCATCCTGTAGACCGCCTTCATCCGAAAGGAGCAGCAGAAGGGGAGACGGGGAGTCGGGCAGGGCGATATCGGTCTCCTCCGGCGCCGGACCGGACAACTCCCACGACAGGGTTTCCGCCGCAAGGGCCATCATTGAGAGACGTAGGGCGTCGATCAGGATCGCTTCGGGTTCCCGCCTTGCGGGCGGTCGCTCAGACATCGCATCCAGGAGCGTTGTCATCCACGACCCCACAGGCACTTCGCTGGAATGGAAAAAGGGGAAGGCCTGTTCGGGGTAGAGTGCTTCCAGTGATGGGCTCGGCCCCCGGGAGAAGGGGGAGAGGAATAGCCTCATCTCCTCCAGGCGCGACGCATCGATCCGGCTTCCCGGGTCGGAGCCCCGCTCCAGGGCATTCCGGAAAGCGGCCATCGCTTGGAGGCTTTCCATTGTGACCCGCTGAATGATGTTGTGCGCCACGATCCAATCGCTGTCTTCCCCGCAGGATCCCCCGCTGCCCGCGTTGTCGAAGGGGCTTCTGCGGCAGGGTCCGAGCAGACAGGAGTCGCAACAGAGTCCGAGCAAGCCGTAGCCGCACCCGACGGGATGGTTCCTTTCCTGATCAGCCATTTCCTCGGTCTCCCGTCATCTCTTTGGCGTAATTCCTCTTCTTCTCCTGCGCATGGCGATCGCCGCTGCTCAAAGCAAGGGCGCCGGTCTGACAGGCGATAACGCACCGCGGGGTGGCGTCCTCCGGACAGAGATTGCACTTCGTCATGCAATCCCCGGTTTCATCGCGCGCGATGGCGTTGAAGGGACAAACGAGCTGGCAGGTCCCGCATCCCACGCAGGTTTCCGGACGATGGCGAACCGCCGAGGACTCTTCGTCCCGGACGATGCTTCCGCTGATACAGGCCTCGGCGCAGGGCGCCTGGGTGCAGTGCCGGCAGCGCTCCGGCCAGGGCGTTCCCTCGGCGAGGACCATCGAGAGTCTGCGGGGCGGCTTCGTTCCGGAGTTCAGATCTAGATCACGCGGGTCCTCAATGCCAAGGCCCTTCAACTGACAGGCCAGGACGCAGGAGAGACACATCAGGCAGCGTTCCGGGCGGAAAATGAGGACTTTATTCATTCACTCAAAACTCTCCCCCTTCGGTAACAATAAAGATCCAAGCGACTCCCCTCAATCCCTCCCGCAAGGGGAGGGGAAATGTGATTTACTACTATGTCGTCAGCTCCAGCTCCTTGAGTTTTTCCGGCGTTGGGCAACCCGTAGCCGGATCCCAGCCCCTGGCCGTGTAATAGTCGCTCAGGAGGATCTCATAATCCGCGCGGTCCAGATGAGCGCCCTTGCCGGGGCCGTCGGGCATCGGCTCATCGAAGAACCTCGCCGGCGGGTAATCCGATTCCCGCCCCATGCCTTCCCGGGTGTTGAAGAGCTTTTCCAGATTGTAGACCCGCTCGCCGCACCGGAGCAGATTTTCCTGGGTCATCGGCAGGCCGGTCGCCGCCACGTACGCGTCCGTCACCAGGTCCAGCCCCCGTTTGATGAGCATGGAGAAGGTCCGTGACCGATACCAGGCGAAGAGGCAGAGCCCCATGAGGTTCGCAATGGTGATCCAGTCCTCGCTCCAGGCGACCAGCTTCCCCTTTCCCTCCAGGGCCTTGACGTTGCTGACCGCTGCGGTGCCGAAGTATTCCATCCCCTCTTCCGGTGTGATGAATTCGTCGATGTAGGGAAACCCGCGAAGATGGCAGGAACCTCTTGTCGAAACGGAGTAGGTGAGGGCGCGGGTCGCCATGCTCCGCGGATCGCTGGCATCCACTTCCTGTCCCTTGATGTGGATGGCGTAATCCTCTGCATGGAGGCGTTGTCCCATGATCCTTGTCCCTTCGGCCAACAGGTCTCCGAAACCCTTGCGGTAGACGATCTTCTCGAGGAGGCGCAGGAATGCCTCGCCGTTGCCGAAGACGAGCTCCTCGCCGTCCACGTCCTCCTTTTTCAGCATCCCGCGCTCGTAGAGCTCCATGGCCATGCTGATCGCCGAGGCAGCCCCGTGTTCGTCGATCCCGTATTCATCGCAGAGATAATGCCCCTGGAGGATGAAGGCAGGGTCGATGATATATGGCTTCGCTCCCAGCGCGTTGATCGTTTCGTACTCGGGCCCCTTCATGTACAACATGTTGGCGGATCCGTCGAGGATCGCCGAATAGCGGCGGCAGCGGACAATGCACCCCATGCACCCCATCGCCTTAACCAGATACTTTTCCCGGAACGCCTCGCCGCTGATCTTTTCCCAGTCGTCGATGGTCGTCTGCTGAAAATTCCTTGCACCCCAGATTCCCAGTTTCTGGCGGTGGGCAACCAGGTTGGGCGTTCCCAGTCGGCGGAGGGTTTCCGTCCAGATCTCGCCTTCGAGGGTCTTTCGGTATTCGTCGATCACCTCCTGAAACCGCTGCGGGTCGGCGATCTTGACATCCAGGGAGCCGCGGACCACAACAGCCTTGAGGTTCTTCGATCCCATCACCGCGCCCATCCCCGTCCTTGCGCCGACACCCTCTTCGTCGGTGACGATGCAGGCATAGCGGACCAGGTTCTCCCCTCCGGGGCCGATGGCGCAGATGTGGATATCCTCGTCGCCGATCTCCGCCTTTAGCGCTTCGCTGGTTGCGTGAATCCGCTTTCCCCAGAGATGCCCGGCCGGCCGCAATTCCGCCTTTCCGTTTTCAACCCAGAGGTAGACCGGCTTAAGGGATCTCCCCCTGACGATGATGGCGTCGAAACCGGCGTACTTCATCTCCGGCGCCCAATACCCGCCGGAACTGGCATCCCCGGCGCCCCCGGTCATTGGAGACTTGGCGGCGACGATCAGACGGCTGGCGGAGGGGAGCGGCGTTCCGCTCAACGGTCCCGCGGCGAAAACGATGACATTGTCCGGGGAGAGCGGATCGATGCCCGCCCGGAGCTCCTCGTAGAGTATCCTTGCGCTGAACCCCCGGCCCCCGATGACCTTCAGGGCGAAATCCCGCTCCAGAGGCTTCGTCTGAAGCGATCCGCTCGTCAGATCCACGTAGAGCAATTTCCCCGCATACCCGCCCTGGAACATTCCCATCGGTCAACCTCTATTGTTTTCTTTACGGTCCTCTTCCGCCCGATTTTCTTCTGCATTGACGAGCGAGCGGGCATAAGTCCGCATCTTTTTGCGGGAAACCAGATCAGCGTCCGTCACCCGCAGCACCTTGGCGGGGCAGTACGTGACGCATTGAGGTTCCCCCCCGCAGAGGTCGCATTTGGACGCCGTGCCTTCCACAGGATCCAGGGTGACGGCGCCTGCCGGGCATATGCTCACGCACATCGAGCAGCCGATACAGACGTCATCACGGACCAGAACCATCCCGTCCGCTTCCTTGCGGAACAGGGCGCCGGTCGGACAGATGTTCATGCAGGGCGCATCCGTGCAGTTCAGGCAGGAAACCGGGATATCCGCGCCCTTCCCAAGAGAGACGACCTTGATCTTCCCGCGCCGGGGATTCCCGACCCGGTGGTGATGAAAGGCGCAGATCAGCTCGCACAACCGGCAACGGCTGCATTGCGCCTCCGGGTCCTTCCGGTCTTCAAAATACCCGACACGTTGTTTGGCCAACTCATCCTCCTCGAACCAACATTACATGCTGGATGGACACAAGGATATTGTCCCCGGGTCATTGTATATGATTTCTTACCTAAAAATGGAAGTGTTTCCCCTCTCCTCGCCACAAGGAGAGGGGGGGGTGCGCGATGTTACTTTGCCAGATGCCGGAAGGTGCAGATGTCGAACAGCTCTTTGAGATCGGGTTCATTCTCCATATTGAGGATGATGTCCTTTGTTCGCTCGATCTGTGCGTCGGACAAGATCCCCTTGCAGTACTTGCGATAGATGTCTACCGTCTGATCCATCGTCAGCGGATATTTGGGCCCTCCATAGGGTTGATCCATTGCCCCGGTCAGGGTTTTCCCGTTCTTTAATGTCATATCCAGGCGGCCCTCGCCGGCGAAGTACCGCTTGGGGTATTCGGGATGATAAATGACCTTGACCTTCTTCCTGGCCTCGGCGATACGGGGGTCTTTTATCGCCGTTTCGGTGCAGGTCTTTAAATTGCACTCACCGTAGATCATCTGATACGCCAAGATGTGCTGGGTGCTGAAACGGCTGTCCTCGGCATCCTTCGGTTCAGCCCGATCGACCACCTTGCGCAGCTCATCGAAATGAATCACCACCTCTTCAATATCTTCATACTTCACCTTGTTATCCCTCATCAGATCAGCCAGGACGTCGACGAAATTGTGGGTGAAAAAACAGAAGCCCCATTTTTTAATCCATGTGTTGTTGGTGTAGAAAGGCGGAGCGCCCAATCCTTCAACCATTTTATCAAACGCCAGATTCTTGTCGCCCCCGGTCAGCATATCAAGACATTTTTCGATGACGGGATTGCTGGTGGCGCCATTTTTTGCCATGATGGCATTGACAACCCCGTTTCGGCAGACCGTGGCCGATTCCCAAAAATGGGCGTCCGTGCCCCAGGTGTGGATGTAGCCCTGCCCCTGGACCATGGCCAGGCCGAATGAGGCCTTGGTCTGTTCCTCAGTCAGTTCGTACGCCCTGGCGCAGCTGGCCGTGGCGCCGTAAATGCCGATGAAAGGCAGATTGCATATGCCGATGGGATCCGTGCCGACCGAGGCCCACATGGCGATCCGATTCTGCATCTCCTGCCCGACGTACAGGGCAACGATCGCCTCCTGACCGGAGAGTTTGCATTTATCCGCGGCCGTCAATAAGGCCGGCCAGGTGGTGACGTCGCTGATCCCTCCTCCGGGGAATTGATCATCCTCCATTTCGGATGCATGACCAAAAAACCCGTTAATGAGAGCCGCCTGAGCGACATCGGCCTTAAAGCCGCATCCGTAGACGCCGCATTCCGGCCTTCCCGGATTTTCCATGACATACCGGATCACCTTCTTACTGGTGGGTGCGGTCGAACCCACCAATACGCCCATCACCTGCTTGAGCGTCAACATTTTCACATAGTCGATGACGCTTTTGTCAACGTCTTGGAACTCCGTGTGAGTGACAAATTTTGCAAATTTCCCCGCGATCTCCATACCGTAATGACCTCCTGACTGAAGTTGATTTCGACATGACCGTCCTTTTTTAGCCGATAAATTATATGGGGATGCCGTCCCTGTGTCAAGCGAATATCGCGCTCGTTGGGCTTAATGGGAGATGGGATTGCGGAGGATAAAACTCTTGACTTGCATGGCAAAAATGGATATCGCTCAACCTCGCAAAGGTTCATTGGGCAACACGCCATGCTTCCGAAGCAAGCTCCGGGGAATCATCACAAGGGAGGTCGCTATGACCAAAGACAGGGCTGCAAGTCTGCTTTTTCTTTTGACGGGGATTTACGGATTCTTTTTTTCCATTCAACTCCCGATGGGGAGATGGAATGAGCCTGGCCCCGGAGTTTTTCCTATCACACTTTCGATTCTTTTGCTGGTGTCGGGGGTGTCATGGTTCATCCTCGGGCGACGCGAGGCAGGGGGAGAAAACCAGGAGAAGAAGGCGGGATGGCGCGAGATCGTCGATAACCTGTCGACTCCCTTGAAAATCATAGGGGTTACGGCCCTGCTCATTCTGGTCTTCAATCGTGTGGGATACCTCGTGGCTTCTTCGCTTTACCTCTTTGTTCTGCTTTTCTGGGTATCCAGGTATCGGATCATCGTTTCCATCCCCCTGGCCCTGTCCATCGCTATCGGGAGCTGGTATTTTTTTCAAAAGGTTCTTTCCGTTCAGTTGCCGAAAGGACTCCTTTTTCTGTAGATCATTTCAGACAATTCCGCACGGAGGTTGGGAATGGATGTCTTCGGCAGTCTTGCCAATGGATTTCAAACCGCACTGAGCCTGCAGAATGTGTATCTCTGTTTTATCGGCTGTCTGTGGGGAACGATGGTGGGTGTGTTGCCTGGAATCGGACCGCTGGCGGGGATCACCCTTCTGATCCCGGCAACGTTCGGTCTCGACGCAACCGGCGCCATCATCATGCTTGCAGGCATCTATTACGGGGCGATGTATGGCGGTTCGACCACCTCCATCCTCATGAACGTACCGGGAGAATCGGCTTCCGTCGTCACCTGCATTGATGGATACCAGATGACCCTCAAGGGAAGAGGCGGGGCCGCCCTTTTTATCAGCGCCTGGGGATCCTTTGTCGGAGGCACTCTGAGTATTATGGGACTCATGGTCCTGGCGCCTACCCTGGCAGATTTTGCCATGAAGTTCGGGCCTCCCGAGATGTTTTCCGTCCTTCTGGTTGCCTTTGTTCTCCTGGGCTCGCTGGGCAGCGGTTCCTTCTTCAGGACCATGCCCATGGTCTTTATGGGCCTGCTGATCGGCACAATCGGAATGGACCCTTTAACCGGATCGATGCGTTTCACCCACAACGTCACGGATCTGTATGACGGAATCGGGTTGCTCCCGGTGGCAATGGGCGCCATGGGGGTCGGTGAAATTCTCATCGCCACGGAGGAGAGCCTCTTGCGGGTTATCCACAAGATCAAACTCCGCGAGCTGTTGCCGACCCGCGATGAGCTTCGCGCCTCCTGGGGTCCCATATTCCGAGGGTCCGGCATCGGTTTTATGATCGGTCTTATGCCGGGATCCGCTCATGTCCTGTCCAGTTTTGTCAGTTACATGACGGAAAAGCGGCTGGCGAGACGGCCGGAAGAGTTTGGAAGCGGTCGCATCGAGGGGGTGGCGGGTCCCGAGACAGCCAACAATGCCGCCTCGGGAAGCGCGATGATCCCCTTCCTGAGCCTGGGCATCCCGACAGGACCCGCGCCTGCGGTCATGATGATCGCCCTTCTGATCCATGGGATCACCCCCGGACCCCTGTTCATCTCAAAACATCCGGATGTGTTCTGGGGGCTGATCGCTAGCATGTATCTCGGGAATGTGATGCTGATCGTGCTGAACCTTCCCTTCGTGGGAATCTTCATCAGCCTGCTCAGGATCCCTTTCCGCGTTCTGTTCCCTGTCATTCTCCTCATATGCCTGGTAGGCACCTATTCGGTGAATTCGAGCGCCTTCGAACTGGCTGTCCTTCTGTTCTTCGGGATATTGGGGTACTTTATCCGGAAGATGAAATACGACATGGCGCCCCTTATCCTGGCGATGATTATCGGGCCGACCATGGAGTTGAGCCTGCGTCAGGCGCTTATGCGAAGCGACGGTTCGTTCTCCATCTTCTGGGAGAGTTCGATCACCATGACGCTTATTGCAGCGTCGCTGCTGCTTTTGGTCTGGAATATCTATAGAGGGATAAGACCGACAAAGGCCTCTTGGGAGCAGGCATTGGAGGAGGGCAAGTAGCGCGGTTGATTCAGGGTCCTCGCTGGGGGCCGTTGCCGATTTATGACGAGGAGATGAGAAAATGGTTGAACAGCGAAGGAAAAAAGGGGTTATCGGCAGCGAACTCGGTATTGCCGTCATCGGCGCGGGACGCATGGGATCGCAGAGGGCCGGCATCGCGGCCACCCATCCGGCGGTCCGCTTCCTTGCCGTGTCGGATATAGATCCCTCTCGCGCTCGATACGTCGGAGAGAAGGTGAGTGCCGATTTTTTCTCGGGGGATAATCAGGAGGTGATCTCGCGACCGGAAGTGGATGCGGTCATTGTCGCCACCCCCGAGCACGAACATACCCTCCCGGTCCTTCAGGCCCTCAGGCTCGGCAAACCCGTTCTTGTGGAAAAGCCGATTGCGCTCAGCCTCGAAGACGCGAAGTCCATCGTGACGGCGGTCAAGCAGGAAAAAGGCGATCTCTTCGTCGGCTATACGAAGCGATACACACGCGCATACATCCTCGCCAAAGAATATATCTCTCGCGGATGTCTCGGGCAGATCATCGGGGCGACGACGCGGGTTTATAACTCGCGGGCGCAGGTCTTCCAGATCCTCAAACGTTCCCCTCAATCCTGATCCCGGTCAATCTGTCTCTAGCCGCTGAGTATCCGACCAAAACCGTCACCATCATCAATCCGAACGCCCCCGGAGGAGGTCATGACGTGGCTGCGCGCGCCTTCGCTACGGTTGCGGAAAAGATCCTGGGACATCCCGTTGCCGTTGTAAACAAGGCGGGCGCTTCCACGATGCTGGGCATGACGTCCCGTAACCCGACCCTCCCTCAATGAAGCTTTACGAGACACTTTCCGCACCCATACTGCAAAGGAACAGTCCCAAAATGGCGACGCTCCCCGGCCACGGGGCGGGGAGCGTCACGGCAAGGGGGACAGGTGTTTTTTGCTCCGCCCCTCATGCCCGCCTCGTCGGCGGGCATGAGGGGGTTGCGCTTTTGGTCTCATTCCGGAAATCCCCTGCAGGCCGGGGATGTACCCGGGTAAAAATCACCGGGAGGAAATCAGTTCAGGAGGAATGCTCACCCCTTTCTCCTTCCAGAATTTGACGGCTCCCGGATGGAGCGGAATCCTCATTTTCACCAGAGATTCAAATTTGGGACCGGCCGTTTCCCAATAATTGAGAACCTTTCCTAACAGCTCTTTATTCTTTGGATCCTGAGTCACCTTTAGCATGTCATAAACGACGTCGTCGGGCATGCTTGCAAGAGCGATCCAATACATACTCCAGAAGAAGGCCTTCTTTGCCTTATCGGCGCCCTCGCCCACGGACTTGTTGGGCGGAATCATCGATAAATAGAGATAGGAAAGTTCTGCCTCGATTTTCTTGGCCTCCTCCGGCGTCGGTTCGATCGTCCGAAGCGGTGTGGAAAATGCGATTTCAGCCACTGCGGGTGTGACATACGGACCGCCGGGATTCATGATCGCATCGATCTGTCCGTCTTTAAGGGCTTGAGCTCCTGCCTGAAACCCGATGTTCACAATCTTCACTTTATCTTCCAGACCAAGGGCTTTAAACATCGCCTTGGCAATGGGGACGCCGCCGCTGCCTGCCGGACCGATATTCACCTTTTTCCCGGCCAGATCCATGAAATTCTTGATGGGTATTTTGGGGAGGGTGACGGCACAGATCGCCTGATCGGCCAAATACTCAAGGACCCTCATGTCTTTATAGGCTTTCTGTCCTTCGAAAAGGCCCTTCCCGTTCCAGGCGTCGTCCATATTGTTCACATGAGCCCAGACCGTATGGTATTCGCCTGCCATCAGACGTCTCACATTTTCAACCGACCCGCCGGAGGCAGCAACCGTGAATGAGTACTTGTCTTTCAACTGTTCATTCAGCATCTGCCCCCCGGCGCCCACCCCGATTCTCCATGGTCCCCCCATGGGCCCGCTTCCAAAGACATAGCTTTTCACCTCCGCAGCCATACCCGTTCCCATGATCATCCAGCCGAAACACAGGATCCCTATCAAACCGACGAGCCACATTTTCTTTTTCATCTTTTATCCCCTCCTATTCGATAGTCATGTCTTGTTGTCGGAATCACTTGAAAGACTCCGAGCCTCAGCCTGGAGAGCCACCTTTTTTGCCTTGGACAATGAAATTATTTGGATCGCGATCACCATCGCCAAAAGGGACAGGCCGATCAAATCCGTGACGAGTCCCTCATAGAGGAGCCCGAGCGCCGAGACAAAAAGGCATATCCTCTCAAAGAGGCTCGTTTTCTTGAAGAGGTATCCCTCAAGCGCCCCCCCCCATGCCACCAATGCAATGATACAACAAAATACCGTAATAAAAAAGTTGACATTCCAACCTACGTTAAGGATGGAAGTGTAGATGAACAAAAAAGGCATCAGATAGATCCAGGAGGCCAGTTTGACTGCGGTCCAGCCCGTTTTCCAGGGATCGGATTGGGCGATGGCCGCCGCGGCCCAGGACGCCAGCGCCACAGGGGGCGTGACCCCCGATTGAACAGAGATCCAGAACGCAACCAGGTGGGCGGTCAGAGGGGGGACGCCGAGTTTGATCAGCGCCGGAACACCCAATATCACCAGCATCACATAGGAAGGGGTCGTGGGCAGACCCATGCCGATGAAGATGCCCGCAACAATGAGGAGGAGAACCAGAAGCAGGAGATGGCCCCCGGAAAGATAGATGATAAATTGTTGAAAATAATTTGCCAGCCCCGTGAGACTGGTCACCCCCATGACAATGCCGATCACCCCTACCGTAGCCCCGACGGAAAGCGAGGAACGGGCGCCAGACACCAGGGCCTCAAAAATCTTCTTCGGCGTCATTCGCGTGTCTTTTCTGAACCAGCTCAATATGATCGTTGCGCAGATCGTGTAGAAAGCGGCAATAAACGGGGTGATATCAAAAGCCAGCAGAACAATGAGAATCGGGATGGGGAACAGAAGATGGATTTCCCTTGCCAGCTCCCTCATTTGAGGAAGCTCGGATGCCGGCATTCCTTTCAGTTCCCGCTTGACCGCCTCGAGATAGATGATGACCGCGACCGAGAGGAAATAGAGAACGGCCGGTATGGCCGATATCTTGATCACTTCAATATAGGGTGTCCCGGAGAACTCAGCCAGCAGAAAAGCAGCGGCGCCCATGATCGGCGGCATATACTGCCCCCCGGTCGAGGCGGCGGCTTCCACGGCGCCCGCGAAATGGGGCGGGTATCCCAGCCGTTTCATCAAGGGGATAGTGAAAACCCCGTCCACAACCACATTCGCCACGGAGCTGCCCGAAATCGTCCCGAAGGAGGCGCTCGTGATGACCGAAGCCAAACCCGGTCCTCCCGTATATTTCCCCGTGATGGCATAGGCAAGGTCCACAAACACCTTTCCGGCCCCGGAGACCTCCATGAAGGCGCCGAAGATCACAAAGATGAGGATGTAAGAGGCGAACGTGTTGGCGATCATCCCGAAAATCCCATCAGGGCTTAAAAAAAGACTCTCGGCAATCCTTGAAAGCGAGAAACCCGAGTGACCTAAACCCAGGGGGAAGTAAGGTCCAAAGTAGGCATAAAAGAGGAGAACAATTCCAATGACAGGGACTATTTTACCGACCGCCCTTCGGGCGGCTTCAAGCGATACCAGGATCAGAAACCATCCAAAGATGACGTCCCGCAGCGCCGTTCCTCCGCCGATGCGGTCGGCCAATGTCGGATACTCTTTGATGTAATATGCGGTGAGGATGAGCATACCGATAATGATCAAAAAGTCTATGACGCTGGCCCGATCCCCAGGAGAGTCTTTGCGGGCTTTATAAAGCATAAAACTGAGGGCGAACGTACCCAGGACGTAAATTCCTATGTGACTCTCCTGGGAGATGAGACCGAAGAAGGTGGTATAGAGATAGAAAAGGCTGAAGCAAACGGCCATGATCTTTAAGGCAAGGTCATAGCCCCCTTTCAGTTTGCGGGTGGCAGCCATGGTCTCGCTGGCTATGCTTTCATCCCGTATGCTTTTGGTGATTTTGGACAGGAACTTCATGAAATTCTCCCTTTGATTGCTGCATCATCTGAGGCAATGCCCATAGGCATTAAAAAAAATCTCGGCCCACCCTTCCAGTCCGGGGCAGGCCGAGAGAACCGAACCAACATCTATTTCTTCTGGGCCTCCTTGACAAGTTCGGCTCCGACAGCCGCAATGATCTTTGACTCCTTGTCCATCCACTTCGCCAATTCCTCGCCATCGAGGTAGGAGACTTCATCCCCCGGTTTTTCGATCATGTCGACGAAGGCCTTGTCAAGAACCGCTTTTTTCGTCGCTTCCCTCAATTTTTCCACAATGGGGGCCGGGGTGTTTTTGGGCGCCATGATTCCTACCCATCCATAATATTCCGCATCGATTCCAAGCTCTTTGACGGTTGGGAACTCGGGAGCAGATTTTAGTCTCTTACCGCCGACCACAGCCAGGACCTTTAATTTATTCCCTTTGACCAGAGGGAGTGTTGTGGGCGGATACTGGGCTGCGAAATCGACATGTTTGCCTACGACGGACGCAAGACATGGCCCTCCTCCCGTAAACGGAACATGGCGAAACTTCAGCCCGGCGGCCTTTGCAAAAATTTCAATCGGCAGGTGGCTCATTCCATACAGACCGCCTGAACAGAAGGCCATCTGACCCGGTTTGGTCTTCGCGTCATTGACAAAGTCGGCCAGGGTCTTGTACGGAGAATCGGCAGGCACGATCAGCAAGGTCGGGCTCATCGTGAAAGAGCCGATGGCTGTAAAATCTTTTCTCGTGAACGGAGGTTTACGGCCGTTGGCAATCTCCCATTCGACCGCATTTGTGATATTGACGGAACCTACGAGAAGGGTATATCCATCCGGTGTGGCCTGAGCCACCGCCGTTCCCCCCACCATTCCGGTGGCGCCTGCCTTGTTGACTACCGTGACAGGCTGTCCCAGATATTTTTCGGCCACCGCTGCAAACGCTCGCGCTTGAACATCAAGGGTTCCTCCGGGCGCCATCGGATTCACCAAGGTAATGGGTTTATTCGGATAATCGCTTGCTGCGAAAAGGACGGGTGCGATACCCAAAAGAATCATGACGCTGACTAGGGTTACACGTAGTATGCATTTCATGGTCATTGCCTCCTTCTTTTTGTATGAATATATCACATCCGTGATGAAGAGACCTAATAATTATCGGTGCGCGAAATCGCACAAGCCTGTTTCGTGATTTCGCCATTTTTCCCTTTCGCCATTTCTCCTTGACACGCGACCTGCTTTTCCTTACATTTCTCCGAGAGGAAAAGCAAGAATCAGCGATTTTAAATAAACTATAAAGGAGATCGAATGAAATTCAGATTTGAAAAAAATGTACTGGCGCTGTTGGAAGGGTCCATCGACATTCACATTCACTCAGCCCCCGATGTTTATCCACGGCTGCTTAACGATGTAGAGCTTGCCTTTTCCGCGAAAGAAAACGGCATGCGGGCGATTCTGATAAAGAATCATTATTTTGAGACCGCCAGCCGGGCGCAGATTGCAACCGATATCGCCGATTTTCCCGTCTTTGGCGGCATTGCGCTGAATCTCACCAATGGCGGGTTGAACAGGCACGCAGTCAAGATGGCGCTCAAGATGGGCGCCAAGCAGGTGTGGATGCCCACCGTGCATGCCGACTATTTCGTCAAGAACAAGAGCCATGTGGCCAACCTCGCCACCGAAATCGGCGACGATGTCCAGGGGCTTACCCTAATCAATGAAGACGGCATGCTCAAAGCGGAGCTCTATGAGATCTTCGAACTCATCAAGGGCGCCGATGCGATTTTTGCAACCGGCCATGTCACCAAGGAAGAGGCGAAGATTGCCGTCCGTGAAGCGGCGAAGAGGGGGGTGAAAAAAATCATCGTTACCCATCCGGCCGCCACCTTTGTTCACTACAGCGTCGATGACATGAAGGAAATCCTTGACCTTGGGGCCACCTTCCTCGAACACACCTGGAATGATGTCACCCGTCAGGTTTCACACCCGCTGCCGATTCACGTTCTGTTTGATGTGATCAAGTCCGTTGGCGCCGCTCACTGCATCATGTCCACCGACGCAGGTCAGTGGCTGAACCCCCCGGCCGCCCAGCAGATGGGCATCTATATCAATGAGGCTCTCAAAAGCGGGATTTCGTCTGAGGATATCCGGATGATGGTGTCCGATAATCCGGCAAAGATCCTCGGTATTTAGCGGATTCGCGCGCAACTTGAAAATCGTGATCCCTCCGCGCGCTGGACATTTTTCGAACCGAAAAATCTCCAATGCGCGCTTCCGGGATCCGATTTCCAAGTTGCGCAATGGTCTCGATTCGTAAATTCTGCGGACGAGAGTCGTTTGGAAACGGATCGAAGGGAAATTTTGGAGGAATTGGAGATGAAGGAGAAAATAGGCTTTATCGGCCTCGGCACGATGGGAAAATGGATGGCGTTGAATATGATGAAAGCCGGGTTTCCGATGCGGGTATATGACATCAATCCGGCGCCGGTCCAGTTTCTCGCCGGTCAGGGCGCGGCAGCGGCGAAATCGCCGGCTGATGTGGCCGCCGAGGTCGACTGGCTTTTTTTGAGCCTCCCCGATACGGAGCTTGTGGAAAAGGTGGTTTTCGGAGAAAACGGTGTGGCGCTGGGCGCCAAACCCGGCCTCGTCCTGGTCGATTTGAGCACCATCAGCTACATTCCTACCCTGGAGATCAATCGCAAACTGAAAGAAAAGGGAATCCTCTTCGCGGATGCGCCGGTTTCCGGTATGGAGGCTCGGGCCAAAGAGGCCAAGATCACGGTGATGTTCGGCGGCGATGAGGGCCTCTTTCAAAAAGTGCGGCCTGCGCTCGATGCGATAGGCAACCAGATCGTCTACATGGGGGCGGTCGGCAGCGGTCAGCTGACCAAACTGATCAATCAGCTCCTCTTCAATATCAGTTGCGCGGGCCTCGCCGAGGTGCTCCCGATGGCCGTCAAGCTCGGACTCGATCCGGAAAAGGTGGCCCAGGTTGTCACCACCGGAACGGGACGGAGCTTTGCTGCGGATTTCTTTATTCCTCTCACGCTCGATAACCGGTTCGACGAGGGATATCCGGTGAAGAGCGCCTACAAAGATATGATCAGCGCCGCCGAGATATCCGCCCATAAGGGCATTCCTCTGCCCGTGGTGAACGCCACGGCGGTGACCTTTCAGATGGCCATCGCCGAAGGGTACGGCGATCTGAGCAAAGGCGGCTTGATCCGCGTCTTCGAGAAGTTGCTCGGAACGGAATTCCGAAAGACCAAGGAGGCGAAATGAACCCCCATCGAGGACTCCCGGAAGACATGACCGAGGCCTATTACCGCGGCCTGATGCATTCCGTGGGGTACCGGCGAAAAGATCTGGAAAAACCGCAAATCGTCGTGGTGAATTCGTGGACGGACGTCAACCCCGGCCATCAGCCCCTCCGGGAACTGGCACAGCGGGTCAAGGAGGGGATCTGGGCGGCCGGCGGCTGTCCGGGCGAATTCAACGTGCCGGCCCCCTGCGACGGAATGGCGCAGGGTCCGGGCATGCATTACATCCTTCCCCAGCGGGATCTGATCGCCGGATCCATCGAGGCGATGGTCGGAGCGCACGGGTTCGAAGGGGTCGTGATGCTCGGCTCGTGCGACAAGATCCTGCCGGGGATGCTTATGGCCGCCGTCCGGATGAACCTCCCGACGCTTTTTTTGACTGCCGGAGCGATGATGCCCTGCCGGATTGACGGACAGGTCGTGACGACCCCCGACCTGAAGGAGGCGATCGGCCAGCGCAACAACGGGAAGATCGATCAGGAGACCTTTCTGGACTGGCAGGAGCGGTTTTGCGCGACCGCTGGGACCTGCTCGATGATGGGGACGGCCAACACCATGGGGTGTTTCCTGGAGGCGACGGGACTCGCCCCCTTCGGCTCCGCGACCATGCTGGCCTTCGATGCAGCCAAGGTCCGCCAGGCCCGTGATGTCGGGGAGCGGATAGTGGAACTGGTCGGGTTGAAGCGTCCCTTCAGCGATTATCTGACACGGCAAAATCTGGAGAATGGTATCCGGTATGTCTCCGCCTCCGGGGGATCCACCAATGCCGTCCTGCACCTGATGGCGTGCGCTTCGCTCATGGAGATGGGGATGACCCTGGATGCATTCGGGAAGATCCAGGCCTCCGTTCCGGTGGTGGGCAAGTTCAAACCCTCCTCCGGTTTCAACCTGACCGACTTCCACGAGGCGGGTGGTGTCCTGGCTTTGGTGGGGGCGATCAGGAATTACCTGCATCTCGATATCGAACTTCCCATGGGGGGGCGGTTGAGAGAATATCTGGAAAGTCAGGCGGAGCCCGACGGAAAAGTCATCCGAGCCGCCGGCAATCCGCTGGAGGAGGGCGGATGTTTCGCCATCCTGAGAGGCAATCTCGCTCCCGACGGCGCTGTGGTGAAAAAAACCGGCGTCGAACCGGGAATGCTCCGCCATCGGGGAGAGGCGGTCGTGTTCGACAGTGAAGAAGATGTCCGCGAGTTTTTGCTCCATCGCACCGTAAAACCAGGGTCGGTGCTGGTGGTCCGCTATGAGGGACCCAAGGGCGGTCCAGGAATGCGTGAGCTTTCCATTCCGGCGGCGATGCTGGTGGGCATGGGGCTGCACACCTCGGTGGCGATGGTGACCGACGGGCGTTTTTCCGGCGCCACCCGCGGCCCCTGCGTCGGCCACGTCTGCCCCGAAGCGTGGGACGGCGGCCCGCTCGCCTACGTCCAGGACGGCGATTCGATTGAAATCGATGTTCCTGAAGGACGGTTGCAACTGCTCGTCTCGGATGAGGAATTGCGGCGCCGCCGTGAGGCAGGGATCGAAAAGCCCAACCACCCGGCGCCGGGGGTGCTGGCGGCATACCGGAAAATGGTCGGCAGCGCCGACACGGGCGCCATATGGTTGTGACGGCTTCGTAAAAAGGCCGGATGCTGCGTTGCGCTTCATCCTTCGTCATTGCGGCGTACGCCAAAGTACGCCTCATAATGGGGACGGATTTGAAATCCGTCCCCGCGCGCGCCTTGCCTGCAGCCTTTGTACGAAGCCGTCCCATTGTCATGGCGGTGAAGACTTTTTTGCGAGATCGTTATACCTTAAAAAGATGCGTATTTTGGAGAGGAGATGCTGATGAAAAAGAGACAGGTCGTTTTGAATGAGGCTGTGCCCTTTCGGCAAGTGGACTGGGGTTTGACCAAGGATTTGGTTGGGCCTGAACATATGGGTGCGGAACATATCAGGTTCAAGATCACTGAATACCTCCCGGGATACAGCCATACACTGCATATGCACCCGACGCAGGAAGAGGTCATTTTTGTTCTCGAAGGCAGAGGGATTACGGAAACAAGGGAAGATAAAATTGAAATCGGTCCCGGTTCGGTTGTTTTCGTTCCGGCCGGCGTATACCACGCCACGATAAATCTGAGCCACACCGCACCGTTGAGAGCGGTGATCGTCAAGTCTCCTCCCGATGACGAGGAAGTTCGGTCCGATTCGTGAGCGGAAGCACAACCCGCAAGCTCCCCCGGTAGGCGGGGAGCTTCACGACGACGGGGGTGAATTTCGTTTTGAAGCCAAAGTGGCACTTGACAATATATTCAAAATTATTAAGATAATACAAAAGCGTTGATCTTTATCCGCATCTGAAATCTGATCATAGAGAAAGGAGGAAGGACATGCCCACCTACGAGTACGAATGCCAGGACTGCAAAAAGAAATTTTCATTAATTTCGAGTATTACCGAACATAACACGACCAAAGCTTCCTGTCCGAAGTGCAAAAGCAAGAAAGTCAAACAGGTCATCTCCACCTTTATTACCAAGACCAGCCGGAAAAGCTGACCATCTCTTTTATGCTTTCCGTATCCGCTTCCGGCGCGGATACGGTCTGTTTTCCTGTATCCGAAAAAGGTTCTTAGCCTTTTGAGTCGTCATGTGCTGTAAAAAGCAAACATTTCGAAAGATGTTTCAAAGATGAGAAATGCATTCAAGATCCTGATGGTTCTACTGTCGGCGACGGTATTTGCGGGAGTGGTCTGCATCGAGGAACCCGGCGCTGCGGAGGAAGAGGGGAAAAAGAAGGGCGTGTCTTACACCGTCAAGCTGAAGGCCAAGGCGAGGGTTGGGAGTTATCTGACCGATGCCAAGGGGATGAGTCTCTACTATTTCAAGAAGGACGCCCCGGGAAAGAGCGCCTGCGCCGGGGACTGCATTGCGAAGTGGCCCGTCTTTTATACCAAGAAGGTGGTTGTATCCAAGAAACTTGATGAGAAGGACTTTGCCGCCATTACCCGTGGCGACGGGATCAAACAGACGACCTATAAAGGCCGGCCACTCTATTATTTCGCCAAAGACACCGCTTCGGGAGACATGAACGGCGATGGGGTCAACAACGTCTGGAATGTGATCTATCCCGGAAAGATCAAACGATGAAAAGACGGATTTTGATCGGAGACAAAATTTCCGGCCCCCGTGCGAGGAAAACAAACATTCATTTGGAGGATCTGCGATGAAAAAAAGAATGCTTGCCCTTTTCGTTTTGGCGTTGATCGTTGCCCTTGGGGTCCCGTCGGCCTGGGCAAAATATCCGGAGCGCAAAATCAAATTGGTTTGCGCCTAGGCCGGGGGAGGAGGCAGCGACATCTTCGTCAAGCGTCCGTTGGCTCTCGGGGCTCTTCTGATCGCCTTGGCCTTTTTGCTTTTTCCCCTGATCCCCGCCATCGGCAAGAAGAGGGAGAAGTTTGCCGAGAATGATTGATTATACTTATATATTGTTAATTTAAAAACAAAACATAACAGGTGCAATGAACATGATAAAACCTTGGCTCCAGCATTATGCGAAACACGTTCCCGATACCATCGCTTATCCGGAGATTCCCATCCACCGTTTCCTGACGGATACTGTGGCCAAACATCCGGATTATATCGCTTTCACTTTCAACGATACCCATACTTCTTACCAGGAACTAAATCAGAAGGTGAACAAATTCGCGCTTATCCTCCAGAAGGGCGGAGTAAAAAAAGGGGACCGGATAGCCCTTATCACGGTGAACTCTCCCACGTATGTCATCGCCTTTTTTGCCGCCAGTAAACTTGGGGCCATTGTGGCAAACCTTAGCGTTGGAATACAGGGAGATGAACTGACACGCTGTTTGAATAATTCCGGTGCAAAAGTGGTCGTTACGCTCGATTTATTCGCCAGGAATCTCTACACCGTGATAAAAAATACAGGAGTTAAAACTGTTATTCTCCATTCTGTTTTCGGATTGGAAAAGAACATACCTATGGAAGAAGGAATGCCTAAATTTCAGGTCTTCCTGGAGTTGCTTGCTTCAGTCGAAAGCGCGGCAGAACCGGCAGTGGAGATTTCTCCGGCAGATATAGCTGTGCTTCAGTATACGAGCGGCTCTACTGGTGCGCCTAAAGCGGCAACCCTGACTCATGCTAATATTGTGGCCAGTGTGTTCCAGTCCAATACCTGGATGGGAATAAAGGATGCCGGAAATGCCGCGGTGATGTGTGTAATTCCATTTTTCCACGTTTTTGGGATGTCGGCTTGCCTCCTGATTTCCGTACTCAAGGGATACCGGATGATACTTCTTCCCCGGATGGACTTGATGGACATCCTTTCCTTGATAAAGATGCTGGAAACTTACAGACCCATATCTTTTCCGGCAGTGCCCAGTCTATGGAGCGCCATCATGTCACTTCCATCTGAGGCTGCCAGGACCCAATTCTCTTCCATTCAGGTAGCCATCAGCGGAGGAGCACCTCTTCCACCTTCGGTCCATGATAGATTTGAAGAACTCACTGGAAGAAAAATGATGGAAGCCTACGGTCTATCTGAGGCCTCCTCGGCGACCCATATCACGCCTTACCCCCACGGTGCGCCCAGAGGATCAATCGGGTTACCTCTCCCGGACACAAACGTGAAAATCATGGATTTGAAAACGGGGCAGAGTGAATGCGATGTAGGGGAGGTTGGCGAGCTGGTGGTAAAAGGACCCCAGATCATGCAGGGATATTGGAATAATCAGGAGCTTACAGAAGCGGTCTTGCGTGACGGTTGGTTTTATACCAAGGACATGGCCCGCATGGATAAAGAGGGGTACTTCACTCTTGTAGACAGGAAGGATGATCTTATTATTTCCAATGGATTTAACGTCTATCCCGGCCAGATCGAAGATGTTCTAAAGCTGCACACCAAGATCAAAGATGCGGCAGTTATCGGTATTCCCGATCGAGTCAAAGGACAGGCTATTATTGCGGTAATCACCTTGAAAGAAGGTATACAAGGAGATAAAGAAGAATTCATCAAATATTGCAAAGAGAATCTGCCTGATTACCGGTTACCAAAAGCAATTCTCCTTCGCAATGAAATTCCCCGGGATCCGGCAGGAAAGCTCTTGAGGAGAATATTGAGACAGGATTCTCAGGTCACCTGACGACAATAAAAGGTCAGACTCCCTGAAGTATTCTGACCGGAGGGAGTGATCAATGATATCGATCATCGGAGCGGTTAATGAACACGACTGACAAAAGAAAAGACCCTACAGTCCTGCTGATCGCGACGTTCGATACAAAGGCCGAGGAGGCCTTGTATCTTAAGGAGAAAATGGAATCCTTGGGATGCAGGGTGCTTTTGATGGACACCGGAATTCTCGAGGAAAGCGGGCATGTGACCGATATCACCCGCCATCAGGTGGCAGAGGCAGGCGGGGCATCGATCGCCGAACTGATCGCCTCGCGGGACAAGGGAAGGTGCATCGGCGCGATGCGGGAAGGCGTCTCTATTCTGGTGACGGAACTTTACAAGGCGGGAAGGTTCCAGGGTGTCATCTCCATAGGCGGCGCGCAAGGCACCGATATCGGAACCGCGGCGATGAGGGAGCTTCCGTTCGGCGTTCCGAAATTCATGGTGTCCACCATGGCCTCCGGAAGGGCGACATTCGGACCCTTTGTGGGGACAAAGGACATCATCATGATGCACTCCGTTGCGGACATCCAGGGGATCAATTTTGTCACCCGGCGGGTCTTCGACAATGCGGCGGCAGCGGTCTGCGGGATGGTTCTCCATGGTGCAGGCGAGGGTGATCGGCCTTCTCCCCGCGTTCCCGTGGCCCTTTCGATGCTCGGCACCATTACCCAGGGGGCGATGAGGGCGATAAAGCTCCTTTCCGACAAGGGATACGACGCAATCGCGTTTCATCAGAACGGAACGGGCGGGATCGCCATGGAGGACATGATCCGCGAAGGAATCTTCAAGGGAGTGCTCGACCTCAACCTCCACGAACTGGGGGATTCCGTGGTGAACGGGCTTCACGCCTCCATCCGGGATTACAGACTGGAAGCCGCGGGGGCGCTCGGTCTTCCCCAGGTCGTCGCGCCGGGAAGCATCAATTATGCGGTCATGGGACCGGTGGATACGCTGTCGCCGGAGATGCTCAAAAGGAAATACATCGTGCATAATTCACAGTTGACCCTGGTGAGGCTCTCGAGGGAAGAGCTGACAAAGGCCGCCGTTCTCATAGCCGACAGGCTCAACAGGGCAAAGGGTCCGACGCACGTGTTCATCCCCCTCAGGGGTTTCTCGTATCCCGACCACGAAGGGCGAGCGCACTGGGATCCGGAAGCCAATGAGGTGTTCATCCGTACACTCAAGTCGCGTCTTTCTTCTCAGATACAGTATGACGAGCTCGATTGGCACATCAACGACGACGCATTCATCGATGCCGTGGTGGACGAACTGGTGAGATTGATGAACAAAAAATAATGAGGAGGAGGAATACATGACGGATAAAAAGAAGGAAGTGCATGGCGTCTTTGCCCCGATGGTGACCCCCTTCAGGGATGACCGGGTGCTGTTTCACGGGCTTATCGCCAATGTGGAGAAGATGAACGGGACCGCTCTGGCGGGATATTTTGTCCTCGGGACGAATGGGGAATACAAGTCGCTTTCCGTTACGGAGCGTTTCCAAGTGCTAAAGGCGGTCGTCCAAAACCGGGCGAAAGGCAAGGTCGTGATGGCGGGCATGGGTTTCGAAAGCACACAGGAAACCATCGCGATGACCTTGCGGGCGGCTGATGAGGGGGCGGATATGGTCAGTCTTCTCATGCCCCACTTCTTTGTGAAGAAGATGACCCCGGAAGTGCTCGCCGGGTATATCACCGACGTGGCGGATGCCTCCCCGCTGCCGGTTCTGCTGTACAACAACCCCTCGGTCGCGTCCGGCGTCACCGTTAAAGCCGATCTGATCCATCTCGTGAAGGATCATCCGAATGTCATCGGGATCAAGGACAGTTCGAGCGAGACCTACAAACAGAACCTCGATGCGGCGAAAGGCAAGATGTGCGTTCTTGCAGGAACCGCCAATTATTTTCTCGATCTGCTGAAGAACGGCGGAACCGGTGGCGTCCTTTCGCTGGCGAACGTCTTTCCTGGTGCTTGCGCGAAGCTCTATACGCTCTTCCGGGAGGGGAAGATCCGGGAAGCGGAGGAGTTGAACGGGTCGCTGATCGGATTGAACCATGAGGTATCCGGGTCGTTCGGTGTGGCCGGCGTCAAGGCGGCGATGGATCTCAACGGGTTCTGCGGCGGCGTTCCGAGAAGGCCGCTTCTCCCTCTGACCGGGGAGCAGTTGGAAACGCTGAAGCAATCGCTCAGTAAAAGTCAATTTGCCCGGTAGGAGAGGGAACATGGAGCGACTCAAAGACAAAGTGGCGATCATCACCGGGTCCGGACAGGGCATGGGGCTGGCGATAGCCCATGCCTGCGCCCGGGAAGGGGCGAAAATCGTCATTACCGATATCAACGAGGAAACGATCCAGGCCGCTGTTGCCGAAGTGAAGCGGAAAGAAGGCGGTGACGCCATCGGGATCAAGATGGACGTGACGAAAAAATCCGAGATCGAAAGAGGCATCAAGCATGTTCTTGATCTCTGGGGGCATATCGATTTGCTGGTGAACAACGCCGGTGGCGCCCTGAACACCCCGTACAGGCTTGCCGAGATCGAAGAGAGGCACTGGGACCTTGTGGTGAATGTCAACCTGAAGGGCGCGTTTTTGTGCTGCCAGCAGGTGATACCGTTGATGGTGAAGCAGGGCAAGGGCGTCGTCGTTAACATGTCCGCGCTCGCTGGGCACTGGCGGGCCTCGCTCGCCGGTGTGCAGTATACGGCGGCCAAAGCCGGGATCGAAGGTCTCACGAGACAGTTGGCCTATGATTTTGGCCCGAGCGGGATACGGGTCAATGCCGTCGCGCCCACGGTCACCATGACCGGCGAGAGAATCAAGGGCCTCTGGGACGAAAAGGGGCAGGAAGAGAAGGAGAGAATCTTCAGCCAGATCCCCTTGCGGCGCCTCAGCACGATGGAGGAAATCGGCGCGGGAGTCGTTTTCCTCGCTTCCGACGAATCGAGCTATATCACCGGCATCACCCTGGACATCTGCGGCGGCCGTTATCTGAGATAAAGGATGACGACCCCGTGAAAAATATAAAAGCCGTCAAAGGATCGATGATGACAAAAAAAATGATTGTCCTCCTGCCGCAGCCGATTGAAGCGGAGGCGATGGAGGTTCTCGCAAAAGGCAATGCGCACTTGCTTACGGCCGGCGAACCGAAGCCGGAGATCGTCGGCCCTCTGATGAAAGATGCCCGGGCCATCGTTCTGCGGACCGGCATCAAGATGACCAGGGAGCTTCTCGCCTATCCGAACGAACTGATGATGATCTCGCGCACAGGCGCCGGCGTCGACAACGTTGATATTCCCGCTGCAACAGAAAAAGGGATCATCGTGACCTCCAGCATCGGCGTCAATACCACATCGGTTGCCGAACACGCACTGGCGTTGATACTGGCGCTTTTCAAACAGTTGTTCCTGATGGACAGCGAAGTGCGGAGAGGGAATTTTGCGATACGCTACAAGAACTGCCCGACCGATCTGCGTGACAAGACGCTGGGGATCGTCGGCTTCGGGCGGATCGGCTCATCGATCGCCCAGGCCTGCCACACCGTGTTCGCAATGAAAGTCCTCGCCTATGATGTGCTGCTGACCGATGAGCAGAAGGAAAAATATCAGGGATGGGTTGCATTTACCGACCTGCCGGACCTCTGCAGGCGCTCCGACTGCATTTCGATCCATACGCCGCTCAACCGGGATACGGAAAAGATGTTCGACCGCCGGTTTTTTTCAAGGATGAAAAAAACGGCCTTCATCATCAATACATCGCGCGGAGGCGTGATCAACGAACAGGCTCTCATCGAGGCTTTAAAGGGAGGCGTCATTGCCGGCGCGGGTCTTGACGTATTTGAAAATGAGCCGCTGCAACCCGGAAATGGACTGCTTTCTCTGAAGAACGTCATTCTCACCCCCCATACGGCGGCGCTCACGGAGGAATGCGTGACGCGGATGGCGATTGCCGGCGCAGAGCGGGTGATCGATCTGTTCGACGGCTTTGTACCCGACAACGTGGCCAATCTGGAAGTCCTTTCACTGGAGAGGTGGAAATATCTGAGAAAGAAATAATCAAAGCTCATCCCTTGTTAGGGAACTTTCAGATTTAAGAATATTGAAAAGGAGAAGACGTATGTTCGGTTGGCAAGGTAAAATTCTGAGGGTCAATCTGTCATCGGGCCAAATCGGCACGGAACCGCTGGATCCCGGGGTGGCCCGGAACTATGTCGGCGGGCGCGGCCTGGGCATCTATTTTCTGAACCGCCTTCTCGATCCCCGCTGCGATGCACTTTCACCCGAAAATATCCTGATCATGACCACCGGTCCCCTGACCGGAACGACGACCCCCACCGGCGGACGCTACATGGTCACGACCAAAAGCCCGTTGACCGGTTCCCTGACCTGCTCCAATTCGGGCGGGCGCTTCCCCAGGGAGTTCAAACTGTGCGGTTTCGACGCCCTGATCATCTGCGGAAAGGCCGAAAAGCCGCTCTATCTCTGGATCAACGACGGCCATGCCGAACTGCGCCCGGCCGACCCTCTGTGGGGGCTTGAGGTCCCGGAAACGACGGACCGGCTGATAGCCGAGACCGACCCCAAGGCCCGCGTCGCCTGCATCGGCCCCGCGGGCGAGAGGGGGGTCCTGTTTGCCTGCATCATGAACGACAAGGACCGCGCGGCCGGGCGGGGCGGAGTGGGCACTGTGATGGGGTCGAAAAACCTCAAGGCGGTGGTCGTCCGCGGCAGCGCCAAGGTTCGGGTGGCCGACCAGGAACGGTTCGATCAGATCCAGGCGCGGGTGATGGGTAAATTCAGGGAAGCCGCCAAGGCCAATCCGTCGCCGCTCAGCCAGCACGGCACGCTTGGGGTCATGGTCCCTCTGACCCAGAAGCACGGCGTATTGCCGACCAAGAACTACCAGAGGGGCACATTCGATGGCTGGCAGGCCATCAGCGGCCAGACCCTGACGGAAAAGTACCTGGAGAAGACCAGCGCCTGCTGGGCCTGCCCGCTTGCCTGCGGCCGGGTCACCAGGGTGACGGAGCCGGCGGAGTTTGCAGGTCACGGAGAAGGTCCCGAGTTCGAAACGGGCTTCGCCCTTGGCTCCATGTGCATGGTGGATAACCTGGCGGCCGTCACCAAGGCCAACTACCTCTGCAACGAACTGGGGATGGACACCATGACCATGGGGGTGACCATCGCCTGCGCGATGGAACTCTACGACCGCGGCATCATCGACCAGACCCACACGGGAAAGCCCGTACATTGGGGGGACGGGTCGCGGCTGGTCGAATTGACGCGGATGACAGGTTTGAGGGAGGGGTTCGGCGATCAGCTCGCCGAGGGCAGCTACCGGCTCGCCGAACGATACGGCCATCCGGAACTGGCGATGGTGTCCAAAAAGCTCGAACTGGCCGGTTACGACCCGCGCGGTCTTCAGGGGATGGGGCTGGCCTACGCCACCTCCCCCATCGGGGCCTCGCACTGCCGCGCCCACATGGGGTACACGGAGATGGTGGGCATCCCCCAGCCGACCGACCGCCATGAGTGGAAAGGAAAAGGCAACCTCGTCAAACGCTGGCAGGATGTCTTCAGCCTGATCGATGCAACCGGCGTTTGCATCATGTTCAGCATCCGCAACCTGCTGCGCCAGGATCTCGATATCCTGCCCGACGGCATCCTGGAATACCTCAATGCCGTCACCGGCGCCGGGTACACACTGGAAGAGCTGACCGCCGCGGGAGAGCGCATCCTGAACGCCGAGCGGCTGTTCCTGGTCAAGGCGGGATTCGACCGGTGCAACGACACGCTCCCCATCCGGCTGCTCCAGGAACCCCAGGCGGAAGGCCCCAGCAAGGACAGGGTCGTACATCTCGAGCAGATGCTCGATGAATACTATCAATCCCGGGGATGGACCGCACAGGGCATCCCCACTGCAGCAAAGCTTGAGGAGCTGGGTTTGCCGACCCCCTGATCGCGAGGCCCTTCATGAGAATCACCGTTGAACTGTTCGGATTCCTCGCGGACTACGGACCGGGGGGCAGGAGGGCGTTTCCGCTGGAGATCGACGGCAAGGCCACGGTCGGCCGGTTGATCGAGAGGCTTGCCCTGCCCCCGAATGTATGGTTGATGGTCCTGATCAACGGACAGCGGATGGACAACGGCCATCCGTTGAACGACGGCGACGAGATCTTCATCTTTACCCCCGCTGAAGGGGGATGAAATAATCACGCCTTGTTTTTGAGGCGCCCTTTTATTCCTGCCTTGATCGGAGGGATGACTATCGGCAGAAGGATCGCCAGCAGGGCGACGCCCCACATCACCATGCAGATGGGCGGTTCCCAGAGGCTCTCGATCCGCCCGCCTGAAATGATCAGCGTCTGCCGGAAGGATCTTTCCATCACCGGTCCCAGGACCAGACCCACCACCAGAGGGGCCGGCTGGTATCCGTACTTGCGCATCACATAGCCGATGACCCCTGCTCCCAGCATCACCCAGATATCGAAGAGGGCGCCGTTGTCCCCGTAAGTGCCGATAGTACACAAAACAAGGATGATCGGCATCAGATATCGGGAGGGAACCCTGACGAGCTTGGCAAAGATCCCGACAAGCGGGAGATTCAGGATCAGGAGCATGGCGTTCCCGAGATAAAAACTTCCGATGACCCCCCAGAAGACGTCGGGACGGTCGCGGAGAAGGAAGGGGCCCGGGGTGATCCCGTGCAGCAGCATCCCGCCCAGAAGGACGGCAGTGGCCGGGGTGAAGGGCAGGCCCAGGGAGAGAAGCGGGATCATCGCCCCGCCGCAGGCTGCATTGTTGGCCGCTTCGGGGCCTGCGACCCCTTCGATCGCCCCTTGTCCGAACTCCTCCGGATGCTTGGAGATCGACCTTTCCATGCCGTAGGATGCAAAGGAGGCCATCGTGGCAGCGGGTCCCGGCAGGAGGCCGATCAGAAATCCAAGGACCGAACCGCGGGCGATAGGGGCGACCGAGCGCTTCATCTCTTCCCGATTGGGGTAGAGTTCACGAAATTTGACGGGCAGTATTTCCACCGGCTTTTCCCGGGCGGCCATCACCTCAAAGACCTCGGCAATCCCGAAGATTCCAGTCGTGATCGCGATGAAACTGATGCCCCCCTGGGCGGTTTCAATGCCGAAAGAGAAACGTTCCAGACCGCCGATCGGATCCACTCCTACAGTGGAAAGGATCAGGCCGGCCATCATCATGATGAGCGAGCGGGTCTTGGATTTTCCGGTCAGGTTGGACAGGAGGACGACGCCCAGGACCGTCAGGGCGAAGTATTCGGCCGGCCCGAAAGCGAGAGCGGTTCTCGCCAGGAGGGGGGCGAAAAACTGCAGGGCAATCACGCTGACGGTTCCGGCGACGAAAGACCCGATGGCGGCGATGGCCAGCGCCGCTCCGGCCCTTCCCTTTTTCGCCATCGCGTAACCATCGAGGGTGGTGACGACGCTGGCCGGCTCTCCCGGGACATTGACCAGGATCGAGGTCGTCGATCCCCCGTACATGGACCCGTAATAGATCCCTGCCAGCATGATCAGACCGGCGGTGGGACCGAGTTTCAGAGTAAGGGGGATGACCAGGGCCATGGCCGCCGCAGGGCCGAGACCCGGCAGTACGCCGATCAGCGTGCCGATCATCGCGCCGATGAAGCAGGCGATCACGTTATCGGGTTGAAGCGTGATCAGCAGATACGATAAAATGCCCTGGTCGGACAAACGAACATGCCTCCCTTAAAAAAGGATGCCCCTCGGAAAGGACAGCTTCAGCCAGACCTCGAAAAGAAAGTAGCAAAAGAGGCCAACCCCCGCGGAAAGGAGAACGGGCCTGATCCAGCCCTTCGCCTCCATGAGCCTGCTGGAAAAGATGACCAGCAGGAACGTGGAGACGAAAAAACCGATCCATTGCATCATGAGAATGTATAAGACCAGAAGGGAGGTCAGTATGATGACCTTCGCCTCCCCCTGGTTATCATGGAGAAATGCCTTCAAGGCTTTGACCTTCGATCCTTTTTCTCCTCCCCTGTCCGGTGTCCTGGGGGTCAGGAAAGCGCGGATCAGCTGCCAGACGGCCAGGAGCAGCAATACCCCTCCCAGGAGCAGGGGAAAGACAGCGGGCCCCGGGCTTTCCCAGTCGTCGAGAGGATAGCGGGTGGTATAAATCAGGAAAGTCAAACTGAAGAGGATCAGTACGAGGCTGCTGGCGATCTCTTTTCGCGGGGTCATGGGCCTATACCTGAACACATCGACGTCGTTATTTCAGCAGTCCAGCCTCTTCCATGATCTCCCGCGTCTCTTTGTCGACTCCGGCGACGAATTTCGCAAAAGCCGCCGGGGCAAGGTAGCGGGGCGTCGAACCGAGCGACGAGGCAAATTCGATCCACTCTTTGCTTTCTACGGCCTTTTTAACGATGGGACTCAACTTGTCGACGACCGCCTGGGGGGTTCCCTTGGGGGCGGCGATTCCTCGCCATTGATCGAACTCGAGGTCGACGCCCGCTTCCTTCATCGTCGGCACGTCGGGCCAGATGTTGATCCGTTTTTCACTGCTGGTCGCCAGGATGCGCACCTCTCCGGCCTTGACCTGGTTGAAGACCTCTGCCGGGTGCTGACTCGAAGAGTCGATCTTTCCACCCATCAATGCCGCCATGGCCAGCCCTGTTCCGAAGGGGACGTGGATAATCTTCAGGCCGGCCTTCGCGGCCAGCGCGACCGGCACCATATGGGTTACGCTGCCCATCCCGGAATTTCCCATCGTGACCTTGCCGGGGTTGGCTTTGGCGTGAGCGAGGAACTCCTTGAAATCCTTCCAGGGTGCGTTCTTGCTGACGGCGATCGAGACCGTCTCGATGCCAACCCCTGCGATAGGTTCGAAGGCGTTGTAGTCATACTGGACCTGTTTGCGGGCCGCCAGGGTGTTGATGGCGCCCGAGTACCAGATCAGGGTGTAGCCATCTTTCCTGGCGCGGTTGACCTCATTGTAGGCGATGGCGCCGCCGGCGCCGGTCACGTTGCGGACGATCATCGGTTGGCCCAGATCATGGGAGATGAGATCGGCCAGTTTCCGGGCCTGGATGTCGGCCGCGCCGCCCGCGCCGAACGGATTGATGAGCTCCACCTGCTTGACGGGCCAGGCATCCGCCGCGAAAGCGGGACCGATTCCCCATGAAAGCAAAACCGCCACCAGAAAAAGAAACGCTATGATCAGACTGCTCCGGAAAATTTGAAATCTTCTCTTCATTGGTCTTTCTCCTTTCATCGCATGCGATCCGATGTATTTCTTAATGTTTATACCATTGCCCATGCCTCTTTGATGACCCGTTTCGTGTTGGCGATGACGACTTCCGATGTCTCCTCCGCCAGGAGGGGTCTCACCTCCGCGCTGAGAACGGGTCGCTTGTCGGGGTCGAGGAGCTTCAGGTCGAGCAGGAGGCGGAAATAGTCCCTGACTTGCGGGGTATCGACCTCGCCGCCCGGCATGCCGAAACGGGGTTGAAGGTCCCCGTAACCCGGATGGCGCTTGTCGCGGAAGGCGGCGCTCCCGATGTGGAAGTGCATTGGGTACTTCTTCACCAGGGGAATCGCCTCCTCGGGGGTCGTCCGCAAAAGCGCAAAATGGGAGAGGTCCGCCAGGACGCCGAAGTTGGAGAACTCCTTGTTCACCTCGGCGGCGACGTCCGCCGCGTCCTGGAAATCGCCGATCAGGAAGCACTTGTCGATGTCTTTATCGAAGACCTTCATGTAGATCCCCATCGGGCCCTGTTCGTTGGTGTACCGGCAGATCTCTTTGAGCGAGTCGATCAGGATCTTCTTGCCCTCCTCCTTTTTCTCCTCGCCGGGGTGCTTTCCCGAAAAGACCCGCATGCAGGAGGCGCCGAGATGGAAGGCTTCATCGACGCCGTTTTTCATCGCGTTGATCGCTTTCTTGCGTTCCTTCGGGTCAGGATCGTTGACGTTGAGCTTCAGGGTGAACATCCGGGGCTGGTTTGCGTAGCAGACCTCCATATGCGAGGTCTCAAGGAGCTTGGTCGCCTCGTGGCGCACCTTGGGGTCCTGCATCCACCCGACCTCCACAGCCGTCCAGAAGTCGTCCTCGACGATCTTCCTGAGCGTCTCCACGATCGGTCCTTCTCCCGTGGTCGCATCGGGGTAGGCTTTGAAATGGACGATCCCGAGTTTCATGTATTTGTAAATCGAGAAATTTTCCATAGCGTCTCCTTTTATGATTCACGACACTTTGACGACCACCTTGATCGCGTCCTCGATCCGCTCGCGGACATACCTGAAGGCGGTTGGGAGCTCCTCGAGGGGGAAGGTGTGGGTGTGCATCAACTTGGCGTCGAACTTCTTCTGGTTCATCAGGGCGGCGGCGCGGTGGGTCGCGCTCTTCCCCTCGCCGCGGATCCCGTAAAGGTAGATGTTGTTGCGGACGATCTTCGCCAGATCGACCAGTGCCGGTTCGCCGGGGAAGGCGGCCAGACAGATCCGACCGCCCCGCTGTGTCATGTCCATGGCCTCGTTCAAGGCATCGGCAGCCCCGGAGCATTCCAGGACGTAGTTGGCGCCTCGCCCGCCGGTGATCCTTTTCACCGCCTCCACCGCGCTTTCCTGGCGGATGTTGACAACATGGTCTGCGCCGAGCTTCAGCCCCAGGTTCAGCCGCGAGTCGCGCGTCCCGGTGAGAATAACGGGCTCGGCGCCGAGTGCCTTGCCGACGGCGACTCCCATGAGGCCGATCGGACCGGGGCCGGTGACGACGAGGCTCTCCCCGGCAATCAGGCCGCCTAGAACGTCGAGGGCGTACACGGCCGTACCGGCGGTGACGATCAGCGTGGCCTCCTCGTCGCTCATCTCATCCGAGACGTGGACCAGGGTATTGATGTGATTGACGGCGTACTGGGCGAAACCGCCGTCGGTGGTGAAGCCGTTGGCGCGGTGCCCTTTGTTGTGGTCGCCGTAGTTCAGGCCGTAGTTGAGGCAGGAGGTGTACATCCCCATTCGGCAACGCTCGCAGCGACCGCATCCGGCGTGGATCTCCACGGCGACGCGGTCCCCTACGGCATATTCGTCCACGCCCGCCCCGAGCTTGACGACGGCGCCCATGTATTCATGGCCTGGGGTGAAATTCTTATTGAACGGAGGGCCGCCTTGGACGATGGCGGGCAACCCGTGGGTGATGATCTCCACATCCGTGCCGCAGATCGCCACCGCATCGATCCTCACCAGGACCTCGGCCGGACCGGGTTCCGGGACGGGTTTCTCCGTGAGTCTGAGCTGTTCCGGACCGTCGAGGACCCAGGCCTTCATCGTCTTGGGAACGGAGAGATCCTTTTTCTGCGTTGATCCTGTCATCGCTTTCCTCCTATGGGCTTTTGATCTGGCCGGCGATAAAGGCGATCTTCGCCGTGTCCTCCGTCAGGTCCGACAGGTAGTAGGCGGTTTTGAGATCCGGCGCTATTGCCAGAATGCCGTGCTCCTCCATCAGGAGCACCCGGGCCGTGGGATGTTTGAGAAGCCCCGCCTTGACATACTCGTAGAGTTCCGTCGAGCCGGACATGGCGCTTTCGATGCGGGGGACCTCCTTGAGGACGGCCTGCGCCGACACCGTGACCATGGGAAGCGATTGCACACGGTTGGAGTAAGCTGTCGCATAGGGGGGGTGGACGTGGGAGACCGCACCCGCGTCGGGGCGAAGCTGGTAGACCGCCAGATGGAAAGCCGTCTCCTTGGAGGGTTTCAGACCGCAGGGATTTTCGATGACGGCGCCGTCGATCTTCATCAAGAGGTTGATCTCGGGTTCGATATCTCCAAGGCAGATGCCGGTCGGCGTGATCAGGACGGTGTCCGTACCGGGGATCCGCACGCTGATGTTTCCACCGGTCCCGCTGACGAGCCCCCGGTTGTACGCGCGCCGCGAAAATTCGGAGAGCTCCTTGCGCAGGCGGATGATTTCCATTTCCTTGTTCATGACGTCTTTCACTCCTTCTTTTCTTCCATGTATGTCGTCAATTGGTCGACGCAGGCATCGACGAACGGGGCGTCGTTGATATGGGCGTCGATCTCCCTGTAAAGAATGTCTTCCCTGAGACGTGTTTTCAGGGCCTTGAGCAGGATCCGGTTTCCCGCCCCATCGTGAAGGACCCCTCCGGGGGCGCCGTAAACGGACCACCCCTTGAGCGGAACCAGGACCGCCGTGGGTCCCGTGGCGGTGTTCAACCGCTCGGCCATCACCGCTCCCACCTGTGCCATTTCGCTGCGTGTGACCTTCACATTGGCGTTGTAGGGGTTATGCAGGTGAATCCTTCTTTTCCTGAATCCTGGGGGTATGGACTCCCGCGGGCCGAAACAGAGATACTCCAGTCCGCCCGTGGAGACCACCTGGGGGATGCCCCTTTTCCCCGCCGCGGTCAATCTGCCCGGATTCACGGGCCGGTAAGCGCCCGCACCCGCGACCTCCTCGGCCAGTTCATGCGGGGTCAGATCGAGGACCCCGTGAATGATCCCCTCCTCAATCAGGTCCTCCATGGCCGATCCCCCGGCGCCCGAGGCGTGAAAGGCGACCGCCGCAAACCCTTTTTCCTTGAGCGTCTTTACCGCCCGAGCGGCCCCCGGCTCCGTGTTTCCCAGCGCCGTCACGGCCACGGTTCTCCTTCCCGGTTCCCCGGTGATCCGTCTCCCGTGCTGCGCCATTCCCGCCACGGCAGCCGCGGCATTGGCCAAGATCGGTCCTGTGACCGGATTGGCCCCCCCGAGAAAATCGCCTACCGAAAAGACCATGGCAATATCCCTGTCGCCCACGTAGGGGCGAATGTCTCCGGAGGCGATGGTCGAGACGATAATCTTGGGAAATCCGAAAGGAAGGACCCTCATGGCCATCGCGGAAACCGCAGTCCCCTGATTCCCCCCCAGACCGATGACCCCGTTGATCCTGTTTTCGCAGCAGAGACGGGAAAGGAGCCTTCCCGCCCCTTTCCCCATCGCTTCCATGATCCGGTCCCTCTTCCCCGTTCGAATCAGGGCGGAGAGTTCCCAGCCGCTCTGGCGGGCGACTTCCTCATTCGATATCTCAGCCCGGATGGCGGGCGGACCAAGGGGACCGATATCGATGACCGTCGCGTCATAGCCCAGGGCGCCGAGGAGCTCTTTCATGGCGTCCGCCTCGGCGCCCTTCGTATCGAGAGTCGCCAGGATGGCGATATTTCCTTTGCGAGACCTTTGAAAATCGTGATCCCTCCGCGCGCTGGACATTTTTCGACCCTGCACCTCCTCGCTTCGCTGCAAAGACGAAACTCGCGCTCCGCGCTCAGACACTCGTCTTTGCTGGCGCTCCGCTGCGGGGGCAGGGGACCCCGAAAAATCTCCAATGCGCGCTTCCGGGATTCGATTTTCAAAGGTCTCTTTGCGGGTCATCTTCAAACGTCCCTTTGGGGAAGCCTTATCCCGCTATCCTCTCCAGAAGCGGCCCGGCCATTCCCTCTTCTCCATGGGGACCTTGAAATCGAACTTCTTCACCTCTTCGAGGAAGGCGGCCAGGTGGTTCCCGATCCGCTCGAAGACCGCGTAACCCTGCTCGACGCTGGCCCGCAGCGGGTTGCCGATGGTGGCGGTGTCCGAGTATTCGTGGTGGAGCATCGGGACGAAGATGTTCTCGGAACCCTGGAACTTGACCGTGTTGGTTCCGTCCGATTTGGTGAACGCGGGTCCCATCCACTTGGGGGCGTGGGCGCGGTCCTGCTTGGCGCGCTCCATGAAGACCGATCCGTCGTAGGTCCCCCTGTCCTTCATATAAGCCATGGTGGTGGAGGTTTCCAGCTCGCCCGCATGCCATCCGGGGGTCTCCTCCGGGGGGCCCGTCATCAGGTCGGCGACGACGGCGCAATCGCGCTCCGTGGGGGTCTTGTAGTAGGCGCAGAAGCAGCCCGTCTCGGCCCGCAGGGTGCGCAGCGCGTCGCCCTGGGAACCCATGTTGGTGCCATGGTGGGAGACGAAGACCAGCTTGTTGAAGCCGGCGAAGATCAGGCTGCGGCCGATGGAATACAGGACCTGGCGATAAATCTCGGGGGGGAGGGTGATGGTGCCGGTTCCCCAGCCGGGTTCGCCCATGTGGTGGGATGAAACGCCGAAGGGGAGGAGCGGCGAGTATAGCACCTTGGCTTTCTTGGCGGCCAGCTCCACGCTTCCCATCGTCGTGTAGGAATCGACGCCCAGCGGGACGTGGTGTCCGTGTTTCTCGAGGCTGCCGACGGGGATCATGACCGTGTCGTTGCCGGCCTTTATGGAGGCCGCGACGTCGGTCCAGGGAATTTCATTCAGGTCGTACTTTGCTAACATTGTCATGGTGATTCTCCTTATGGTTATTGGGTAAATGCCTTTTTTCTGAGGCTGTATGGTAAACCTTTTCCAAAAGTGTAATTTCTTAAAGACACTTTGTCAATCTCCGCATCCAATATATTGGCCATGCAACCCCTCCGGCAAGGAAATGGTAAACGTTTTCCAAAGAGATAGGCTATTTCAAAGCGGTTGTCAACATCAGGATGGCCGGGGAGCTGATGAATTCAGTCTGACCCGCCCGCTCTTTGGTGCCGATAATAAGAACCAACGGCCTTGACCTCTTCCCGGCAGGCGGTCATAAACACGCGACCTCTCACAGGAATGTAGCCGGCAAGGAGTGAAGCGAGAAAGTGATAGACAAAAAAAGATTGATGTTATAGATAATAGAACGCGTAGAATAACTCAACTCATAAAGGAGGAAACAGATGAAAAAGGATCAGCTCAAAAAAAATGTTGCCTTGTTTTTTTTATGGTCATTTCTCGCCTTCCTGGCCTTTCCAGCACTTGATGCCGCACAGGCCCAGGTGAAACCGAAGGAGGAGAAACCCGCTGTAGCCCCGGCCCCGGCGCCGGCCAAGCCAGAGGCGGCCAAAGCAAAGGCGGCCGATGCAAAGGCCAACCCAGCGGCCAAGCCTGCGGTGGCAGCCAAGGACAAGCCGAAGGGTCCCCAGAAGATGATCATTGCCCAGGGAACAGACGTCCTCTCCATGGACACGAACCATGTTACGGACGCGCCGAGCTTTACCGTGCTCGATCACATGGTGGAGACCCTGATCGAGTTGACCCCCAGCGGAGAGATCGGCCCCCAGTTGGCGGAGAAGTGGGAAGTTTCGGCGGACGCGACGGAATACACCCTTAAATTGAGAAAGGGCGTGAAATTTCACGATGGCTCGCCCTTCAACGCCGAGGCGGTAAAGGTCAATCTGGACCGCCGGATGGACCCCAAGGCGGCCACCAAATTCGGTTTGCTCGTGGCCCCGATCGCCGTCGTGACGGTGGTGGATGAGCTCACGATCAAGATCAAAACCAAATTCCCCTATGCGCCGATGCTGGCCAACCTGACCCACCAGGCCAATGCCATTCAGGGTCCGGCCTCTATCAAGGCCTCCTGGGAGAAACCGGTAACCAAACCGGTAGGCACCGGTCCCTTCATGTATAAGGAGTGGGTGCCCGGAAACAAAATGGTCATGGTGCGCAATGACGCTTATTGGGGACAGAAACCGCTGCTGGAAGAGGTGACCTTCCGGGCGATCCCCGATGACGCCTCCCGCGTGGTGGCCCTCGAAACGGGCGAGGTCCATGTGGCCGTTCGCATCCCGCCCTTCGATATCCCCCGGTTGAAGGCCAATCCCGCGATTACCATCAACAGTACCGCCAGCTTGCGCACCATTTACATGGGGTTCAACAACAGCGTGGCGCCCCTGACCGATAAAAGGGTCCGTCAGGCCCTGAATCACGCGGTCAATAAGGATGCCATCGTGAAACACATCCTGGGTGGTATCGGACGGGTCTCCGATGCCCCGCTCAGCCCCGGTATTTTCGGTTACGCCCCCATAAAGACCTATGAGTATAATCCGGAAAAGGCCAAAGCGCTCCTGGCGGAGGCCGGTTTCCCGAAAGGGTTTGAGATCACCCTCCACCCGGCGGTAGGCCGGTATTATATGGACGTATCCGTGGCCACGGCGGTCGCGGCCGATTTGCTGAAGGTCGGCGTCAGGGCGGACATCAGGATGATGGAATGGGGCACCTATCTGCCCTTTATCCTCAGGGACAGAGAGGTGGCGGAACACCGGATCTTCATGCTCGGCTGGGGTTGCGTCACCGGGGATGCCGACTATGGTCTCTATGCCCTGTTCCACTCCGGCGAATGGCCGAAGAAAGGCAACGCCGCCGCGTTCTACAAAAACGAAAATGTGGATAACCTGCTCGAGACGGCGCGCCGGACGGCCAAGCCCGAGGAGCGGAGAAAAATGTACAAAGAGGCGATGACCATTATCAACGATGACGCGCCCTGGATTTTCCTCCATAGCGAATCACAGATCACGGGCATCAGGGCCAATGCGAAGGATATCGTTGTTCATCCCACGGAAAGGGTTATCGCCAAGAAGGCCTTTCTAAAATAGACCATAGATTGGATATATGGCCGGTCAATACATCATCCGCAGGCTCCTGATCATGATACCGGTTCTCCTCGGGGTGTCCCTGATTATCTTTACGATGGTCAGGGTCATCCCGGGGGATCCGGCGATCATTCTGGCGGGCCCTCATGCGAACAAAGAACAGGTGGATCAGATCCGCGCCCAACTGGGCCTGGATCGCCATCCGGTGGTGCAGTACTTCTCCTTTCTCGGAGATCTCGTCCAAGGCGACCTGGGGAGGTCCACCAGAACGGGCCTCCCGGTCACCAGGGAAATCATGGCCCGGCTCCCCAACACGGTGGTCCTGGCCCTTACGGCCATCATCCTGGCCTCATTCCTGGGGGTGCTTACTGGTATTATCGCCGGGGTGAAACAAAACTCCATCTTCGACCATCTGAGCATGATGATCGCGCTCTTCGGGCTTTCCATGCCGGTATTCTGGCTGGGGCTGATGCTCATGCTTTTGTTTTCCATTCAACTGGGGTGGCTGCCCTCCGTCGGTGCAGAGAGCTGGAAGCACCTGATCCTGCCCGCCATCACCCTGGGCGCAAATTCCACGGCCATTATCGCGCGGATGACCCGCTCCAGCATGCTGGAGGTCATTCGGCTTGATTATATCCGAACCGCCCGGGCCAAGGGGCTCACGGAAAAAATGGTGATCTGGCGGCATGCCTTGAAGAACGCCCTGATCCCCGTCGTGACCGTGATCGGTCTGCAAACGGGAACCCTCCTGGGCGGCGCCGTCTTGACGGAGATCGTTTTCGCCTGGCCGGGCATTGGCCGGCTACTGGTTGAGGCGATCCTGTCGCGGGACTATCCCGTTGTCCAGGGCCTGGTCCTCCTGGTGGCCACAATATTTATCTTCATCAATTTGATCGTGGATCTCTTGTATTCCTATCTGGATCCGCGGATTCGTTACACGTAAGGCGTAAGGCTGCAGGGGCAGGGTTTCAAACCCGCCCCTGCGCCACAAGGATTTAAAATGGAAGCTATTGCCGTTCAGACCGAAAATAAACAGTACAGTCAGGTGAGGGAGGTCTTCCGCCGGCTGATCAAACGCCGTACGGCCATGATGGGTCTTATTATCGTGGGGCTCTTTCTCCTTGCCGGTCTTTTCGCGCCCCTCCTGGCCCCCAATAATCCCCTGGAACACAGTCTGCAAGACATGCTCGCGAAACCCTCCGTTGATTATCCCCTGGGGAGGGATGAACTGGGTCGTTGCATCTTGAGCCGCATCATTTATGGCGCCCGGATCTCTCTCGTGATCGGTCTGATGGTCGTTTCCATCGGCATCTTTATCGGCGTTCCCCTCGGGGTAATCTCGGCCTATTATGGCGGCAAAACGGATTTTATCATCCAGCGCTTTATCGATACGCTGCTTACCTTCCCGGGGATTCTCCTGGCTCTGATCCTCATCGCCATGCTTGGGGTCGGCCTGCAGAACGTGATGATTGCGGTTGGCATATCCACGATTCCCATATATGCCCGGTTATCGCGGAGCTCGGTTTTGGCCATCAAGAACCGGCAGTATATTGAGGCGGCCAAATCAATAGGCGCCAGCGATTCCCGGATCATCCTCCAACATCTCGTACCCAACAGCCTCTCTCCCATCATCGTCCAATCCTCCCTGCATATGGCCACCGCCATCCTCTGGGCGGCCGGTCTGGGGTTTCTAGGCCTGGGCGTCAGTCCGCCGACCCCGGAATGGGGGGCCATGTTAAACGGCGGCCGGCTTTACATGCGGGTGGCCTACCATGTGGCCACCTTCCCGGGCATGATGATTTTCGTCACGGTCTTGGGCTTTAATCTGCTGGGAGATGGCTTGAGGGATGCCCTGGACCCGAGGATGAAGATCTGATGAACCCACTGTTGCAAGTCAAAGACTTAAAAACCTATTTCCATATGGATTACGGTCTGGTGAAGGCCGTGGATGGGGTCTCCTACGAATTGAACGAAGGCGAGACCCTCGGTCTGGTGGGCGAAAGCGGCTGTGGCAAGAGCGTGGGCGCCCTGTCAATTTTACGCCTCATCCCCGAACCTCCCGGGGAGATCGCCGGCGGAGAGATCCTCTTTCAGGGAAAGGATCTGCTCAAGGCCAATCCCGATGAACTCCGGGATATCCGGGGCAACAAGATCGCCATGATCTTCCAGGAGCCCATGACCTCGCTGAACCCGGTTCTCGCCATCGGTTTCCAGATCGGCGAGGCCCTGGAACTTCATCGGCGGATGGGTAAGGGCGACGCCCGGCGCGAGGCCTTGAGACTGCTGAAGATGGTGGGAATCCCCGATGCCGAGCGGCGCATCGACGACTATCCGCACCAGTTCAGCGGCGGGATGCGCCAGCGGGTGATGATTGCCATGGGATTGAGCTGCAATCCCAAACTCCTCATCGCCGACGAACCGACGACGGCGGTGGATGTGACCATCCAGGCGCAACTGCTGGAAGTGATCAAGGAATTGACCTCCCGCCTGGGGACCTCCGTCATTATTATTACCCACAACCTGGGTGTCGTGGCCCGTTATGTCAATCGGATGGCCGTGATGTATGCCGGTCGGATTGTGGAATCGGGTACGGCCCATGGTGTTTACAGCAAACCGTCCCATCCCTATACCATTGGCTTGCTGGCCTCCGTACCCCGATTGGACAAACCACGGACCTCCCGTCTGGTGCCCATAGAAGGGCAACCGCCGAATCTGGTCAACCTGCCGCCCGGCTGCTCTTTTTATCCCCGCTGCTCCTTCCGGGTGGAAAGATGCACCCTCGAGCGGCCGGAGCTCAGAGCGGTAGAAGAGGGCCATTATACGGCCTGTTGGGTGGATGTCAGGAAATGATTATGCAAAATGATGCACTCATTGAGATAAAAAACCTTTCCATGTACTTTCCCATTACCAAGGGGATCATCCGTCAGCACAAGGTAGCGGAAATCAAGGCCGTGGATCGGGTCAGTATGGTCATCCGCCGGGGAGAAACCCTTGGCCTCGTGGGAGAAAGCGGGAGCGGCAAGACCACCCTCGGTCGCTGTATCACCCAGCTTTTGTGTCCCACCTCGGGCGAGGTCAATTTTGAAGGGGTAAATCTCTGTACCATGAAAAAGGAGGAGCTGCGGCTGTTGCGCCTTGGGATGCAGATTATCTTCCAGGACCCCTATGATTCGCTCGATCCCCGGATGAAAGCCTTCAAGATTGTGGCCGAACCTCTCTTGGTGCATACAAAAACCCGTGGCAAAGCGCTCGCGGACCGGATCGCCGAATTGCTCCAGATCGTCGGATTGGATCCCGGGATGATCAACCGCTATCCGCACGAGTTCAGCGGCGGGCAGCGTCAAAGGCTCGGGATCGCCAGGGCGCTCGCGATACATCCCAAGTTTATCGTCTGTGATGAACCCATCTCCGCGCTGGATGTCTCCATTCAGGCCCAGATCATCAACCTCCTGGAGGATCTCCAGACGGAATTTGACCTTACCTATCTTTTCATTGCCCATGATCTCTCCGTGGTCCGACATATCAGCCATCGCGTGGCAGTGATGTACCTGGGACGAATCGTCGAGATTGCCAACCGCGATGATCTGTATCTTTATGCCAAACACCCTTACACGATTGCCCTGCTTTCGGCCGTGCCCATTCCCGATCCGGAGGTGGAGGAGACCCGGGAGAGGATCATCCTCACGGGGGATCCGCCCAGTCCCATTAATCTTCCGCCCGGCTGTAGCTTTCATGAGCGCTGTCCTCGTTGCATTGATATTTGCCGTATGGAGGCGCCGGAGTTGCGGGAAGTGGGTAAAGATCATCGCGTGGCCTGTCATCTGGTCTAGCTCTTCCAGGATTGGCGGGCGCGGGAACGGATTTGAAATCCGTCCCCATTCAATTATGAGTGGAGAGAAACGCTAAAAGTCGTCGCTTCGAAGGAAGGCGGCGGCGTTCCTGAAGAGGGAAAGGCCCATCCCCTCCTCGGGGAGTTCTTCTCTGGTCCAGCGGGGGTGGTTCGTCCGGTGGAGGAAGGCTTCCGGGTGGGGCATCAGGCCGAAGATCCGCCCCGTCGCGTCGCAGATCCCCGCGATTCCGTCCATCGAGCCGTTGGGGTTGGCTGGATAGTCCGGTGTCGCCTCGCGGTAATTCTCATCGCTGTACTGGACGGCGACCAGGCGCTCCCGGTGGAGGC
>CAZINF010000008.1:0-46537 GCA_964540555.1 uncultured Syntrophus sp. | reverse complement strand
ACACCGGACGCAACCCCTTCTTCCCACGGTTCTTGGGATTGTGCCCCTTGCGTCCGCCCTGCTGACGGCCGTAAACCGTTTCCACCGTCGTGTCGATATTGATATGGATCGTCTGATAACTCAGGCCGCACAACTGCCACACCCGCTCCCGAAGAGCGCTCATAACCATCAACAGCGACATCCCCTGGTTGATCCCCAGGGAATCCACGTACCGCCAATACGTTGTTACATACGGCAGCTTGACCCGATTGAATATACCGCAGACCACCGCGTCAAACTGAATATACAAAAAATGCCATACCCGTGTATACCCGATAAATAAAAGCAGCAGGATGCCGTAAACCATCTTGTAATGCCCCATCTCCGGCAGCCGCTCGGGCGGCTTATAGAACCCCTCAAAGATCTCCTCAAACTTCACAAGATCTAAAAACTTCACCAACCCCAAAAGTCCACCGAAAGGGCTCAAACGCTCCCGACAATATTCGTATGCGGTAAAAGGCCCAATTTTACTTGCCTTCTGTCGACACTCATTTTCCCCTTGATTTATCCCCCTTTCCGCACTACCCTGATCTTGTCTTTTCACCATCTGGGTTACCTCCTATTGTTACCGGTTATGTTGTGATAACCCTACAATAACAGAGGTAACCCAGATGTTTCATCCTATTTCGTCTATGTCGGTGCAGGATTCAGGTCATAAACTGATTCATTCTACATAAATGTATTTTTCATCGTTATAAATTTGGCGGGAAATTAGGTCGGAAGCCCGTGCTTTGACCTGAATCTTCTTCGTCATCTCGCAAAGTATATATTTCTAAAAGGAATATTCCCGAAACTCAGTCTTGATGTGGATTTAAGAAAGATAAAAGAGTATAATTTTTTTTAATATCCCATCGAACGAAAACAGGACGTTGAAAAGGGGAGGTTCATGTCACGGAGAAGCAATCAAATCTCTTTGGAGCCGGCGATGGATTGGAAGGATTCGAAAATATTGGAGTCAGGAACAAGATGACATTTGGGATTTTTCTCCGATTGACGGCTGGTTATCTAGCGGTCTTATTTCTCTTGGGCGGATCAAATGTATACGCTATTTTAAAGCTGGTGCAGTTCAATACGCAAATTCTTAACAGCTACAACGAAGATATCTATCTGCTCGACTCCGGGAAAAAGCTGGTAGACTCGATATTCTCCCAGCGCCGATTTGAGCAGAAATTTGTCCTCACAAAGGATCTGATTCTATACAACCAGTTCCTTTCCGCAAGTGAGGACTTTGAGAGAACTCTTGCCGAGCTCGATGCTATCCCGGTTTCTCCCGTTCAGAACGATTTCTTAAAAATTATCAAAGAATCCCATCGGCATTATCACTTTCTGGTCGAAGCCGAAGTCAAAAAACTGAAAAATAACGAGAACTATGATCGGAATTGGTACAAAAAAGAGAAAGAGAAGACTGCAGATATCATCCTCGAAGAAGTTAAAAAGCTTGATGAGTTCTCCCGTAAAGTGTTTTATGATAAAACAAAAATAGTCAGCGACGCAGGGGCCTTGGCCGGAACAGTGGCCGTTATTTCCTTAGTGATAGCCGTACTGATGGTTATCCTACTCTCTTTCCTTATCACGAGGAGCATTACGAATCCCCTACTGAAACTAGTGAAAAAGACCAAGGATATTCAGAGCGGCATCTTCGAGTGCTATCGTGGTGTTTCAGCCCCTCCGGAAATCAAGGAGCTCACAGATGCATTTAATCTGATGTGCAACAGATTAAAAGAGGTGGACAAGATAAAAACGGACTTCTTTGCCATGATATCTCATGAACTAAGGACCCCCATCACCACAATCAAAGAGGGAGCCAGTCTTTTGCTTGAAGGGACATGCGGATCGACAACTGAAAAGCAGAGCAGGCTGTTGACTATCATCGCTGCAGAGAGCAACCGTTTGACAAGTCTGATCAATTCGATATTGGATCTGTCCAAGATGGAAGCGGGGATGATGGAGTATCACTTCGAAAGAAGAAGCATTGAGCCACTCGTTAAGCAGGTGATAAATGAAATCGCTCCCTATGCGGAGGCCAAAAGACTTCACATGGAGAATTCAGTAAATACAGATCTTCCCTTGTGTAGGATGGATTCGGAACGCATTCTCGATGTGCTAAGGAATCTGGTCGGGAATGCGGTCAAGTTTACTCCGGATAAGGGTCGAATCTCCATCGCGGCAGTCCTGCGGAACGGTGGATTTGAGATTTCCGTATGCGATTCCGGACCGGGTATTCCCAGGGAAAAGTTGGCGGCCATATTCGAAAAGTACGAAAGTTCGGATCAAAAAAAAGGAACAGGGCTGGGTCTGGCCATTGTCAAGCACATTGTGGCGGCGCATGGAGGTAAGGTATGGGCAGAAAGCGATCCGGAGCATGGAAGCAGATTTATCTTTGTATTGCCATCCTGATATTTCTCAGTCCTTTGGCCTGCAGGCTCAACAAGATGATGACTACGGAAATGTCAGACGTGACAGGGGAGGAGGCCAAGGCGCATCTGGTTCTGGGTAGGACGTATCTTGCCTTGGGAGAATATGGAAGTGCCCTGAAGGAAAACGAAAAAGTGATCTCCCTGGCAGGCAGGAAGGTGTTGGTGGACGAATCCCTTTTTTATATCGGTTTGATCCATGCCCATCCTGCCAATCCGGCAAGGGATTATGAAAAATCCATGGTCTCGTTCAGGAGACTGATAACGGGCTATCCCGAGAGTCCTATGGTTGAACAAGCGAAGATTGTAGTGGGACTTCTGCAGGACAATAATAAGCTCAGCCACACGACAGACAAATTGAACAACATCATCGATGAGCAGAAAAAAACGGTCGACAGATTAAACAACATCATCGATGAGAAGAAAAAAATGGTCGACAGATTAAACAACATCATTGATGAACTGAAACAAGTGGATATCGGCGTCGAACAGAAAAAGAGAGAAAAGTCAAAATAGGAGAAACCCATGTCTTCAGGAAAAATACTAGTAGTCGATGACGACCGTAATCTCATCGAGGTGCTTAAGGTTCGAGTTGAATCGGCAGGTTATGAAGTGACCACTGCGCTGAACGAGGAGGTGGCCATTGACGCTGCCAAAAACCAGATGTTCGATCTTGCCATCCTCGACTTACAACTGGAAAGGAGCGACGGTATTTCGCTGATGCAAAAGCTTCATCTCCTCTTTCCCGATCTTCCCGTCATCATCCTCACCGCACATGGAACCATAGAAAGCGCCGTTGAAGCCATGAAACGGGGGGCGTACAGTTATGTAACGAAGCCGTTTAACGCCCGGGACCTGCTTCTCCAGGTGGAAAAGGCCCTGGAAAACAGAAGGCTCCAGAAGGAAATTCTACGGTTGAAGAATTTCCTGGAAGAAGAGTATCATTTTGGTAACATCGTCACTAGAAGCGAGAAGATGCAGAGGGTATTGGAAACCGTCTCCAGAATTGCTGACAATGATTCCACGGTTCATATCCAGGGAGAAAGCGGCACCGGAAAGGAATTGATTGCAAAAGCGATACATATGGCAAGCGGCAGGAAGGATAAGCCTTTCATCGCTTTGAATTGCGCGGCCATACCTGAGACCCTTCTCGAAAGCAAGCTCTTCGGTCATGAGAAAGGGGCCTTTACCGGGGCAACGCAAAACGCGAGAGGCTCCTTCACCCAGGCTCACACGGGTACCCTCTTCCTGGATGAGATCGGCGACATGTCCCTCACTATCCAGGCCAAGGTCCTCAGGGTTCTTCAGGAACGCCAATTTAACCCGGTGGGAAGCGAAAAACTGATCGAGGTTGACGTCAGAGTGATCGTCGCCACCAACAAAGATTTGGAGGAAGAGGTGAAAAAGGGGCTATTCCGCCATGACCTCTATTACAGAATCCATGTCATTCCGATCCAACTTCCCCCTCTGCGGGAAAGGAAGGAGGATATTCAGCCCCTTGTTGACCATTTTCTGAAGAAATACAATGGCCGCATGAAGAAGGCCATAAGGGGTATGATGCCAGAAGCCATGAAGAAACTCATGCTCCATGACTGGCCGGGAAATGTTCGTGAACTTGAGAATGCGGTTGAGTCTGCGATCGCCATGACACCACAGGATTACATTACCGAAGAGGATATCCTCCCGTCCCACACTTCTTCGGCGGCGGAACCCCTAAAATCGTTAAGAGAAGCAAAAAATGCGTTTGAAAGAAACTATCTGATCAATCTCCTGCAGGTCTGCAAGGGTAATGTGAGTGATGCAGCGGAACTTTCCGGAAAATACCGGGCCGATTTCTACAGCCTTCTCAACAAACACAAACTGAGTGCCGCAGATTTCAGAATAGGATAGCCTTTTTCAATTCAACCTCATCAATTCGCGCCTCACTTCTCAAGGCTCACCAGGCGATGGACTCCTTTGGAGGATGTGGCCGGTTCGATGGCCTGGCCGTGGATTGGGGTGATGAATGTTTCGGGTCTAAGGTCATGTTCCTGCAGGGTCGTGGCGAGTTCATTCACGGCATCGCCAAATCCATCCGCTCCGAGCTGAAATACCTGGAAATGGGCGGCGATGCTCAGCTGCGCACCCAGATCCAGATGTGCCTGGATTGCCTCTGCCGGCCCCATGTGGACGATGGAGTAACGCTCGTGAATCGGTTCGTTAGCCTGTCGCGGCCGGAAGGGTGCGATCGGAAGGAGCGCCGCCCGAATCGCCGGGAAGCGACGTGCTATCTCTTGGAAATGGGGACCATACCCCGTATCCCCTGCATGAAACAAATTTCCCGACGGTCCCGAGACGACAAATCCCCCCCAGAGGGTTTTATTGCGGTCCCATAAGGTGCGCGAGGAAAAGTGCTGTGCCGGAACTAGAGTGACCGTCACATCCGGCGACAAGCGGACCGACTGCCACCAGTCGAGCTCATCCACATGGGGAATCACTGTTCCCCTGATGAGATCGAGGTTGCCGAGCGGAACGATGGCGCGCGGAACGCCCTTTTCCGCAAGACGTTTCAACGTAGGCAGATCAAGATGATCGTAGTGATTATGAGACACCAGGACAACATCGATAGGCGGCAGGTCCTCAAAACGGATCCCCGGCCCCGTGTAACGCTTGGGACCGGCCCAGGAGACCGGACTGCATCGCTCCGACCAGATGGGATCGGTCAGGATATTGAAGCCGTCCATTTGAATGAGAAACGTCGCGTGACCCACGGGGGTAATGGAGAGCGAGCCTTTCGGGACTCGGGTGACGGGAGGTGTTCCGGGCGTGAACTCCTTTGCTTCCGGCCAGTCCGGCCATTCGGCGCCAAATATCCATCGCCAAATCCATCCGGGTCGGCCCCGTTGTTGCTCCTGTCCAGGAGATAGCGAGGGCTGCTGCACACCGGGGTTGAAGTACAGGCGACCATTGAAGTGATCCGATACCTGTTGTGCTTTCCCTGCGGAAGAGGCAGGTTCATGCGCCCGTGCGTGGGGCGCAAGGAAGCATGTCAGCGCCAGTAAAGAAATGAACAGATTCCGTGCCGGTTTCATCACGCCTTTTAGAAATTGGGGTCCATGTCAAACTTCCTGACCCCTTCGGGGAGGGTGGCCGGGTTGATTATTTCCGCGTTTTCCGGGGTCGTTCCTTCGAGGAACGCTTCGAATCTCGCCCCTTTGGTCCAGAACCTGGCCGGCGTTCCGGTTTTCGGATCCACCTTGACAAAGACGATCCCCTCGGGGATGGGGAAGACCTCGACCGGCATCCTCTCGAGGGCCTTTTCCGCAAAATAGAGCCAGATCGGCGCTGCGGCACGGCCTCCGACCTCCAGCCTGCCGAGGGGTCTCTCCTGATCAAATCCCACCCAGACGCCGGCGACCAAAGTGGGTGTAAAGCCCAGAAACCAGGCGTCCCTCGTGTCATCGGTCGTCCCGGTCTTTCCGGCGACCGGCCGGCCGAGTCGCTTCACCCTTTGCCCCGTTCCGCTTTCCACGACGTCCTGCATGACATAGCTCGTCATGAAGGCGATCCGCGGGTCGATCACCTGCTCGACCTTTGGTTGCGCCTCCTCAAACACATGTCCGGTCCGATCGACGATCTTTTTGATGAAAAACGGCTGCACCCGCTTCCCTTCATTGGCCAGGACACCGTAAGCCCGGACCAGCTCCTGGAGGGTGACCCCGGAGGTTCCGAGGGCGATCGAAAGGTTCCTGGGAATAGGAGAGGTGATCCCCATATTGGCGGCATAAGCCGTGGCGTAATCGATGCCGATCTCCTCGAGGACCTTGATTGTGATGATATTCCGGGACTGGACCAGGGCGTTGTGCAGCGTTGTCGGCCCGAGGAATTTCTCGTCGAAATTCTTCGGCTTCCAGAGCCCGTCGGGACGGGAGGTATCCGGGTAGACAATGGGGGAATCCACGATCAGCGTCGAGGGGGTCATTCCCTTGTCGAAGGCCGCTGTGTAGATAATCGGTTTGAAGGCCGAACCGGGTTGGCGCCGGGATTGCGTTGCGCGGTTGAATTCGCTGCGGTTGAAGTCTCGCCCCCCGACTATCGAGCGGATCGCGCCGCTTTTGGGATCCATCGCAAAGAGCGCCCCCTGGACGAGCCCTTTTTCATAACTCTGGCGTTCCTCAATCTCCTTGAGGCCTTGCTCCACGGCGTCGCGCGCCGCCTTCTGCATCTGAATATTCAGTGTCGTGTAGACTTCAAGCCCCTCCCTGTAAAGGACGTCCCTGCCGTATTTCTCCTGGACGTAGCGCCGGACGTTCTCGATGAAGTAAGGGGCGATCTTGTCCTTCGGCTTGATCGAACGGAACCGGAGTTTCGTGGCGACCGCCAGGTCCTTCTCCTTCTTTGAGATGTACTTATCTTCGAGCATCCGCGAAAGCACGTAGGCCTGCCGCTGGTATGCCCTGTCGGGGTGAAGGTAGGGGGAGTAGCTGCTGGGGGCTTTGGGGAGGCCTGCGAGCAGGGCCGCTTCCGCAAGCGTCAGGTCGCGCGCGCTTTTTCCGAAATACCCCTGGGAGGCGGCCTCGATCCCGTAGGTCCCGTGGCCGAGATAGATGTGGTTCAGGTAGAGTGTGATGATCTCTTCTTTTGTCAGGTACTTGTCTATCTTATATGCCAGGAGAGCCTCTTTGATTTTTCTGATGTAGCTCTTCTCCGGGGAAAGGTAGAGGACCTTGGCGACCTGCTGGGTAATGGTGCTCCCTCCCTGAACAATCCTCCCCGCCTCGATATTTTTGAAAAAAGCCCGGGACATGCTCTGCATGTCGAATCCCTTGTGCTGGAAGAAACGGGCGTCCTCGGCGGCGACGAATGCCTGAATGACGATCTTCGGGATCTCCTCGTACTTGATGACCTTCCGGTCTTCGAGGAAAAACTCGTCGATCAGCTCGCCGTTGTCCGCATAGACCCGCGTTGTGATGCTGGGGCGATAGTCCTTCAGGGCGGCGATGCTGGGGAGTTCCTTGAGGAGGACGTAATAGAGTAGACTGCTCCCCGCCAGGGCGGCGCCGACAAAGACGACAAGGAATACGATAATGATGATCCCCAGGACGGAGCGTCGCGATGACATTTTCCGGCGCCGGGCAACACGTTTAACGGGGGTCATGGGTTCTTTTCTTCCGTCCCTTCCGGCATCGCTTCGGTGTTTTCCTCGGTCGCTTCCTCGGCGGGTTTTTTCTTGCGGGCGAACTTTACCACAAAAATGCTCACTTCATAAAGAAACATCAGCGGGATCGCCATCAGTATCTGGCTGAAGACATCGGGAGAGGGGGTCAGGATAGCGGCGGCGATGAAGATGATGAGGATCGCGTAGCGCCGCTGCTTCGAGAGCATCTTTGCATCGACGACGCCGAGCTTCGCCAGAAAGAACATAAAGACCGGCATCTCGAAGGAGAGACCGAAGGCCAGGAGGAACTTCAATGTCAAGTCGAGATACTCCCGAAAAGAGATCATCGGTTTGAGAGCTTCGGTGGAAAAACTCACAAAAAAAGCGAATGCGGGAGGCAGGGCGACAAAATAGCCGAACAGGACTCCGCCGCCGAAGAGGATCGAGGAGAAGAAGATGAAGGGGAAAACGTATTTTTTCTCGTCCCGGTATAAACCCGGGGAGACGAAGCGCCAGAATTCGAAGAGGGTATAGGGGGCCGTGATCAGGAGGGAGGCGAAGAAAGCGATCTTCATGTGAATGAAGAAGGCCTCCGGAAGTCCGGTAAAGATCAGCGAACTCTGTGCAGGCATGGCGTCGACGAGGGGTCTGGTGATGACTCGGAAAGACCATTCCTTGAACAGGTAGCAGATGCCGAAGCCGATGCCGACGACGATGAGAACGCGTATAAGCCTCGTCTTCAACTCTTCAAGATGAGAGGTCAGGGACATTTTTTCTTCTTCGTTTGAGTCGTTTTTCATACGATGTCTTGCAGGGATGCCTATGAGAGGTTATGCTTTAAGTTTTGGTTCCTCCGTCTTCGAAGCGTCATGAACCTCGGGTTTCGGTTCGTCCGTCTTTGCAGCGTCGTGGTCCGGCGGTGTTGGCGCCGCGGGCGGAACCGGTTCTTCATTTTCCTCTTCCTTGCTGTAGAGGAGCGAGTCTTTGAGGCCGTCCAGATCCTTCTTCAGGTCATCCGCCTTAAACGTCTCCTTGATCGTTTCTGTTGCGCTTTCGGTCACCTTGCGGAATTCGGAGAGGCCCTTTCCCAGAGCCTTCGCGATCTCCGGCAGTTTCTTGGGGCCCACCACGAGCAGCGCGATGACCGCGATCACCAGCAGCTCCGGCATACCGATACCAAACATGATTTCACCCCTTTCTTTTTCTGATGCCCGCAAAAGCCCTTCAAAAAAAGGCGCTCCACATCGGGCTTATACGCGCAGTGGGAAATGTTTGTCAATCCTTTTTCCGAAAGCGCTTCAACTGTAAAATCTTTTGCTATTTAAGGGCTTTTGTGTTAGAAACGACCTCCGATCGGGGGCTGAAGGGCGCCCTAGGGGAAAGGCGGTTGATGTCTAAAAACACGGGAATTGTAAAGGACTGGCGGTATTTGCAGCACGACACGGATATTGGCCACCCTGAGACGCCCCAGCGACTTGTTTCGATCTACGAGATGCTCGACAATCCCGATATGGCTTGGAAATTTATCGGGATTGATGCAAGACAGGCCGCCCGTGCAGAACTGGAGAGGGTCCACAGGCCGGCGTATGTCGATGTCATAGCTGCCACTGCCGGTCGATCGATGTCGATGCTCGATGCCGATACGGTGGCGTCTTCCGAAACATACGATATCGCAAAGCTCGCGGCGGGCGGTGTGATGAACGCCATCGACGCCGTGATTTACCGGGAGGCGGACAATGCCTTTGCCCTGGTTCGGCCGCCGGGCCATCACGCCCAGGCGGAGCGAGCGGCGGGTTTCTGCATTTTCAACAACATCGCGATCGGCGCAAGACATGCCATGGCCTTGCACAAGATGGAGCGGATCCTGATCGTCGACTGGGACCTCCATCACGGGAACGGCACCCAGGATATTTTTTATGAGGATCGGGAGGTCCTGTTTTTTTCAACCCACCAGTCTCCCGGCTATCCCGGCACCGGCGGTATAGGCGAAATGGGGCGGGGTAAGGGTCTCGGCTACACGATCAATGTCCCGCTGAGGCCCGGTGCGGATGACGCCTTCTATCTACGCATTTTCCAGGACATCCTGACTCCGATCGCTTTGGCTTTCAAACCCGAGATCATCCTGGTCTCGGCTGGGTTCGATACCTATTTCGGAGATCCCTTGGGCGAGATGAAGGTGACGCCGGAAGGCTTCGCCGCTTTCACCCGCGTCCTGCTGAATCTGGCTGAAGAGTGCTGCGGCGGTCGTCTGGTCCTGACCCTCGAGGGCGGTTATCATATCCAGGGTCTGGCAAAGTGTGTCCGGGCGCTCCTGCTAGAGCTTTTGGGGGAGACACGGGCGACGGAAGAGACGCTGCTCCGGATGGCAGCCGGGACGGACGAGAAGGCGGAGATCCTGATCGGACAGGTGCGGAAACAGCTCGAACCTTACTGGCCGGTGCTGTAGCAATATAAGCGATGACCTGAAAAGAGAGAGCTTTGAGGTGATGCATTGGACAAAATCAGCAGGGATGAAGTGGCTTATGTGGCGAATCTGGCGAGACTTTCGTTGGATAGGGAGGCGGTGGTCAAATTCACCGCCCAGCTCAACGACATCCTCCTGTATATGGACAAGCTCAACGAAGTCGATACGACCGGTGTTGAGCCGATGTCCCATGCCATTGCCCGGAAGAACGCCTTCCGTCCAGACATGGTCGCTCCGTCTCTCCCCGTAGAGGCCTCACTGGCCAATGCACCGGATGCGCGGGGGAGTTGCTTCCAGGTACCCCGGGTGATCGAATGACAGCGGCGGCTACGTAAAAAGGTCGGATGCTGCGTTGCGCTTCACCCTTCGTCATTGCGGCGTACGTAACAGTACGCCTCATTCCACAGGGTTTGCGCGCCTTGCCTGCGGCCTTTTTACGAAGCCGCCAATTGACTGGCACATAGTGGAATTGCTCTAAGATGAAGGCCAACGATTAAGGAACAGACGAAGAATATGGAACTGTATGAATTAACGATTCACGAGCTGCAAGATAAGCTCCGGGCAGGGGAGACGACCTCCGCCGAGATCACCGCCTCGGTATTTAAACGGATCGACGCCGTGGAGAAGGAGGTCCATGCGTATATCACCCTGATGCAGGAATCGGCCATCGAGGAAGCGGCGCGCGCCGACGAGGCGATTCTAAGAGGCGAGATGAAGGCGCTGACGGGGATCCCCATCGCCTTGAAAGACATTTTGTGCACCAGGGGGGTCAGGACGACATGCGGCTCCAGGATACTCCACAATTTCATCCCTCCGTATGACGGCACTGTCGTGGAGAAGCTCCGGGCGGCAGGCGCGGTGTTCACCGGGAAGACGAATATGGATGAGTTCGCGATGGGGTCCTCGACGGAAACCTCCTTCTTCGGGGTGACCCGCAATCCCTGGGATCTGACGCGGATCCCGGGAGGGTCGAGCGGCGGCTCCGCGGCGGCGGTGGCCGCCGACGAATGTATTGCCTCTTTCGGTTCCGACACCGGCGGCTCCATCCGCCAGCCGGCGGCCCTCTGCGGCGTCGTCGGCCTGAAGCCGACCTACGGCCGAGTCTCCCGTTACGGCCTGATCGCCTTTGCCTCATCGCTGGACCAGATCGGCCCTTTCACCAAAGACGTGGAGGACTGTGCCATCCTGATGAACGTCGTTGCCGGCTACGATCCTCGGGAATCAACCTCGGTGCCGGAGGATGTTCCCGATTACCGTGCGTTTCTCGGCCGGGGAATCAAGGGGTGGCGAGTGGGCATACCGAAGGAATACTTCATCGAAGGTATCGACCCGGAGGTTGAGGCGGCGGTCCGGGAGGCGATCAGTGTCGTCGAGAGGGCGGGAGCGACGTGCAGAGAGGTTTCGCTGCCCCACACCGATTACTGCGTGGCCGTCTACTACATCGTGGCGCCGGCGGAGGCGAGCTCGAACCTCGCCCGCTACGACGGCGTCAAGTACGGCTTTCGGTCGGAGGATCACCGCGATCTGCTCGACATGTACAAAAAAACACGCTCGGCGGGTTTCGGCGAGGAGGTGAAAAGGCGAATCATGATTGGGACCTACGCCCTCTCGTCGGGATACTACGACGCCTACTACCGAAAGGCCTCCCAGGTCCGGGCGCTGATCAAGCGGGATTTCGAGCAGGCCTTTGCGGACTGCGATTGCATCCTCACCCCGACCTCGCCCACGCCGGCCTTCAAGGTCGGCGAGAAGACCAACGACCCGATGCAGATGTACCTCTCCGATATCTTCACGATCTCGGCAAACCTGGCCGGGATACCGGGAATCTCAGTCCCCTGCGGCTACACAAAAAGCGGGCTCCCGATCGGCGTCCAGTTCCTGGCCGGCCATTTTCAGGAGGGGCGTCTCATACAGTTCGCTTCGGCATATGAGAGACAGGCAAAGATCGAAAAAAGGAGACCTGGACTGTAATGGAATACGAACCGGTCATCGGGCTGGAGGTCCACGCCCAGCTCCTTACGGATGCAAAGATCTTCTGCGGCTGTTCGACGAAATTCGGGGCAACGCCTAACAGCCACACCTGTCCCGTCTGCCTCGGGATGCCCGGGGTGCTCCCCGTCCTGAATAAAAAGGTTGTCGAATTCATGATGAAGATGGCTCTGGCGACGAGCTGCAGGATCAACGGGGAATGCAACTTTGCTCGTAAGAATTACTTCTATCCCGATCTTCCCAAAGGCTACCAGATCTCCCAGTACGCCTCTCCGCCCGCCGAACACGGCTGGATCGAGGTGGAGATCAACGGCGGAAAGAAGCGGATCGGAATCACACGGATCCACATGGAGGAGGATGCGGGGAAACTGCTGCACGACGAGCACAACCCGGTGAGCCATGTTGATCTGAACCGGACCGGCGTTCCTCTCATCGAGATCGTCAGCGAACCGGACATCCGAGGCGCGGAAGAGGCGGCGGCGTATCTTCGGCGTCTGCACGAGATCCTCGTCTATCTCGAGATCTGCGACGGGAACATGGAAGAGGGGAGCTTCCGCTGCGACGCGAACGTCTCCCTCCGCCCGCAGGGGACCGAGACTTTCGGGACACGGACAGAGCTCAAGAATATGAATTCTTTCAGGAATGTTCAGCGTGCCCTCGAGTACGAAATCAAGCGCCAGGCCTATGTTCTCGATGCCGGAGATGCCGTTGTCCAGGAGACCCGCCTTTGGGACGACACGGCGGGGGTGACCCACTCCATGCGGAGCAAGGAGGAGGCTCACGATTACCGTTACTTCCCCGATCCGGACCTGGTCCCCATTGTGATCGACGACGCCTGGATCGCGGCGGTCCTAAATACCCTGCCGGAGCTTCCCCTGGAGAAGCGGGAGAGGTTTGTCCGGGAGTACCGGATTCCCACCTACGATGCAGGTGTCCTCACCGCCAGTCGGGCCCTGGCCGATTATTACGAAGAAGTCGTCCGCCTCTCGGGACAGCCGAAGATCGCCAGCAACTGGGTGATGGGAGATGTGCTGAGATTCCTTAATGAGGACAAAAAAGAGATCCGTCAGTGTCCGATCGCCCCGGCCGCTCTTGCGGAGATGATCCGCCTCATCCAGGACGGGACGATCAGCGGCAAGATGGCCAAGGAGGTCAGCGAAGAGATGTACCGGACCGGCAAAGCACCGGGGGCGATCATCAAGGAAAAGGGCCTTGTCCAGATCATCGATGAGGGCGCCCTTGCGGGCACGATCTCAGAGATCATTGGGAAGAACCCTGACCAGCTTGCCCAGTATCGGGCCGGGAAAGAGAAGGTCTTCGGATTCTTCGTCGGGCAGGTGATGAAGGCGACGGGGGGGAAGGCGAATCCTCAGGTCATCAACGATCTACTGAAAAAAATGCTGGCGGGAGCGGAATAAACGCGACGATGGAGAAGGCCATCCGCACGATTTACTGGAAAGACAACGCCGTCGTGATGATCGACCAGCGCGCCCTCCCGGTCGAGGAGCGGTACGTGACTTGTACCGACTACCGTGAGGTCATCGTGGCGATCAACGATCTCACGATCCGAGGCGCCCCGGCGATCGGGGTCGCTGCGGCGATGGGGATCGCCCTGGGCGCCCTCCGGATCGATGCCGATGCCCCGGAAGCCTTCCGCGCTGCCTTTGAGGAGATCTGTTGTCGATTTGCGGCGACGCGGCCGACGGCCCGGAACCTCTTCTGGGCGATCGAGCGGATGAAGCGCCGTTTCGACTCGGTGTTGGTTTCCCTCCCGGATCATGACCCGTGGCATCATCTCCGAAAGTCCCTCGTTACGGAGGCTATCGAGATCGCCGACGAGGATATCGCCGTCAACCGGCGCCTTGGCGCCAACGGCCGGGGCCTGATCCCGGACGGCGCCAGGATCCTCACCCATTGCAACGCCGGGGCGCTTGCCACTGCCGGTTACGGGACGGCCCTCGGAGTAATCCGGGCGGCTTATGAGGAGGGGAGAAAAATCCATGTGTACGTCGATGAAACCCGCCCCGTCCTTCAGGGGGCGAGACTGACCGCCTGGGAGCTCATGCGTGAGAAAATCCCCTGCACGCTGATCACGGACAACATGGCGGGCTTCCTTATGCAGCAGGGAAAGATCGATCTGATCATCGTCGGGGCGGACCGGATCGCCGCCAACGGGGACACAGCGAACAAAATCGGGACATACACCCTGGCTGTCCTCGCTCATGCTCACGGGATCCCTTTCTATATCGCCGCTCCGCTCTCCACGATCGACCAGGCGCTTTCCGAAGGCCGCGCGATTGTTATCGAGGAGCGGAATCCCGAGGAGGTGACCCGGGTCGGCGGGGTCCGGACGGCCCCGGAAGGGATCGCTGTGTACAATCCCGCCTTCGATTGGACCGCGCACAGCTTTATTACGGCGATCATCACCGAGGCGGGAGTCCTTCGGCCGCCTTACGCGGAGGCCATAAAAAATATCTGGCCATCCGACCCAACGTGATGGGTATGCCGCTAAGAGTAGCTTTGACGACCCCGCAAAAAGTCTCAAAGGTTGTGAAAATGGGACGGATGGCTTGGGGACGGATTTGAAATCCGTCCCCATTCAATCTTACGGGAAGGCGATCTAAAAAATCATCCCCCTTCATGCGTCGTACGCCGCAATGACGAGAGGTGAAGCTTTAGCGCAACATCCGGCCTTTTTACGAAGCCGTCAACTTTACGCGAGGCCGGCGGGCGGCTTCAAAGGAACGTCCACGGGCGGAACGAAACGGTTGACCGTCGCGAGCGTGTCCCCCACATTGAGCTTCTTAAAGAGGAGGGCGAACTGTGCTTCCAGTTCAGAGCCTAAAGCCGTTCGGATCGACTTTGGGAGTTCCCATAGTTCCTTTTTGAACGGACCGAACCCCTTTTTCCGGGTCTTGTAGATGAACTGCTCGTCGGTATCCCCTTCCTTCTTCTCGGAGGCCGCCTCCCGTCTCAGGTAATCGTAGATCCGTGCCCGGAGGTCATCGGGAAAGTTCTTGCTGTCGTAGACGATATTCTGAAAGCCCGTGGCGAGATGGACCTCCGCCGTGCGGGTGGCTGGGAACCGGTCGAAGGCCTCATCGGGCAGCGTCGAGGCGCCGTGCTGAACCGCGCCGGCCAATCCATAGTCTGCCTTTGCCGCCCGGGAGAGTTCCTCCAGCGTCGTAAAATCGAGTTTGACGCGGGCGACACTCCCGTCGGCCAGCGGGACCCCGCCGTGGGTCGTCCCCGTCTGGACGCTGATCTTGCTGATCCCTCTCAACGCCGTCCCGCTTTTCTCGAGTGCTTCCCGGTAGCCGTCCATAAAGGCGCGCAGTTCCTCCACCGTGCTGTTCTTTCCGCCGACCTCGCCGATCTCGCCGCCGACGGAGATCGTGATTCCCGCCGGTTCCAGGTCCCGGATCATCGTCGTCAGCTCGGCGGCAAGGCTGTAATTGAGCCTCTGCTGCTCCGACACCGTCGGCTCCTCCAGATCGACGAGGGTCGAGGTGTCGATGTCGATGTTGTAGAATCCGGCGTCGATCGCCTCCCAGATCAGGTCCTTGACGGCCTTGACCTCGGCCTCCGGATCTTTTGCATATTTCTTCGCCCCCACCTGGAAGTGGTCGCCCTGGAGGAAGAGCGGTCCCCGGTATCCTGTTTTGAGGGCCGCGGCGGCCACGGCACAGGTATACTCCTCCGGCCGCTGGTAGGTGTAATCGATCTCCGAGCGGGCGATCTCAAAGATCACCGGCCCGACACCGGCTGCCAGCGCCGCCCGGAAGACTGCCTGGGCGGTTTCGTAAGTCATCGCGCGGATGTTGATCGCCGGCACGGTGAAACCGGAAACCTCCCCCCGACCCATCGCCTCGTAGAGCCCCTGGATCGACGCAACGTAAATGCCGGCCCGAGCGGCTGTCCGCCGGATCAGCCAGCGGGCGGCTTTCCGCACCTCCGCTTCCGACGCAAAGACCGCCGTTTGGATCAGATCGTCAATCAGCGCCTCCCGGAGTCGTATCTCATCCAGTATTTCGACGTCTTCCCCTCTAACCGTCAGAACACCATCCAGGGTCTTTTGCAGCATATCCATATTTTCGCAGATCATCGACAACACCTCCCTGATGGAGTAGAGTCCCGGTTTTTACCGGGCCTCTCACCGTTTATGAATTTTGAGACAGGAATTCCATTGCCTTTTCCACCTCAAACCGGCTTCCGATGTAGATCGGACAGCGCTGGTCCAAGTCCTCAACCCGAAGCGAGAGAATTTCATCCTTGCCGTCCGTAGCGATCCCTCCCGCCTGCTCGATGATGAAGGCCATCGGCTGCAGTTCGAAGAGAAGCCGGAGCTTTCCCCGGGGACTATTTTTCAGGGCGGGATAGGTGAAGATCCCGCCGCGCTTGATCAGAACCTGGTTGATGTCGGGCACAAAACCACCGCTATAGCGGAGCTTGTAACCCTGAGCTTCGAGAAATTCCAGATACTTGAGATGCCCATCCGTAAAATCCTTTCTGAGTCCTCCGGGGCTGTATAGAGAACCGCGCTCCTCGAGCACAATGTGTTCCTGCGAGAGGACATACTCCCCTTCCCGGTTCAGGACGAACTCGTGTGTGCCCTTCCCCGCGGAGTAGACCATCGTGATGAGGGGGCCGTAGGTGATGTAGAGCGCCGCCACCATTGAATCCCGTCCCCGCGAGAAGATCGATTCCTTGTGGATGCCGATGATGGTACCGATGGAGAGGTTGGTATCGACGAGGGAAGAACCGTCCAGCGGATCCGCCGTGACGTAGTATTGCTCCCGGCCCTTGCCGATCAGGACTACCGCGTCCTGCTCCTCGGAGGCATATTCCCTGACGAAGCCCGAATATTGGAGCTGGCTTTTAAGGATGTCGTCGGCGCTCCGGTCGAGCGAGAGCTGGTCCTCTCCATAGAGGTTTTTGAAACCGGCCAACTTCCTGTTCGATTCGTGGATCTTGGCGGAGATGTACTTCCCTGTAACGGCGATCTGCCAGATGAGACGACGGAGCTCTTCCTCCACGCCGGCCATCCACATGTGGCGCCGCAGATCGACGATAAATCTGGTGTAATCCGATATCCCCTCTCCCATGATCACCTCCCGACTATCCCGGTCAGCAGGGCTATGCCGGCACGTACAGACCCCGCTTCGTCTTTTTGATCTTTCCCTGCTTCTCAGCCCGGTAGACAACGCTCCATATCTGCCGTTCGCTGAGGCCGGTCTTTTCCTTCAGCGCCGATGTCGTCACTCCCCCTTCAGCCCTGCTAACCATCGAAACGATCGCATCCATCTGGGTCTCTTTTACTGCCTTCTTTTTACCGGGTTCCGCCTTCGCTTTCTCCGCCTTTTTCGCGGGACCGGCGCTCGTTTGCGGCGGCTTTTCTTTCTTTTTCCCCGGGGATTGTGAAAGTAATCCTTGAAGCTTCTGGAAATAGGTCTTCACGAATGCCTCGGAACCCTCGATTTCGATCTCCTTCGTGACCGGATTGAACCTGATCCGCGATTTCTCCTCCATTGGACTCCTCCTTTCGTTGGTCATACACATGTGCCTTCGAGAAACTTCACAGAGGTGAGTTTGCAGAAGAAGGCGAGATTTGTCAAGCATTTGATGAATGTTTGATGAATGTTGATAAAACAGGGATCATAAATGAATATCCGTCCGCACCTTCTTCTCGCCGCTGGTGTAGTCGTACCAACCCTTGCCGGTCTTGCGGCCCAGATCGCCCGAGGCGACGAGTTTGCGGAGACTCAGAGCCGGCCGCCATTTGGGATCCTTGAAATTCTCCCAGAGGGTCTCGGCCACGGCGAGCCCGATTTCCAGGCCGACGAAATCCCCCAACTCAAACGGCCCCATCGGATGGCCCAACCCGAACTTCAGAGCCTTGTCGATGTCCTCGATAGTGGCCACCCCTTCGGCAAGGCAGTTGTAGACCTCGTTGCGCAGCGCCGCATTGACCCGGTTCACCAGAAACCCCGGTCCGTCCTTGACCAGGACGCCGACCTTTCCGATCGAGTCCGTGAGCTCCTTGACGGCCTGGATCGTCGCATCGGAGGTCTTGAGGCCCCGGATGATCTCCACGAGCTTCATGACCTGCGCGGGGCTGAAGAAATGCATGCCCGCGAATCTGTCCGGCCGCTTGGTCGCCGTAGCTAAATCCGTGATGGGGATGGACGACGTGTTGCTGGCAAAAATGACCTGCGGGGGGCAGAGTTCCTCCAACTGTCTGTAAAGGTCCAGCTTTGCCTGCCTGTTTTCGATGATGGCTTCGATGATCAGGCCGCACTCTTTTGCCATAGCCAGTTCCGTCGTCGGCACAATTCGCCCGACGATTGCCTCCTTCTCCGCCTCCGATAGCTTCCCCTTGGCGACCTGGCCCGTCAGGTTCTTTTTGATGGCGCCCATCCCCCTGGCGACGAGCTCGTCTGTGATGTCCCGCAGAACCACCTCGTATCCCGCCGCGGCTAGGACCTGTGCAATCCCGGAGCCCATAAAACCTGCGCCGATCACCATGATTTTTCTGATTTCCATGTTCCTGCCTCCTTTAATTACATCCTCCGGCATCCGGGACCGGTGATGCGACTGTGGCCCCCCGTCTCCGGGATGACCTGTATCTGTGCGCCGATACGCTCCTTGAGCGCTGCAACGTGCGATATCACGCCGATCAGCTTGCCGTCCTGCTGCAGTCCCGCGAGGGTCTCCAGGGCGGTTTCGAGCGCGTCTTCGTCGAGGGTTCCGAATCCTTCGTCAAGAAAGAGCGAATCGATTCGCACGTTCCGGCTGGCCATATGCGAGAGGCCGAGCGCCAGGGCCAGGCTGACGATGAAGCTTTCGCCGCCGGAGAGGTTTTTCGTGGAACGGATCTCACCAGCCTGGTAGTTGTCGATGACATTAAGCTCCAGAGGCTCGGATGCGTCGCGGACGAGCAGATAGCGGTCCGTCATCTTATCGAGCTGTCGATTGGCGTGCATGGTCATCATCTCGAACGTCAGGCCCTGGGCAAAATTCCGGAATTTCTTTCCGTCGGCGGAACCGATCAGCTCGTGGAGCAGATCCCACCGCTCGCATTCCTTCTTCTGGGCGTCGCTTTGCTTCAAGCGTTCCTGCTGCTTTTCCTTTACTTTCTGGTTTTCCGTCAAGCTCTTTGTGATTCCGCCGATGTCGAGGCGCATCGCTTTGAGGGCGACATCAGCGGCGGTTATCCTTTCCCGGAGCGTCTCCCGGGACAGATCCGTCAACTTTCTGCGGCGTTCGGCTTCCAGCGCCTCCGACCGGTCCTTCCGGCGGGCGCCAAGTTCGGTCATTTCCTTGATCAGGGAGTTTTCTTTGTCGGCAAGAACGTTACGCTCATCTTCGCTCAGGGACGAAGCAAGGTAGTCCGCCTCGTCGGCGAATCCTGACTTCCCGATTCGCTCCGTCAGCTTTTGTTCCGCTTCCTTTAATTGCATTGCCCGATTCCCTGTTTTTTCTTTCAAGGAAGCAATCTTCTCGTTCAAAGCGCCGATCTCTTTTTCGACGTTCCCATACTCCTCGCGCGCCTTTTCCAGGGCTTTGTCTGCTTGATTCACGGCGTCGGCCAGACGCTTTTCCTCCCGGTCTGCATCCTTCTGGCCGAACAGTTCGCGGCGTGAAACCATCAGCGATTCACACTGCGCCGTCAGATCGTCGCGATCCCGGCGCCGCGCCGTCAAATCTTTTTCTAGGCTCTCCAGCAAAGTACCGGTCTTATCCGTTTCTGCCTTCAATCCGTCGCTCTTTTTTTCATGAAGCGTTATCTCATCCTGCTTTGCCTGCCATCGATTTTTACGTTCGGTGAGATGGGCGAGTATGACATCGAGATCGATCGAGGGTAGCTGCCCGACCCCGAAGGGTTCCACATCCTTGAGCGCGGCGGCGCGGGCCTTTTGGGTCTCCTTCTCCAGGGTCTCGCTCTCCTTGATCAGTCGTTGTTGCTCAAGACCTGCCGTTTCAAGTTTGTGCCCGGCGTCCTGGCGGGTCTTGCCCGAGTTGTCGAACTGCACCCTTAACACCTCCAGCGCCATTTGGGCCGTCTTCTCCTGTTTGGTTTTCTCTTCGGCGGCGGCGACAATACCGGCGGTTTCGGCTATTTTCGCCCGAACGCCTGCAAGCGCTTCGCGCACGTTCTCGGCGCGCTCTTCCGGGACGGCATCGATATTCAGCCTCAGCAGGGCCTGATCGCACTCTTTTTCACCGGCATTCAAATCGGTCTTTTTTACTTCCATCTCTTTTTCTGTATGCGCAATACCCACTGATGTCTTTGCTTCCTCGCTTTTCAGCCTGCCCAGTGTCTCGGATACCTTATTGAGTTCGGCCCTGGCATTTTTCAGCGCGGATTCCGCTTTGCCAAGTTCAGGGACATTTCCTTCGGCGTAGGGATGATCGGTTGCGCCGCACAGGGGGCATGGTTTGCCGTCTTCGAGCCTCTGCCTTTCTTCTTCAAGGTTGCGGATACGGTTCAGGAGAGAAACCTCAATTTCAAGGTTTCCGCATTCTTTTTCAAGAACGGACTTTTGATCGGAGGCCGATGTGATCTCTCTTAAAAGCTTCGTATGCGCGGCTTTTAAGGTTTCCAGGCACCCTTTCAAATCATCCAGCGCTCTGGAACTCTTATCCATCCCTGTAATGGTTTCGCCTGTCTTGATCAGGAGATGCTCACTATCCTTCAGGGCATCGATCTGCCGCCGCCACTCGCCGATATCCCGGTCCTTCAGGGTGGTCTTGATCTCCTCGGTCAGGCCCTTGAGTGCACTTTGCCCCGCATCCGATTCCCGGCGAATCTTTTCGTTATCGGCCTCGATCTTATTGCGCGCCTCAGCGGCTGATTCCTTTTTCCGACCGGCCTCGACAAGCGCTTCACGCGCCTTGACCTGCCTGCCCTCCAGGTCGCGAATCGCCGCAAATCCCCTGGCGATGACAGCAATGGTCGCCGGCAACGCCGCATCGCCGGCGTGTTTTGCCAGATAATCATGGACGGCTTCCCGGTCGGCCAGCGCCTGTTTCAGATCCCGCTCAAGATCTGCGATCCGGCTTTGATAGTCCTTTACCTGCCTATTGGCTTCCGCTATCGCCCTGTCCTTCTCTTCGCCTTGCTTCTTGTATTCACCCAGCCGGGTATCGAGATCGCGGACCTTTTTTATGACCTCCCCCTCAGCTTGCTGCCCGGCTCGCGCCTCGTTCAGCCGGTTTTCGGCGGCCTGTTTGAGTGTCAGGGTATCGACAGAGGTTTTCTGCTTTTCCGGCAGGACGGCGACGGCGCGGTCAAGTTCCTTTGTATCGCCGGCCTGTTGAGCGCGCAGGGCCGCCACTCCCCGGTAATCGCCTTCGAGGCTGAGGGCCTTGCGGGATTGCTCCAGTTTTTTCGCTTCCGGTGCAAACGCCCGCCGGCGCTTCTCGTTCTCTTGCAGCTTCTTATCCAGTCCTGTGGTTTCCATTTCCAAGGTGGCCACACTCTCAAGCCAGAGGGCCGCCTTGCGCAAGTCATCAACGTGAGTCGCCAGTTCCGTTTCCCGGGACTGCCTCTCCTCCAGAGAGGTTTGCAGCCCCCTTTCTTCATCGGGGCCTAAAACCTGAATCCCTTTTAACTCGGCCTGCAACAGTTGGAGCTTGTCGCGTTCCTCGGCGCGGCGTTCATGAACCTTTATGGATATCAGGCTATAGATTTTGGTGCCGGTAATCTGCTCAAGGATAGGCGCCCGCTCGTCGGGTGCGGCCTGGAGAAATGCCGCGAATCCCCCCTGGGCAAGCAGCATCGAACGGGTGAAGCGCTCGAAATCCATCCCCGTCGCCGTCTCGACGGCTGCGGCGACCTGCGCGAGTCTCGATTCCAGAACCTCTCCGGAGTCCGCATCGGCTATCTCGTGCCTTGCCTGCTGCAACTCGCCTTCGGGCCGTCTCCGGGCGCGGTGCTGGCTCCAGTGGCAACGGTAACGGCCCTTCTGCGTCTCGAAGGTCACCTCGGCAAAGCATTCGCCGGTCTGGCGCGACATGATCTCATTGCTGCTTTTGGTCACTCTGTCCAGGCGGGGTGTCCGGCCGTAAAGCCCGATGCAGATAGCGTCGAGGATCGTCGTCTTTCCCGCGCCGGTCGGGCCGGTGATGGCAAATATGCCGTCCGAGGAATAGGCCGGATGGGTGAAATCCACATGCCATTCACCCAGGAGCGAATTCAGGTTTTTGAATCGTACGCCGAGGATCCTCATGCGCTCTTTTCTTAATCGGCCATCGGGTCTGCTTCGTTGAGGGAGGCGATCACTTCCTTATAGGCGCTAAGCAGTTCCGGGCGCTGAGTTTCCGGGATGTCATGCGAATCCAGGCAGCGCTTGAACACCTCCGTCACATCCAGATCGTCGAGTGATTCCTCCTTACCAATTCTGTCTAAGGCGCTTGCCAGCACCCGGTTGTTTTTGACGCGAAGGATCTCTATACCGGTCCCTTTGGTTGCCTCATCGAGCCGCTCGCGCAAATTGCCGATGATCTCATCTCCGTCATAAATAATTTCGAGCCAGCCATTTCCCCCTTTGGATGTCATTGCGTCGATGCCGTCGGCGATGGTTTGCCAATCCCCCCTCAGGGTTTTGAGCTCACGGAACCTGGGCGCCGGTATGTCTGTGACATGGGGCGCATTGCCCGAAAACTCCACGAGGACGACGCTCTTTTGCTGATCGGCTTCCCCGAAACCGATGGGGAGAGGTGAACCGCAATAGCGGATGACATCGGAACCGCCTACCTTCTGAGGAATATGCAGATGCCCCAGTGCAAGGTAGTCGATGCCTTCGGGAAACAGATCTGTTCCGACCTGCGCCAGGGAGCCGATATAAAGCTCTCGCACCCCGTCGCCGTCAACGGTCCGGCCGCCCGCCGCGAACAGATGCCCCATTGCGACAATGGGAACGGGTTTCTTCAACAGGTCGCGCTTCTGCCGGGCCGCTTCGCACACCAGGCGGTAATGCGTCCTGATCCCTTCAATAAGTTTACGCTCCTTGTCCTCGATGCTCTCACCTGCCTCGGCAACGCGGATATCGCGGTCTCTGAGATAAGGGACGGCGCAGACAATGAGTCCCGGCTCATGATTCGATCCGGCGAGCACGATCGCTTCATCTGCAAGAGGGTCGGATGCACACCCCACGACATGGACGTTCAGATATTTCAGGAGTTCCCGGGGGGCATTCAGGAAAGAAGGCGAATCGTGATTTCCCGCGGTGACCACCACATGGCGGTTTGCAGATGCCGCCACGCGGCACAGGAAACGGTAATAGATCTCTTGGGCGGTGTTGCTTGGGGTGCTGTTGTCAAACAGGTCTCCCGACACGAGCAGGACATCGATCGCTTCGCCCTCAATAAGCCCGGCCAGCCAGTTCAGGAAGGCTTCGGATTCCTCATATCTCTTGCGGCCATGAAGGGTGCGCCCGATGTGCCAGTCGGATGTATGCAGAACCTTCATCTCTTTCCCTTCAATATAGCATTCCCTTTCACACCGGTCCCCCCTGCCGCATGTTCATGGTTTCCAATGCAAATCAAAATCCAATTCTCCAGATCGCACGCCCGATAAAACCGCACACTCCCACAAAGGATAAGGATCGGTTTTTCTGTATAGTCGCTGATTTCCGACTCGTAATGATTGAGGAGCACCAAGGCATTCAGCGGCCCGCTGAACTTTGCGGGTCCAGTGGAGCGATTTGGGTCATGGAGTTTTGCGCAGCTCCGGCATGTAGTTGGAGACCCAGCGCACCGACTACTTTGAGGATAGTATCAAAGCCAGGACTGCGATCACCGGAGAGAGCTTTATAAAGACTTTCCCGTGACAGGCCAGCATCACGTGCCACTTGGGTCATTCCCTTCGCACGAGCAATATCGCCCAGAACCTTGGCGATAAATGCAGCATCACCTTTCGCCTCCTCAAGGCAAGCTTCCAGATAGGCGGCCATCTCCTCCGGTGTTCGGAGATGTTCGGCAACATCGTATCGAGTGGTGATAGTTTTTTTCATCGATGACTCCTCTATAAGTTATCTGCGAGGCGCTGGGCAATTCTGATATCAGTGGCCTGGGTGTGTTTGTCACCTCCTGCCAACAGAATAACCACCGCACGCCCCTGTTTGGTGAAATATAGTCTGTACCCTGGACCGTAATCGATTCGCAATTCAGAGACACCTTTCCCCAAAGCTTTCACATCTCCGGCATTTCCAGCAGCTAGGCGCTCAATTCTGACCTGAACTCGCGCCCTTGCACGGAGGTCACGCAATCCGTCAAGCCACTGAGCGAAAGTCTCGGTTTTGCGTATTTCGACCATGGGGTATGGTAGCCTATAGGCTACACCTTGTCAATACCTTTTTGAGTCGTCGGAGTTATGAGGCCCAACGGCGCGAAGCGTCCGAGCCATCGGCGCCCTTCATCTACGGTCTGGAGCGGAGCGGAACACCGTCAGGTGCAAGGGGCAGGTTCGGTCGTTTTCTCTAACCTATCAGGCGGGTGACATCCTCGATCAGGCTGTCGAGATCCTCCTCGATAATACCCCAGACGATGCGGTCGTCGATGGCATCGTATCCGTGGACCAGGATGTTACGGAAAGAAATGATGTCCCGGTAGTCACGAATTCGCGAGAGCAAGCCGGGATCGTCTCTGTCGATCCTGTTGAGTGCTTCCCCCATAATCTCAAACTTCCGCTCAACCGCACTGCGAAGCAACTCGTTCGAGCAGTAATGGTCAAAGGCGCTGCCGGCAACGAACTGCTTGACTGAGCGTGCCGCATGCAGGATGTCATAGAGGTGTGCAAGGATATCATCCTTCATAGAGCGGCACCCTTTCACTCATTATGCGTTTCCTGAAGTATGGGTTCCTCATGCTCCCGCTGGTTAGAAGATCGACATCACATCCTAGCGTATCTTCGAGGCGATGCAGGAGTCCAAAGAACCTCTTTGCTGGGCTGCGGTCTGGCTCATCGAACTCAACGATAAAATCCACATCGCTCGACAGTGATGCCCCGCCACGCGCAAAGGAGCCGAATACATCGAGTCTCCGAACCCCGAACTCACGGCAGGCTGGCAGAACTGCTTTCTTGATGTCATCGATACTCATACCCGCATCATATCCTAACACCAGTTTTTCTCATATCTGAGAACCAACGGGCTGGTAAGCAGCGGCGGTGCTTTTCTGCCGGCCGCTTGACCGATGTGTTATGCCTTTGACAGCGAAGGCTCAACATGAATCGCCTGCGCCACCAGCCTCACCCCCAGCGCCCCGCAAACCTTTGCGATGGTGTCGTAGCGAGGTTTCGAATTGGGCCTAAGCGCCTTGTACAGGGCTTCGCGGGTGAGACCAGATGCCTTGGCGATCTCGTTCATGCCGTGCGCCCGGGCGATGTCGCCCAATGCGGCCGCCAACAAGGCCGGATCATTCGCCTCCAGAATGTCCGTCAGATAGGCCGCAATCGCAGCCTTGCTGTCGAGATACGGCGCTGCATCAAACTCGGGAAGGTCTGCCACCTTGATACGTTGGGTCATTGCACCGCCACATCGGACAGGCCGTCCAGCCATTCGGTGAATTCGGGCAAAGGCTTAATAGAGAACATTGCAGAAGTGTAATCGTTCGATTACATATTGTCAAGCAGGATTCATTTTCATGGTGGTATTGTATCGCATTTCCCCGGTTTTTTTATATCCGGTTCGGTCTACACGTCAAGGAAAGATAGCAATTGACAGGCGGCAGCGGTAGGCGGCAATTGGCCGTTTTCCACCTCCCGGGCCAGGCGGGGAAGGTGCTTCCGGACTTCCGGATGGTGGTCAAACCGGTCTCTCAGGCCTTCTTCCACCAGAGACCACATCCAGGCCAAGGACTGACGGCGGCGGTTCGCTTCCCGCTCGCCGCTGGCGGTCATGACATCCCGGTGCTTCAGGACAATCGACCAGATCTCCTCGATGCCGCTCCTCTCCTTGGCGCTGCACATGAGTACCGGTGGTGACCAGCTGGGAGAGGCGGGTCTGAGCAGGTGAAGCGCCGTTTGATAGTCTCTTTGGGCAATGCCTGCTCTAACCATGTTGTCCCCATCCGCCTTGGTGACGGCAAGGGCATCGGCCAGTTCGAGAAACCCCTTTTTGATCCCCTGCAGCTCGTCTCCGGCGCCAGCCAATATCAGGACCAGGAAAAAATCCACCATCGAAGCCACGGTCATTTCCGACTGGCCGATCCCGACGGTTTCGACAATAATCACATCAAAACCGGCGGCCTCGCAAACCAGCATCGTTTCCCGGGTTTTTCGGGCGACCCCGCCCAAGGTCCCTCCGGACGGGGAGGGTCGGACAAAGGCTCGACTGTCCGCGGAAAGCTGCACCATCCGGGTTTTATCGGCCAGGATGCTCCCACCGCTCCGGGTGCTGCTCGGATCGACCGCCAGGACCGCCACCTTCAGTCCCTTTTCAACCAGCACGATTCCCAGGGCTTCGATAAAGCAGCTTTTTCCGACGCCCGGAACGCCGGTGATTCCCAGACGCACCGCATTTCCGGTATGCGGCAGGAGTCTCTCCAGGATGGCCTGGGATGCGGCCTGATGGCTGGGAAGGGAGCTTTCGATCAGGGTGATGGTTTTGGCCAGAATCCGGTGGTTCCCTGTGAGCAGGCCGCTGGCGCTGGTTTCAATATCGGGAGTCATCCGTTCTTTTGCTCCAGGGCATTGAGGGTCTGGTTGGCCGCATCGATGATGGAGGTGCCGGGCCCAAACACGCCGACCGCGCCGGCTTTGTAAAGAAACTCGTAGTCGGCATGCGGAATGATTCCTCCGACGACGACCCTGATATCATCGCCGCCGCCGGCCTTCAGGGCGGCAATGAGCTGGGGGACGAGGGCTTTATGTCCGGCAACCAGGCTGGAGACGCCTACCAGATGGACATCATTCTCAATGGCGATCCTGGCCACTTCTTCAGGGGTCTGGAAGATGGGGCTGATATCCACATCAAATCCCAGATCCGCGAACGCCGTGGCCACCACTTTGACCCCTCGGTCATGGCCGTCCTGACCGATTTTTGTCATCAGTATCCTCGGTCTTCGCCCCTCTTTGTCGGCGAAATCCTTGCACCGCTTCCGAATGGCGTCAATGACGGAGCTGTCCACGTATTCCGACGCATAGACGCCGGAAATACACTGCGTGGTGGCCACAAAGCGGCCGAATACCTTTTCCATGGCATCGGATACCTCCCCGACGGTTGCCCTGGCCCGGATGGCCAAAATGGCGGCCTCTAAAAGATTGCCGCCGATCTCTGCGGTTCGCGTGATGTGCTCCAGGGCATCCCGGACCTCTTCTGCGTTGCGTCCGGCCTTCAATTCCTTGAGTCGGGCAATCTGTTCAATGCGCACCGCATCGGTCACTTCCCGGACATCTTCCAGGGGTTTTTCCTCAATTTTGTATTTGTTTACGCCGACGATCACATCCAGGCCCTGATCGATCCGGGCCTGCTTTCGGGCAGCCGATTCTTCGATCCGGAGTTTCGGCATGCCGGTTTCAATGGCTTTGGCCATTCCGCCCAGAGATTGGACTTCATTGATAATCTTGCGGGCTTCGCGGATAATGCCGTCGGTCAGGGCTTCCACATAGTAGGAGCCGCCTAAGGGATCCACGACCCGGCAGATCTCGGATTCTTCCTGGAGGATGATCTGGGTATTGCGGGCGATCCGGGCGGAAAAATCGGTCGGCAGCCCGACCGCTTCATCGAAGGCGTTGGAGTGCAGCGACTGCGTCCCGCCGAGGACCGCGGAGAGCGATTCCAGCGTGGTGCGGATGATGTTGTTGTACGGGTCCTGCTGGGTAAGGCTCCATCCCGACGTCTGGCAATGGGTTCTAAGGATGAGTGATTGGGGATTTCGGGGGTTGAACGGTATGAGCAGCTCGTGCCACAGGAAGCGCGCGGCTCTCAGCATCGCGATATCCATGAAAAAATTCATGCCGATGCCGAAGAAAAAAGAAAGCCGGGGGGCAAAGGTGTCGATATCCAATCCCGTAGCCAGCGCGGCCTTTACATATTCGACACCGTCCGCCAGGGTAAAGGCGGTTTGCAGGACCGAGTTGGCCCCCGCCTCCATCATATGATAACCGCTGATGCTGACGGTATTGAACTTGGGCATGTGCTCGGAGCAGTACCCGATGATGTCCGAAACGATCCGCATGGAGGGGACGGGCGGATAGATGTAAGTATTCCGTGTCAGATATTCTTTCAAGATGTCGTTTTGGATGGTGCCGGTCAGTTTTTCCTGGGGGACGCCCTGTTCTTCGGCAGCCACGATAAAGCCGGCCAGAACGGGAAGGACCGCGCCGTTCATGGTCATGGATACGGACATCTCATCCAGCGGAATCTGATCGAAGAGGATCTTCATATCTTCGACCGAATCCACGGCAACCCCAACTTTTCCGATATCGCCGACGACCCGGGGATTGTCCGAATCGTACCCTCTATGGGTGGCGAGATCGAAGGCGATGGAGAGCCCTTTCTGCCCGGCGGCGAGGTTTTGCCGATAAAAGGCATTGGATTCCCGGGCCGTGGAAAAACCGGCGTACTGCCGGATGGTCCAGGGTCTGCCGGCGTACATCGTGGCCACGGGACCACGGACATAGGGAGGCAGACCGGGGAGAGTGTTGACGTGTTCCATCCCCTCCAGGTCTTCGGCGGTGTAAAGGGGTTTGACCCGGATCCCCTCCGGGGTCATCCAATCCAGAGAATCGGGGGATTTCCCTCTGAGCAGTTTGGTCGCAAGGTCCGTCCATTGTTCTTTTTGCGGATGATTCGGCATGGCATACTCCGTCTGAATGACGTTATAAACCGTTCGTTGACAGGGAGCGCAACCCTTTAAACCCCGCCAAGTGGGCGGGGAGCTTTACCCTACGGGACGACGCTATCAATATTGTTGAAAAAACAGATCGTATTTATATGATTGTTTGATCCGTTTGTCAATGTGTGACGTCTGATCGTGTGATGTCTGATCAGAAAATCGAAAGAATGTAACCTGCTCCTGCAACAGTTATTTAAAATATCGCTCTCATCTGTCAGAGGTCGTCATCGGGAGGGCTCTTCTTGCCACCGCTTCACGAGCGTATTGGAAAAACCAAATTGATCCATTATCTTACCCACATGATGGTCCACCAGGTCGGAGACCTGTTTGGGGTTGATGTAGAAGGCGGGCATCGGGGGGGCGATCACAACGCCCATTCGGGCCAATTTCAGCATGTTTTCAAGGTGAACCGCACTCAGCGGCGTTTCGCGAGGGACCAAAACGAGTTTTCGCCCTTCTTTGATCGTCACGTCGGCGGCTCTCTCAAGCAGGTTTTGACTGTACCCGTTGGCGATGCCCGCAAGGGTTTTCATGCTGCACGGCGCGATGACCATGCCCGCGGTCAGAAATGAACCGCTGGCAACGGGAGCGGTCATATCCCGGTTGTCGTATTTTACAGCGGCAAGATCGTTCACACTGGAAAGGTCGCAGTCCGTCTCCAGTGCCAATATATTTTCCGCCCACTCGCTCATGATCAGATGGGTCTCAATAGGGACGGCTTTAAATGCCTCCAACAGCCGAATGCCGTAAATAACCCCCGAGGCCCCGGAAATCCCGACAATCACTCGCATCATGTTTGAACCCTGGTTGAAGGGGATAAGCCTGTGGATTGTGCTCTTGGAGCTTTCCCATTTGGAGAAGCAGTTTTGGGGCAGACATCTCCGGGCGCGAGGCGACCTTGCCGTGGGCTCCGGTATTATGCCGGATGAAAAGATTCATCAATATATTAAGGACAAAAGGGGGAACCGATGACGGATGATCGTCGATTTGAAATCGCCCCATCGTCATATGGACGGGGCCGATCAGCTCACCCTTCGTTTCTCTTCTGGTGCCGAAGCCGGGATTTGAACCCGGACAGGCGTACACCCACTAGACCCTGAACCTAGCGCGTCTACCAATTCCGCCACTTCGGCAAGACTCTTCAGATCTGGAAGTCCACTGAATATCTACACCGAGGGTCCGGTCATTGTCAAGCAAAATCGACCCGGTGGCGGGAATGTGATTCTTGCTTGAAATTGAAGGAATTGGTGCTATTGTAACGACGAAATCAGAGGGGGTGCACGGAAATTTTTATGGAAGTGATCAGGGGCAGCGAAAATATCCCCGCCGGACTGCGGGGCGCCGTCGTCACCATCGGCAACTTCGACGGGGTCCACCTCGGCCACCGGCATATTTTCCGCCATCTCATAGCCGAGGCGCGTAAGGAGCGGCGGCCGGCCGTGGTGATCAGCTTCGATCCCCATCCGAAGATGGTCCTCCACCCGGAGCGTCGACCCTTTTACCTCATTACCTCGCTGGAAGAAAAGATCCGACACATGTCGAATCTCGGGATCGACGCCCTGATCCTGATTCCCTTTTCCCTCGACTACGCCCGGACCACAGCGGATGAGTTCGTCTCCGGTTTCCTCTGGGAACGGCTCCGGATCCGGAAAATCCTCATCGGTCATGACTATACTTTTGGCCTGGGAAGGGAGGGGAACAAGGCGTTTTTGACCGCCGCCGGCTCTCGCCTGGGATTTGAGGTCGAGGTGCTGGGCGCCTTTCATGTGGGCGAAACGACCATCAGCAGCACAAGGATCAGAAAAGCCCTGCTCGCCGGTGAAGTCCGCTATGCCGCCTCGCTTCTGGGCAGACTTTATACTGTTTATCACCCCGTGTGATAAGAATAGCCATAGCCGGAATCCGTTTCGGCTGATCATTGATACCCTTTGCCTCCGGACGGGACAGATTAAGGGCACCTGAAAGCGGGGCATTTATCTCACCTGTCCTGATTATATCGAGTTTAACAGCGGGAGCTTTTTCAAATACATCCTCCCATCTTGAATAGGAACTCTTCGCAAAACGGAACTCTTCCGCATCCAGATGCGTCGAGGCAACCTCGAAGGCATATACCGCCAGGCCGACAGATGCTATTGCAGCAATAATTAATAATATTTTTTTCATACAGTCTCCTTGAATTGAATTTGCATCACTTTATCATACGCGTCTATGACCGTACGCGCATGACGCATGACCGGATGCGCAAAAAAATAAATATTTTTATAATCGCTTGACATCAGACAAAAATCTGTCATCTGATAAATATGAATAATCACTGGTGTCCCAACGTTGATTTTTGAGAGCACCCTAACTTCATAAAACGTGGTCGTATTTGACGTAAAATGCCATTTATCGATTTGAAATTTTTCCCCCGGATGTGCCAATCTCCATCATCAATGAATGAGGAGGCAGCACATGAATTCCGGGAAAACGATCTTTGCCCAGTTGGTGGACTTTGTCCCCACATACGAATTTCGAAAATGCGTCGATCGATACAACGGCAATCACAAAGTGATCAGCTTCTCTTGCTGGGACCAATTCCTCTGCATGGCATTCGCCCAGCTTACCTATCGCGAAAGCCTGAGAGATATCCAGGTCTGCCTTCGGGCAACCCAGTCCAGACTTTATCACCTGGGCATCCGGGGAAAGGTCTCCCGCAATACCCTTGCCCATGCCAATCAGACCAGGGACTGGCGGATTTATGCAGGCTTCGCTCAAACCCTCATCGCCAAAGCCAGGAAACTTTACGCCGCCGATTCCTTCGGTATCGAACTGGCTCGGGGAGGCACTCCAAAAAGCGGAGCGGTATGTGCGGATTGTCGGGAATCTGATTAAATGGAAGATCGTTTATGGCGACAAATATTCATCGATCGTCATGACAATTCCCGGAAATGACTGTAACAGACATAGGCACTGCATTGAGACGACAACAGCAGCAATAATCCGGAATATCTCAATGCTTACCGGCAGCAAAATATCCCCGCACGGGGTCGATCTTTCAATGCAGTGCATCGGTTCAGCCGACGAATACCGGAAAGCCTTCAACTGTCCGGTGCGGTTCAGCCAAGCTGAATCCGCCATCATCGTACCAAACAGTCTCCTTGAAACGCCGATATTGCACGCAAACCCGGAACACCTCCGTTACTTTGAGCGTTATGCGCAGAATCTTCTTGAAAAGAGGGAAAACGACAGCTCATTCAGCAGCAGGGTCGAAGGCATCATTGTACAGAAACTTTCTGACGGTGAATTGATGATACCCGATGTCGCACGTGAGCTTTCAATAAGCCCGCGCACCCTTCAGTATAAACTTGCGGAGGAAGGATGTACATTCAGGACTCTTGTAAGCACGGTGAGGGAGAAACTTGCCCGGCGATATCTTGAGGACAGTCATTCTGTCGATGAGATATCATACATGCTCGGATTTTCCGAACCGAGCGTTTTCAGAAGGAGTTTTAAGCGGTGGATAGGGAGCACACCGGGGGAATACAGAAGGGAAAAAAGTTCTGTCTGACCTGAATATAACTTTAAAAACATGATATCCCCATTACCGCCTGCCACCAAATAATCGGCATGTGGATCATCATTCCCGTCGTCCTCGCGGTCCGGCGCCTCCCCTATACGGTGCGGGGGACCTTCGCCTCGCTGCTGATCCTCGGCGCCGTCTGTCTGTTCATCATCAACCGGATGGCCGGCTCCAAGATGGGAGGCGCCGGGGGCGAAGGTCTTCGTCATGGGGGAGCTTCCCTTCGTGGCGGAGATGGCCAAGGCCGGTTTCCGCCTGACCGAGAACCCCGGGGTTACAGAAAATCCTGACGCAGCGGCGTGAAGGCGTCGATCAGCCGGGCCGTCGGCGTCAGCAACTGAACCGTATGGGGACGGTCGGGGGGAACGGCCACCATATCCCCCGGAGCAAGCCGGGCGGATTCCTCGCCGATGAAAAACAGGATCTCCCCCTCCACCACGTAGGACACCTGTTCATGCGGGTGGGTGTGGGGAGGGTCCGGCTGCGCGGCAGGGCCGTCTGTGAAATCGAAGACCACCATCATCAGATGGTCGGTATGGAGGATGCGGCGCTTCCGACCCGGCTTGACCTCGAATGCCTTTGCTTCAGAGATTTTGCTAACATTCATACACCCTTCTCCTTTCCTTGAAATCAGTGGAAACCGGAATCCCTCCTCGCGGGAGACCTTTTTGTGCGCTTCCGAGATCCGATTTCCCGGTTGCACATATTTCTATCCTCATCCTACGGTTCTTCGAAACCGTCAAAGTTTGTAGGCCTGTTTTACCAACCGATACGCCAGATCGACCGCCGTCTCGGCCGCCTCGTCCTCGTCCAGTTGATGCCGGCTGACCAGCTCCGCGAGGAAGGCGCAGTCGACGCGGCGGGCCATGTCGTGGCGGGCCGGGATCGAGAGGAAGGCCCGCGTGTCGTCGTTGAAGCCGACCGTGTTGTAGAAGCCGGCCGTCTCCACCACGAGGCGCTTGAAACGCATCATCCCCTCGGGGCTGTCGAAGAACCACCAGGGCGGCCCGAGCCGGAGGATCGGGTAATGGCCGGCCAGCGGGGCCAGCTCGCGGCTGTAGGCGGTCTCGTCCAGCGTGAACAGGACCACCGTCAGGTTGGGCTCGTTTCCGAAGCGGTCCAGCAGCGGTTTCAGGGCGTGAACGTAATCGGTCCGGACGGGGATGTCGGCCCCCTTATCGCGGCCGAACCGCCGGTAGAGGGCCTCGTTGTGATTCCGGAAGGCGCCCGGATGGATCTGGATGACCAGGCCGTCGTCGAGGCTCATCCGGACCATCTCCGTAAGCATCTGCCCCCGGAAAAGTTCGGCCTCTGCTGCACTCAGTTCGCCCTCCAGGGCCTTTGCGAACAGGGTTCTACAGGCGGAAACGTCGAGATCGGCCGTCACGGCGCTGGGGTGGCCGTGGTCGGTGGATACGCAACCCATCTCCCGGAAGAACCGGCGGCGCGCCGCCAGGGCCTTGAGATACCCCTCCCAGCCGGTCGTTTCCTCGCCGGTGATCTCGCCCAGGCGGACGACGTTGTTCGCGACGCCCGGAAACTCCGGATCGACCACCAGGTCGGGCCGAAAGGCGGGGATCACCCTTCCTTGCCAGCCGGAGGCGGCGATCTTCCGGTGGTGTTCAAGGGAATCCAGCGGGGTGTCCGTTGTGGCGATCACCTCGATGTTGAAGCGTTCGTAAAGCGCGCGCGGCCTGAATTCCGGCCGTGCGAGGGCCGCCGCGATCCGGTCGTAAAGTTCGTCCGCGTTTGCCGGATCGGGCCGCTGATCCAGGCCGAAGAGAAAATAGAGAATATGTTCAAACCACATCCGGGAAGGGGTGCCCCGGAAGAGGTGGTAATGTTCGGCGAAAAGGCGCCAGATCTTTCGGGGATCGGTTTCGGCCGGCCCGCCGTCGACCAGGGGGACGCCCAGCTTCTCGAGGGGAACCCCCTGGCTATAGAGCATCCTGAACAGGTAGTGGTCCGGGATCAGGAACAGTTCGGAGGGGTTAGAAAAGGCGACGTCGTCCGCATACCACCGGGGATCTGTGTGACCGTGGGGGCTGACGATCGGCAGATTTCGGACCTCGCCGTACAAGCGGCGGGCGATCCGCCGCTGGATGGGGTCGCTGGGGAAAAGACGATCCTCGTCCATGATGATGGTTCGTCCCATCGCGTATTCCTCCTGTCATTCATTTATGGGTGATTGGATATCACAAACCCGAGACAAAATGAACCAAAAGGGGAGGAGAACTCCCGGGTCTACAGCAGCTTTTGAACGAAATGCTTTTCCAGCCGCGCGTATTCGGGAAGCGGCTCCCCGATCAGCGGGGTCACATAATCCAGAAAGGCACGGGTCACCCCGTTTCCCTCCGCGTCAATGAACTCCCGCGGCACCCTCTTTTCCCGGTTCGCGACCTCTTCCAGTGAAACGATCCCGGTTTTGCTCGCATACGCGACGCCGGGTTCTCTCTCAAGCGTCACCATGTATCCGGATTTTCCCTCGACCGCGTGCCTGACCGCCTGGACACCGGTGATGTACGCCTCCTCCAGGTCCACCCGCGAGGCGAGCGCTGCGGAAACCCGCTGGATCGTCCCGGGCTTGTCCGCCCTGGCCTTGATCTTCAGACCTTCCGCAATCATGCCGCAGAGCGTCTCCCCGACACCGCCAAGCTGCTTGTGTCCGAACCGGTCGGTATCGAGCGACCGATTGGAGGCGGTCAGGTAGTCGCCGTTTTCATCCTTCAACCCCTCGCAGCAGGTGATCAGCGCGTAGCCGAGCTTCCGGTAGACCCGCTCCACGTCGGAGAGGAATTTGTCCCTGCTGAACGGGATTTCCGGCAGAAGGATGATGTGCGGGGCGTCGTTCTCCTCCTGCCGGGCGAGCGCCGTGGCGGCGGTGATCCAGCCGGCGTTGCGCCCCATCGTCTCGACGACCTTGATCGTGTCGCTCGTGTAGATCGCCTCCGTGTCCAGACCGGCGTCCCGGACCGAAACGGCGAGCCATCTCGCGACGCTGCCATAGCCCGGGCAGTGGTCGGTCACCGGGAGGTCGTTGTCCACGGTCTTCGGCAGGCCCATGACATACAGTTCGTAGCCCTTCTCCCGGGCCATCTTGAACACCCGGTTTGCAGTGTCCATCGAGTCGTTCCCGCCAGCGATGAAGAAGTAGCGGATATCGTGCGCGGCGAGGACCTGGAGGATCCGGTCGTAGTCCTCCTCCTTCAGCTTGTGCCGGCTCGACCCGAGCGAGGAGGAGGGCGTCTGCCGGAGGAGTTCGATGGTTCGGCGGCTCTCCCGGTTCAGGTCGATCATCCGCTCGTTCAACACGCCGAGAATCCCGTGGAGCGAACCGTACATCGCGCTGATTTCCTTATGCTGCAGCGCCTCCTGATGCTGCAGCGCCTCCTGGATCGCGCCGCAGATGCTGCTGTTGATGACCGCCGTCGGTCCGCCCGACTGCGCGAAAATGGCGTTCCCCTTCGCACCCATTTTCCCCTCCTTTGGGTCTGTAACAGACCCTTACCGTATATACCGAGTTAGCGCGTCCATCTGAATATCCCGGTTGTTCATCAGGAAGCCCACCGCCTCTTCCGTGGAGGCGCCATCATGAACCACATGGTTCACGGCGAGCGCCGCGGCCAGCGGATCGTCCTTGCCCGGGAACAGGATGTTCCGGCCGACCAGCGCCCCCCGTACATTGGCGCCCGCCTTCATGCCGGCAACGAATTCGCCGATCGTCCCGGTCGGGTCGCCCTTGGATTCACCGCCGAGCATCAGCAACGGGAGCGTGGTCGCCCGGACGACCCGGGGGTAGTCTTCGCAGAACGGGATCTTCAGCCAGAGGTTCCGGGAGGAATCGCCCATCGCCGAGGCGACGCCGATCGCCTTCATCATCTCGGCGGGCGATTTCTGAACCTTGTAGCCCTCGGACGACACGTAGAGGATTTCGAGGAAACAGGGGATCTCGCATCGGTTCAGCTCGCTGATGACGTCGGCGTTGTAGCGCATCGTTTTCGCGGAATCCCCGCTCGTCAGCTCCAGCCGGAACATCGTTTTGGCGGCGTCCAGGCGGAGCAGCCGGAGGCTCTCCACGGAAAAACTGGTGAACGTGTCGTCCATCTCGAACGCCGTCCCCGAAAGCCCGCCCCGGTTCATCGAGCCGAGCATCACCTTTTCATCCAGGAAGGACGGCCCGCCGCCCTGCCGGACGAGATGATCGACGATAAAAAGGTCCTCGATAATATCCGTCGTCGCCATGATCCCGTCCACATCGGGATGCGTGACGACCCGGAGCACCCGGCCGAGGTACTCCTGCCGATCGCACATGCCGATCGGGTCGTCTCCGGAGCGGGTCACCATCCGGCCCGGGTGATCCGCCGCGAGGATCGTGAGCTTGCCGTCCCGGGTGAGCTTCTTTCTTCTCTTCCTCGCCGCGGCCGTCCGGAGGATGATCTCGGGGCTGCCGACACGGACCTCGGTGATCGCGTTGAAAATCGCGTCCGGAAAAAACCGCTTCAGATCAAAGCAATAATCGCCTGCTTCATAGTTTGCCATACGTTCCATCCTTCTCTATTTTGATTTCACACCTTGTGGGGGCGGCGGATTCGAATGATCGCATCTCTTCAGAAAAATAGGCTGAAAAATCGGAAAAATCAACCTGCTTTTTATGCTATAATCCTGCGAGTCCGGAGTTCTGGAATCCGAGAATTCTTTATTTCTAGAGGGGGCAATGATCAAAAGTCCAATACCTACCAAGCGGATTTTGGAGTTGAATATCCTTCCCACACGGGACGAAATGGGGGAAATGGCTGCCGGGGATGTCGCTCAGGCCATGAACCGTTTCATTAAAGAAAGAGGGAGTGTCAACATCGTCTTTGCCGCGGCCCCCTCGCAGGATGAATTTCTGGTTCATCTCTCAAGGAAAAGAAACATCGACTGGTCCCGGGTGACCTGCTTCCACCTGGATGATTACGTGGATCTTCCCCGGAATCATCCGAATACTTTCGAGGTTTACCTGCAAGAGCATATTTTTAACTATGTACAGCCAAAACAGGTCCATTTTTTAAAAGCTCTAAAAGGGACTGACAGGGAAATTGCCCGAAAATATACCCGGCTCATCGTGCAAAGCGGGGGCATACATATCTCCTGTATCGGGATCGGAGAGAATGGGCACATTGCCTTCTGCGAGCCGGGCTCCGATCTGTACGATCCCCGGATGGTCCGGATCATTCGCCTTGATGACCGCTCGGTCAGGCAGCAATACCGTGATTATAAAGACCATCCCAACCCCACGGCTCGCTATGCGTCACTCAAAGCAGTCCCCCACAGGGCGTTTACGATGACCATCCCGGCGATCCTTTCCGCCCAGGAGATTTATACGATCGTTCCCGGGCCGCAGAAAGCAGCGGCGGTAAAAAAGATGTGGGAGGGTCCCATCTCTTCGGCCTGTCCGTCATCGGCGCTGCGAATGCATTCCCGGGTAAAGATATATTTAGATAAGGATTCGGCTCAGAAACTATCCTGATGAGCTATATCATCTCGAGTATAGCATTTGGGGAAGCCATAGAACGAGATCAGGGAAAAGTACCATCAATACCAGGAGAATAAACGTAGAAATCAAGAAGGGCAAGGTGCCCGCAAAAATATAGGTAATCTCATATTTCGGCACGACCCCTTTGAGAACAAAGAGATTAAGACCGAAAGGCGGTGTGACCAGGCCAATTTCTGCCAGCACGACGTAAAGAACGCCAAACCAGATAAGGTCGAATCCCATGCTTTTAACGATGGGGGCAACAAAGGGAAGGGTTAAAACCAGCATGGACAAGGCATCGAAGAAGCATCCCAGGATGAGATACAGGACGCAGATAATTGCCAAGGTGGCATATTTACCCAGGCCCATATTTAGCATGAATGCCGCGGTCGCATCGGTAAGACCGATGTACTGAAAGACCTGCCCCAGCATCCTCGCAGTAAACAGGACAAAGGCGATCATCGCGCTGATGTTTACTGCCGAAAGCATGCTTTCTTTGAGCGCCTTGTACGTCATTTTCCGGAAAAGTACGGCGAGAACGAGGCTCAGGAATGCGCCCAGGGAGGCCGATTCCGTAGGGGTCATAATTCCGGTGAAAATAGTGCCCAAAATCAGCACGATCACTACCAGGAAAGGAAGTAAATCCCAGAAGGCCGTCAGTTTTTCCCGGGCAGTGAATTTCCGGATCGCGGTTCGGGGCGCCAGTTTTGGATTGCGTAATACCATAATGGTGACGGTGATCACGAAGAAAAAAGCAAGGATAACCCCGGGGATCACGCCCCCGGCAAAGAGCCGGGCCACGGAGACATCCATCCAGCCTCCATAAACGATCATGATCAGGCTGGGAGGGATGAGAACGCTCAAGGTCCCGGAAATGGCGATGGCGCCGAGGGACATCTTGGTGTCATATCCCGCTTTTTCCATCTCCGGAAAACAGATCCGGCCGAATGTGGCCGTCGCCGCCAGGCTGGAGCCGGAGATGGCCCCGAAAATGGCGTTGGCAACGATCATGGCCGAGGCCAGGCTTCCGGGAACGTTTCCGAATATTTTTTCCGCTCCCCGGAAGAGGCCGCCCACAATCCCCGTATTGGCGTAAATGGTCCCCATGAAGACAAAGAGGGGGATGGCGGTAAAAGTGAAGGAGTTCATGATATCGAAAGCAGCCCGGGCAAAATAATCCAGGGGCTGATGAACGAAAAGAACAAGGCCAAGCCCGGCAACGATTCCCATGGCCGGGGCGATTTCAATGCCCAAAGCCAAAAGGAGAATCAGTCCGCCGATAATGACGAAGGACATCATTTCCAGGCTCATCGCGTTATTCCTCCACTTTCTCACCTGCCCAGGCCTTGACGGCGGCCCGGGCAATATCGACAATCAGTAACAGGGTCAGGATAACGAACCCGATAAATACGGTTAATTGGGGCCAGAACAAGGGGAACATCAGCCAGGTTGACGAGCGCAAATTGATTTGCAGGGCATAAGTGATCATTTTGTAAGCGGCCCGATCCATTTCGATCATGAAGATCAACGTCAGAATCAGACCCAGCAGTCTTATCCAGCCATAGATTCGGGGTGGGAGCCGGTTTACAAGAATTTCAATGCGCACATGCCCTTTTTCTCTCCACGTATAGGCAAGGCCGAAGAAAGAGAGAGCAACGAGCATGTACGCGCTGAACTCATCGGACACCATAAGGGGGCGATTCATGACATACCGCATGAATACGTCCACAACGACCAGCAGCATCATCAGCGGCACCAGCCAGCCCGCAAAGCAGGCGCCCAGATAAGCAATTTTCTCGATGATAATACCGAATCGTTTCATCGTTTCCACCGGCTCCGGGAAAAGTTATTTCCTGAGCATGATCTTGGCGCCGCCTGCATATTCGGCCGCGATATCCAGGATCTGCTTGCCATTCGGACCCGCAAGCTCCAGCCACTTGTCGATGGCCGGGCGGACAAGTTCCCTTGCCTTGTTGATTTCGTCCTGATGCGGCTGAGTGATTTTCATCCGGCTGACCTTCAGGCCGATTTCCGCTTCATATTCCTCGATCTTGGCGCCAAACATGGTTTGCCCCTGCATCTCTCTGCCCGTATCCAGCAGGATTTTTTTCAAATCCGCCGGCAACCTGTCAAATTTGGCCTTGTTCACCACCAGCATGCCGCCGAAAACCGACTGAATTCTCCAGAAACTCACATTTGTGGAGATATCGGGGAGTCCAAAGCCCAGACCCCAGCCGCGGGACGTTTGAAGCGCATCCACTGTCCCTCGCTGCAGAGCTTCCATAATTTCCGCGGTGGGAATGGTCAAGGGGGAGGCGCCCAGGAGTCTCATGGCAAGCGTGGTCATCAATCCGGAGGTCCGGATTTTCATCCCCTTGAAATCCTCCACCGTGGCAATCGCTTTTTTCCCCCAAATCCCATCCAGCGCTTCCGAAGGGATATCGGCGATCTTTACCAGGCCTTTTTCTGCATAGGATTTGCGCTCGATTTCGACCATCCGGGGATCATTGAGGAAAGCCTCATATTCGAAGATATTGTCCCAAAGGAAAGGGAGGGCAAAATCCCACTGGGGGAAAGTGCCTGCCACCCAGGGAATCCTTTCCCAACCTATGTCCGCGCGACCGGCAATGACGGCATGAACCACTTCATTCACCGGAAACAAGGACATCTTGGTATCCAGGACGAGTCGTCCTCTAGAGTTTTTCTCCAGGAGCTTTTGAAAGCGCGGATAGGGGTGGAACGACCAGGTGTTGGCCGCCGGGCCAGGATTGGTGGCAAATACCCAGGTTATCTTCTCCCCAGCTTTCAGGGGCTGAGCTTCGGCGTAAGATCCTAGCAGAGATACTGACAGTATGAGCGCCAATCCGACGCCTCCCAAAATCATCCGTAATTTGTCCCTTTTCATTTTCACCTCCCCTTGGTTGAAAAAACCGGTCTTAATGTCACTTGGGAGCCATTGGCCCCAGTGACTCCCCTCAAGCGTCTTACGGTAAAGAAGGAATGATCAATGGTCCCATTTATTATTTCTTCGCCGTCTCTTCTTCGACCATCCTGATTGATTGTTTGGGGCAAATGTCGATGCACGTGGAGCAGCCCAGGCAGAGTTGGGGATCGATGGAGGCCACGGCATCAGTCATGACAATAGCATTGCAATGCCCGATTTCGACGCATAGCCCGCAGCCCGAACATTTTTCTTTATCCACCTGGGCATAACCGGGCCAGAGCGTCAGGTCGGCGGCGGACTTGATCTCGGAAATCAGGAGGTCCCGCATCTCTCTGGCCGTGCTGAAGCCCATCTCCTTCATGTATGCCTTCAGGGCCTTCATCCATTTTTCCAGGAAACCGAATCCCCGCAGCATGGTTTCCGTGCACACGCCGATGGAGTCGGCGCCGCACATCATCATCTGTACCGCGTCTTCCATGGAGGCGATGCCTCCGGTGCCGTTGATGTGGGGACCCGGCCCCACCAGCTTTCGAATTTCGAAGACATCCCTCATGGAGAGGGGTTTGATCCAAGGCCCCGACATGCAGCCCATGGTGTTTTCGCCCTGGAGATTGTAGATGGGCTTCCTATAATTCCGGATATCGACGGGCGGAATTCCAAGCCGGTTCGCAACACTGCTGACGGCGCTTGCGCCGGCTTCGAAGGCGGCCCCGGAAACCTCTGCGATGCGGCCCCCTTCCGGGGTGAGTTTGGCAATGATCGGTATGCGGATCGCTTTACGGAGACTCCGGACAACGTCGGCTACGGCGTTCTCGTCCTGCCCCATGCTCGCTCCCGAAGAGGGGCGGGGGTCCTGGGTGCGTTTGTCGGAAACGTCGACGCTGAAGGACATGTTGGGGCAGCAGAAGTTGAGTTCCAGGATCTGGGCGCCCGCCGCCTCGAATCGCCGCGCCCCTTCCTCCCATCCCTCGACATTGACGCTGTTATCGGAAAAGTTGGCGATGATCACCAATTCCCTGCATCTCTTCCGTGCCGCTTCGATGAGCCGCAGGCCGCTTTCCATATCCAATCGGTGCTCGGCCGTGAAGATGTGGAGTTTCTCCTTCTTCAACCACCGGTAACGGGGATCATAATTGATGTAAGGCCGGGGATTGAACGTCTGCTTTGTGGAGGCCGCCCCCCATCCACACTTTTCGATGAGCTCCAGTTGTTCGATGTTCTTGACCGTCGGCCCCGAGCCGACGATAAAGGGGTTTCGGAGCGTCACATCGCCGATCTTAACCGGTAATTGAAAAAGGTCCTCTTTCATGGTTTTTCTCCGAGTTGAGATCACAACTTGCTAGTGTAGTGTTACAGTAACGGCTTTACAATGAGCGATCTTTTCTAAGATAGTGTTAACCTTTTTCGTCCAAATAAATGGTTTAGGATTCGCGTTGTTTATTCGGATATACTCGTCAATGGCAGATACCAGATCCGATACGCTGCTGAACGTACCGCGCCGAATACGCTTGCGGGTGATCTCCCCGAACCACCGTTCAACAAGATTCAACCAGGAGGACGAGGTCGGGGTGAAGTGGCAATGAAAGCGGGGATGCTTTTCCAACCATGCCTTGACCCTGGGGTGATTGTGCGTACCATAGTTGTCCATGATCATATGGATCGCCAGGTCTTTGGGAGTTTCACGGTCGATCTGCCGCAGAAACTTCCGGAATTCGATGTTGCGATGCCGCGGATAACAAGAGCCGATGACCTTTCCTTCCAGCACATTCAAAGCTGCGAACAGGCAGGTGGTACCGTTGCGTTTGTAATCATGCGTCATCGTCCCGCAACGACCTGTCTTCATCGGCAGGCCGGGTTGCGTCCGGTCCAGCGCCTGTATCTGCGACTTCTCATCCACACACAGAACGACGGCCTTGTCCGGTGGGTTCAGGTATACTCCCACCACATCCGTCAACTTTTCAACAAACCGTTTGTCCTTGGAGAGCTTGAACCCTTCCACGCGGTGTGGTTGCAACCCGTGCGCATCCCAAATACGAGAGACCGTGGCGTTGCTGATTCCCATGGTCTGGGCCATCGCCCGCGTGGACCAGTGAGTCGCATCCGGGGGCGTCGTGTGCAAAGTAGCCTCCACAATCGCCTTGATCTTTTCGGCAGACAGGGCACGGGAACTCAGGCCGTGGGGTGCATCTTCCGCCAGTCCCTCCGGACCTCGTTCCTCAAACCGCTTGCGCCATTGCACGACCGTCGGACGACTGGTATTGAGGTCTTTGGCAATGATTCTGTTGGGCAAACCATCCGCAGCCAACAGGCAGATACGCGCACGCAGCACAGTCCGCTGGGGACTGGTTTTGGCTCCTACCCAGGCTTTCAGGGTCGTTCGCTGCTCTTCCGTCATCAACAATTTTTCGGCTGGCTTCCACATGAAGCCATTTATAGCACAAACTTTGATCATTGTAAAGGTATTACTGTAACACTACACTAGGTCGGGGACAGAACGATTTTACGTCTTTCTTCCATGGAAACATATCCTGCATAGACCACCTCCACCACCTGCTTGGCCAGCTCAAGGCCGCTCAGAGGAGCCCGGTCGAGTGCGATGGCTTCCATGAAGTCCTGAATTTCATGGGGGTAGCCCAGCATCCATTCTTCATCCGGGCTTGGGAAGGAGAGTCCCGCCTTGGTCTCCTGCTTTTCATTAAAGTAGACATCCCGCACTAAAGCCGGATCAACCGTGAAGAACTGACAGATTCGAACCGGACAGATATCGAGCTTCAGCCGGGCATTGGAAAGACGGATGTCCATAGTCGATTCCATCCCGCCGAGCAGATTATCCGCGCCATAAAAGATCCCCCGGGTTCCATCCGAAAAGGTGACGGTTAGCTGAGACCAAGTCTCCACATCCTCCCATCCCGTGACAAGAGGAGAATTTTCGACATCGTGAAATGCGGGGGTCTTTGTGAGATCGACCCCATCAGCAAACACCTCAACGGGAAGGATCGGCCGGCCCGTCTTTTTCAGGCCTTCGAAGCGCTTCAGGAACAGCCCTGCTCCAATGGGATGGGCTGCAAGCCGCGCGAGGGAGCCTCCGCCTGCGTATCGCCACGATTTTGAATACTCCGAGTGCGACCCGCTGTGCGATTCTTCTCCACGGATCTCGAGAACGGATCCTGTGACCACACATCGGTCGATGATCTCAAGGGCTTTTCGGATAGCGGGCGCGTAGATCCAGTTCTCAGCATAGCAGAACTTGACGGGGTGTTCCGCCATGACGCGGGTGACCTCGGCAAGGTCGGCCCTCACCTTGTCCAGCATCTTCCGCTTCGATGTGGCTCCGACCTCTTTGTCCGGCTCGCCCTGGCCGAAATAACCCGTGAGAGGTTTTTCGCAAATCACGTGCTTGCCCGCCTTGACGGCTTCCAGAACCAGCGGGAGGTGAAGGACGTTGGGGACGCAAAGATCGACGACATCAATGGAAGGGTCATCGAGAAGGAAGCGATAGTCGCCATATACTTTGGGGATGCCGTAGCGGCCGGCCAATTGCTCGGCGCGATCCTTGGTCTTGCCGGCTATCGCGGCAATTTCCACGGGGATTTCTTTCACCTGGCGATAGGATCGAAGGTGAAAAGAGGCCGCAAAACCGGCCCCTACTATACCCACTCGCACTGGTTTTTCGATGGTAGTTCCTCCCTTCTTCGCCAGGGGTTGATCCCGTCAGGGATGCTCAGGATTTCAATCCACCGTATAAACTGATTGACTCACTACACCATGCCCGAATTCTTTGTCAAGGCGTTTTTGACGACGGAAAGTCCCGCTGCGGTGCTGCACGGCATCCCGCGTCACTGCGGCGCGTTGTAGGGGCAGGTTTGAAACCTGCCACTACGATCGTCCGGGGGATTTGCGCGCCTTATTTCAAGAACGCGGCCGAGTCTTGATCCAGGTAGATTCGCACGAAAGGGTGTCGTCGCAGCGCCGAAGAGGGGCAGGCGGGCGAGATCGGCCCCTCCCACATCTTTTTCACCGCCCTGCCCTTCTGGGGAGCCGGGACGATGGTGTAGACTTCCTGGGCGGAGAGGATCGCCGGTACCGTCATCGTCCAGGCTTTCCGCGGAACTTCGTTGAGGGAGGAATACCTTGCCGCGGGGTTGAGGTGGTCCTTGTAATCGCGATACTGCTGCTTCACGGAGCGGTCATTGATGGTAACGATCCGCACCATCTCGGGATCCTCGAGGTCGGACCCCGGCTCGTTGAATCCAATGTGACCATTTTCGCCGATCCCGATGCAGGCGATATCCGCCCCCCCCTGTTTCCCGATGAGCTTCGCGTATTGCCGGGCAACCTCCTCGGCATTTCCCGTCAGGTCTTTTAAAAAATAGACCGTCCCGGGCTTTACAAGGTCAAAAAGGTGCCCGCGCAAATAGGCTTCGAAGGTGTTGGGATGATTCCGGGGAAGATCGACGTATTCATCCAGATGGAAGCAGACGACCTGGCTCCAGTCAATGCCCCGCATCCTAACCAGGTGGCCCAGAAATTCATTCTGCGACGGGGCGGCGGCAAAAATCATGACCACCTTCCTTTTGGCTTTAAGGTATTTCTTCATGGCCGCTGCCACATCCTGAGCCGCGGCTTTGCCCATGGCGTCGCGGGTAGCATGGATATTCAACTCCAGGGATCTAGTCTTGGGATAGAGGGTTTTCATCTACAAACTCCGATCAATAAGCGGTCCCCCGCGGTCAATTCTCGGCCGGTACGTTTTGCCGCGTCTTTAAGCGGACTGCTGATTGCAGACCGCGGAATACTGAATTGTTAATTTTCCTCCAACAATCTGTAAATCTCCAGGCAGAGCTTGCCAAATTTCTTTTCGGCCTTGACCTCGATGGTCCGGGGGCGGGGCAGATTTATCTCAATCGCCTTCACCATGCGGGCGGGCCGGGCGCTGAGAACGATCACCCGGTCTGCCAGGAAAACCGCCTCCTGAATTCCGTGGGTGACGAAGAGGATCGTCTTTTGGGTCTCCTCCCAGATGCGCAGAATCTCCAGGTTCATCTTCTCCCGGGTCAGGGCGTCCAAGGCTCCGAAGGGCTCGTCCATGAGCAGAAGCTGCGGATCGTGGATCAGGGCCCGGCTGATGGAGGCCCGCTGTTGCATGCCGCCCGAGAGCTCGTTGGGGTAGCTCTTCTCGAACCCTTTCAAACCGACGAGCTTCAGCAGTTCCATGGCTTTGGCTGCGTAGTTCTGTCGGTTCAGATGCAGGATCTCCACGGGCAGGAGAACGTTGTCAACGATGGACCGCCACTTCAGGAGAACGGGCTTCTGAAAGACCATTCCCACTTGCCTCGTAGGGTCGAAATCCCCTTCCGCGGAAAATGTCAGGTCGCCGTCCGTTTTGGTCAGGAGGCCGGAGATGATCTTCAAAAGAGTAGTTTTCCCGCACCCGGACGGCCCTACGATAGTGATAAACTCCCGGCGGTGGACATCGAAAGTCACATCCTGCAGGGCGTTTACTTCCCCGGTCTTGGTCGGATAGACTTTTCTCAGGTTCCGAATGCGGATAAACGGGTTGCTTTCGTTCATAAAAGATTTATTTCACCGGAATCGGCAGCGCGATCTTCGTCAGAAACTCGTTGGTGTAGA
>CAZINF010000007.1:0-49478 GCA_964540555.1 uncultured Syntrophus sp. | reverse complement strand
TCATGTTCGCGTTCGGTATCGTGGGCTACCTCATGCGCAAGTTTGATTATCCGGCAGCGCCACTGCTGCTGGCCCTTGTGCTTGGGCCCATCATGGAGAAAAACCTGAAGCTCTCGCTGAAGATGTCGCAGGGGAGTATCGCCATCTTCTTCCAGCGGCCGATCACGCTCATTCTGATCGCATTGATTGTCTTTTCACTCGTCTGGCCGCTACTGGTATCACGGTTCTCAAAGGGAAAACAGGCGCTCGAACTGCCTGTAGTGGATGAAATTTAGTGTTTTGGGTCTCGCGGAGACGACTGAACACCCGGGCAGAGCCCCGGCAACCAAAACTCCCATCATATAGGTCAAGGCTTTCTGGCGGGGGAGGGATCTACCGAGACGGGGGTTGCGGGTTGCCCCGATCATTGAGGATAACAAATGGCAGAAGAAGTAAAGCCGCCCATCCGCAGGGCGGAGCTTCCCGGTAAGGAAGAAGACCGTCCGGCATTGAGCCCCTTCTCCCCGTCTGCCGGGCGGGGCCTGCGGGGCGGGTTCTCGGTGGCTTATGAACTGCACCGCCAGAGCCTGTCAGAACAGGTCTACTGTTATATCAAACGCCTGATCCTGTCCGGGGAAATTCTGGGCGGGGAAAGAATTCCCGAAGAAAAGGTTGCCCGGCAATTCGGGGTGAGCCGGACGCCCATCCGGGCAGCGCTGAGCCATCTGGAAGAATACGGCCTGATCCGAATCAAGCCCCGTTCCCATGCGGTGGTGGTTGCGCTTGAACCCCGGGAGGCCGGCCAGCTCGCGGTGATCAGATCGCAACTGGAAACACTGGCTGTAAGTCTATTGGCTGATTGCGGCACGGAGGAGGATTTCAGGGCGCTGGACCTCCTGGCGCAGGAATGCAATGCCTTGATCGCCGAAGGGGATATTGCCGCCACTTTTGAAAAGGACAGTTTTCTGCACCTTGAAATCGCACGACGGACCGGAAACCGACATCTATACGAAATTTATGAAAAACTGGACGCGAAGATCCAATTGCTGCGGCTTGTTCTGAGGCTCCCTCTGGAAAAGCTGATACGATACGTCAAGCACCATGATGAAATCATTCACTCGATGAAAAGGCGGGATAAAGAGTCGGCCGTCGCCCTGATGAAGCATCACATCATGAATCAGCTGGATGACTTTGAAAAGGTGAGTGACAGGAGACAACCGTGATTGAGAAAAAACCGACGCTGGGCCTCCTGCTGGGGGATTCTTCGGGTATCGGACCTGAGATCGTTGCCAAACTTGTCGGCCGTTCGGAGATTTACGAATCGGCCAATGTGGTGATTGTCGGTGACTATCGGATTTTCCGGATGGGACAGAAGATTGCCGGCCTTTCCCATCCCGTCGCCTTCACTGATCGTATGGACCAGGTTTCGTTCGAAGCCGGCCGGCCTGTTTTCTACGACTATCCTACCATTTCAGACGAGGAAGTCACCCTGGGGAAAGTGAATCCCAAATCGGGGAAGGCGGTGGTTGACACATTGTCCTTCATAGTGGATATGGCGCTCGACAAAAAAATCGATGGATTTGTATTTGCACCCTTCAACAAAGAAGCGATGATCCTGGGAGGGCTGCCCTATCACAGCGAACTGGACTTTTTCAAAGATAAATTCAACAAGCCGAATATTCCCGGTGAATGCAGCGTGCTGGACGACCTTTGGACAACCCGGGTCACCTCTCACATCGGGATCGCTCAGGTCAGCGCTCTGATCACCAGGGAAAACGTCTACAACGCGATCGCTTTCATGGACGGCGTTTTGCGAACGTTTGGCATAAGAAAACCGCGGCTGGCCATCTCGGCCCTCAACCCCCATGCCGGCGAGGGCGGAATGTTCGGCATGGAGGAAAAAGAAGCCATCTCGCCGGCCATTGCAATGGCGAAGGCGGAGGGTATCGATGCCGAAGGTCCCTTCCCGGCAGACACCATCTATCGGCGCATCGAGAAGGGAAACTACAATGCCGTCGTCTCCATGTACCATGATCAGGGTCAAATCGCCACGAAGCTGTTGGGTTTTGATCGCGGGGTCACCGTGCACGGCGGCCTGCCGGTGGCGATTGCCACACCCGCTCAAGGTTCGGCATTCGATATTGCGGGCCAGGGCAAGGCCAATCCCGAGGGGATCACGCGCGCTTTTCTGATTGCCGGCCGCCTGGCGGCGAGCCTTAAATCATCGCGCCGCTTAGAATCGCCTGTATCCCATGTACAAAACACTTTACACGGAAGTGCAGCATCATTTTGAGGAACTGGCCAGGATGGATCTTCCCCAGGTTTGGATAACGCAAGGGAGTTCACAATAAAATCGAAGGAGAACGTGATGTCATACACCATCAAACGAACATTTCACACGGGGTTCTGCGTCGGCGATCTCGACTGGACCATCGGCTTTTTCCAGCAGGTGCTGGGATTCACGTTGATCGACAAGGCGCCGCGCGATACAAGAAACCAGTCGTTTGTCACCGGCGTTCCGGGTGCTCAGGTGATGGTCGCCTATATGGACTGCGCGAGGCATTCGCTGGAGCTGCAGGCATACAGCGGTCCGGCGGATCGGCAGGAATACCGGCCGCGCATGGTGGACCAAGGTCATTTTCACCTGTCCTTTGTGGTGGATGATGTGGATGCGGTGGTTGCCGCGTGCAAAAAATACGACAATCGCATCAGGACGCTGTCGCCGCATCCCATGGAGGTGGACCAGGGGCCCAATAAGGGAAACAAAATTCAGTTTGTCGTCTTGCCCGACGGCGTGCATCTCGAGTTCACGACGAGGGTCAACGAATAGCCGAACAGGCGCGGGTCGAGACTTTCCTTACGGATCCGGGGGATGGGAAGCAGGGGGTGCGGCAGTGAGCTCTCCCTCCGTTCGGTAAAGGCGGGGGGCAAAGAGGAGCTGATCGACCCGTTGCCGGTCGATCTTCCCGTTCGGGAGAAAAGGGATGGCCTTGACGATCCTGATCCTCCGCGGACGACCGTAGTGTTCATCCATCGATCGGATGGCCGACCTGAGTTCGCGTGCGGACAGGTCGCTTGCCACCAGCGCAGCGATCTGTGCCTGCCGGGCGCCGGCAAGGGGAGCGGCGGTGACGTATGCGTCTCTGACCCCGGGAATCCGCCTGATCTTCTCGCGAATCTCCTCCATGTCCACCCGCTTGCCCGCGACTTTGACGATGTGATCCGCCCGCCCCAGGAACCTGAACCGGTTTTCCCCGGCCTTGACGACCCGGTCCGCCGTCATGAAGAAGCCTTCCGCATCGCACGGCAGATCCGGGGAGACGAAATCCGAGCGGACACAGAGACGGTCCGAAAGGATTTTCCAGTCGAGGCAAACGAAGGGCGCCCAGGAACCGTCATGGGATCCGTCGGACCGGATTGCGATCCCACCCGTCTCAGTCGATCCGTAGATTTCCGTTATTGCCAGCCCCGTCTTTTCCAGGAAGAAAGCAGCGTCATCGCCGTCGAGGGGAGCTGCCGAGGAGAGGGCGAGCCGCAGGGAAAAGCGGTGGAGGTCGCCGGACCTCAGCGCTCGGTAGTGGATAGGGACACCGACCAGAACGGTAGCCCCTTCGTTTTGCAGCGCGGATAAAATTTCCTGGGGGAAAGTGCAGGTGCGGCAAAGGACCTGTGCTTGGGCGACAAAGGGGAGGAGTACCGAACCGAGAAGACCGTAAATATGTTGCGGCGGAACGGTGGACAGGAGGAGATCGGTCTGCCGGATACCGAAGGTTTGGGCTAGGTGAATCGCTTCGCCGAGCAGATTTTCGGGGGTCTTGGACCATATCCGGGGTTTCCCTGTGGAGCCTCCGGTGAAGAGTGAGACAAAGACCCTGTCCGGGGCGCGGAAAAGTTTCAGGGGACGATCACCCGGGAGGCATTCATCTACCCGTATCACCTCCGCTCCTTCGGGAGGCTCGACGGCAGCATCCGCCAAGATCAACCGGAAAGGCCTCTCTCTGTAAACCTCCCTAATGACCTGCGGGTGAAAGGCGTGGGGGAGGATGAAGGGCGGAGCGCCTGCCATCGATGCAAGCAGGGAGGCCAGGAGGAGGGGCTTCTCATCGATGCAGAGGCAGACCGGATCATCGGCGGGAGCTCCCCGCCGGATAAAGGCGTCTCTGATTCCCGCCGCCGAGTCTCCGATTTCGCCGATGGTTGTGCCGTGCGCAGTGAAGCGTCGGTCCCTGTTTTCCAGAAGAGCAGCGATCTTTTCGTACATCGTTTCTTTTGATCCTGATGTGCAGAACCGTCAGCGGTTCAACAAAACTTCCTTCGGTTTCAAGACCCGTGCGGTCATGGTCTTTTTCCCTATGCCCTTCTATCGCCGATTTTTCGCAATCGGTCAATGGCGAAAAAAGGGCGCATCCCATGGGGGTATATGCCTCCGTGAACAACATCCCTCAGGATAGTAGTTTTCTGAGGAAAAGTTGTATGGTATATCTCGCCAGGATGTTAATGTAGTGGGGTGCGCGTGCAAGCCAGGCGCCGGCAATAAAGACCAGATAGGAAAGACCGTAGGTCGTCGGGCAGCCGATGACCGCGATCATCGGTTCCCCGAACCAGACCGCCAGAATGCTCAACGCGGCCACTGCCGGCCAGCCGATAATGTAACTCAACCCGATCAGGATCAATCCGGTGATCACCCGCTTCGTCGGACGCTCTTTGAATTCACTAAGATCCGTCGGATGATCAAGAATCTCAGCTATATATTTTCTCTCGACAAGGTATTTGGCAATTTTTCTTCGAATCATAAAACCTTATCCTTCGAAAACAAGCAGTATGTGGATTAAATACACGAGGCCTCCCCTTTCTGCAACAGCGATGAAGAGGGAAAGGAATGTAGTTCGATTTTTCTATCGATAATGACCGGGAGCGCATCCCGCAAGCCCCGCCTTGTAGGCGGGGTTGAGGGGCGCATCGAACAAAGAACACTTCCTTGCCGGGAAGCCCCGCCCTGTGGGCGGGGAGCTTCACATGCAATCGATGTCAAGCCATTTCTTGACAGGGCACAATGCCCATATTATAGGGGTACGGCAAAAAAAAGTGCTTGATCGAGGATACCGTGAAGAAAGAGACTAATGGCTGGGATTTTTTTGATCGCATCTACTGCATCTCCTTGGAAGATCGCGATGATCGGCGGCAGGCGGCTGCGGCCTCATTCTCCAAAGTAGGACTGACCGGAAAAGTTGAATTCGTCATTGTCAAACGTCATCCGTTCGATGTCGAACAAGGGATGTATGAATCTCACATGACCTGTCTGCGTAAAGGCTTGGAAGCCGGCGCAGAGAGGATCGTCGTTTTCGAAGACGACATCGTTTTTGACCGCTTTGACGCTGAGCGTTTTACACAATGCACTCAATTTTTAGTGGAACATCCGAGCTGGAAAGTGTTGCTTTTGGGGGCCTTAATACGCTCAAGTCGGAGAACGACTCATCCGTTCATACAAAAAGTCGGCTACCGGAGCCTTATGCATGCGTATGCCTTGAACAGACCTTATGCTGAAACCATAGCTTATCAACCCTGGCAGGGGATTATCATCGACACCCTGTTTCGGCCTCTTACCGATCACCTCTATGCCGTTTATCCCATGTTTGCGTTTCAAAACGATTTTGCCTCGGACAATGGCAAATACCTGGTCCTTGAGCGTTTCAGGCGATTGTGCGGCGGACTTGAACGTATTCAAAAGGCAAACGAATTCTACCAGCGTCATAAATTGGGTATAATCGCCTCCCACATCATGATTCTCTTATCTCTTATGATCGTTCTCCTCGCTTGATGGGTCTATTGAAAATCGTACGCCAACCCGGATTTCGAAGCCGGAATTCCGTTGCCCTGACATTCTTTTTGGTATATACACTGTCGCTGTTCATTTCCACAGAGATGGTTCCAGAATTTCTGCAAGAAGCAAGAAATCCCCGGAGAAAGGATGGTATGGAGGACTTCATCGAGGAACTGAAACGAAAGATTATTGACACATTGGAACTGACGGATATCCGGCCTGAAGATATTCCTACGGATGGAGTCCTCATCGGCAATGAGCTGGGACTGGATTCCATCGATGTGTTGGAACTCGTCATGATGATCGAAAAGGATTATGGTGTGAAGATCGAAAACCGGGAAATGGGGGTGCAGGTGTTCGGCTCTGTGCGGTCACTGGCCGCTTATGTCGATGAACATTGCCTGCGGGCGGGAAGGTGAAAGGCATCCGCGCCTTCGTCTGCGGTGCAGGAATCGTTGATGCGGCAGGGATCGGTTTGGAAAAAACCTGGGAAGCCCTGCGCAACGATAGATCCTGTCTCAAGCCGCTTTCGTTGTTCACGGTATCCCATGTTCCCGCCCCGCCGGCGGGTGAAGTATCCGAGGCGTTGCCGTCGGACGAGGATGTCCCCCGGACGCATTCCCTGGCGCTTCTGGCGGCGCGCGAAGCCCTGTCAACTGTTGCCCTGTTTCCCGAGGCCATTGTCCTGGGGGGAACAACCGGGGGGATCTCCACCACCGAAACCCTCATCCAGAGCGGGGATATACGGCCGGAAAAATACCGATATCACGCCCTCGGCTCTGTAGCCACTTACCTGGCCCGCCATTTGAAATGTCAAGGGCCGGTCATCGCCGTCTCCACGGCATGCGCCTCAGGGACAACGGCCCTGAAGATCGCACTGGAGATGATCCGGCGCGGTCAGGCCAGGGTCGTTCTGGCCGGAGGCGCCGATGCCCTGAGCCGTCTGACCTACTATGGATTCCATTCGCTTCAACTGATCGATCCCGCCGGCGCGAGGCCTTTCGACTTGCACCGGCGGGGTCTGACCGTGGCGGAAGGGGCGGCGTTTCTCCTCCTTGTGGGCGCGGAAGAGCCGCCGGAAGGGGCTCTTGCCGAACTGGTCGGCGCCGGGCTGTCCTGCGACGCCCATCATCCCGCCGCCCCTCATCCGGAGGGCGCAGGCGCACGGGCTGCAATGCAGGAAGCCCTGACAGACGCGGGAATGACGGCCGAGGAAGTCGACTACATCAATCTCCACGGGACCGGAACCGTAGATAACGATCTGGCGGAAGCCAAGGCCATCCGGGAGCTCTTCAAGGATCCACCGCCGCTCTCGTCGATCAAAGGCAGCTTCGGCCATGCCCTGGGGGCCGCGGGGGCTGTCGAAGCCGTGGCGTCCGTCCTGTGTGTCTCCCGGGGGTTCATTCCGTCCAATGTCGGGTATAGCGTTCCTGATGCGGGGCTAGGACTGCAGCCGGTGCTGCGTGGAAGGCCGGGGAAGGTCGGCGCCGTCCTGTCCAACTCCTTCGGTTTCGGCGGGAACAACGCCGCGTTGATCATTGCCAAACCATCGCGAAAATCCGGACATACAGGGCGCCGGCATATCATGCAGTTTTCCGTCTTGGGGACAGCATGTCTCACCGGGGCGGGCTTGACGGATGAGACCCTGGAAACCTTTCGTCGGGGAGAGGCGATCCGCGGCAGACCGGATCTCGGGACGATCCGGACCGATCTTTCCGCAGCCAGCCTGCGTCGCCTCAGGAGACTCCCCCGGATGACCCTGATCCTTGCCTTCGCCGCCAAAAAGGCGGCGGAAATCGCGGAGACGTCGGGGTCACCGGGGGGGATCTACTTCGGAACCGGCTGGGGGCCGCTGACGGAAACCGGCGATTTCCTGGGTCAACTGTTCGCATCGGCGGGGCAATTCGCCAGCCCGACGGATTTCATCGGTTCCGTGCACAATGCCCCGGCCAGCCAGGCGGCGATCCGGCTGAAGGCGACGGGACCGAACATCACGGCAACAGGGGGAGACTATTCCTTTGAGCAGGCCCTGTTCAGCGCAGCTCTGGTCACGCAGGAGGGAGACGATCCCGTCCTGGTGATCGGCGCCGATGAACACCATGACACCCTGTCGCCAAGGCTCGATCCCTTTTCTGTGGCTGAAGGTGGCGCTTCGGACGGCGGCGCCGCCTTTTTCCTGAGCCCTTATGCATCGGCGACGGGCCTGCGACTGGTTCTCGCTTTTCTTTCTTATGTTCCCGAGGGCGGAGACGGCATCCCGCCGTTGATTGAAGCCCTGGGCGGTCCCGAAAGGATTTGCAATCGATTCGGAGCCGTATTTGCGGGAATCCCTGCGAGCACCCGCCCCCGCGGTGAGGCATGTATCGCAAGTTTCTTGCAGCGGACAGAATTTGCCGGTGTGATTTTCGATTATCGGCGCGTGACCGGAGAGTTCTCCGGCGCCTCCGCCGTTGCCGCAGCCTTGGCGATCGACACCGTGTGTCGGGGTGTTGTGCCGTCGCACCTGTCCGGTAAAGGGAAGGCTGACCTGGATGGGAAGGGAATCCTGCTGCTGGGTCTGGGTGAATATGTCACGGCTATCGAGGTAATCCGATGAAGCTTCTGCTGCTTTCCGCCAATACCACCAAATATCCCTATCCGGTCTACCCTCTGGGACTCGATTATATCGCGGGAGCCCTCACGCCCCGGCATGAGGTCGAAATCCTGGATATGAATGTATTGGGAGATCTGAGGCATCTGGATACTGCAATCCGGGATTTTGAACCGGGTGTCATTGGCCTGTCCATCCGGAATATCGATAATTCGGATACCCTGGCCACGAAAAGCTTTGTTCAGGGATACGAGAGGATCATCCGGTTCATCAGGGGCTGCACAAAGGCCCCTATTGTCATCGGCGGCAGCGGTTTTTCCATTTTCCCCGGCGAATTGATGGTCCTGTTGGATGCCGATTTCGGCGTCGTCGGGGAAGGGGAATTCCTGGGTTCACTCCTCGACGTCCTGGAAAAAGAAGCGGTAGTCGCCGATCTGCCGGGGATCATCAGCAGAGGAGGAATTGTCCGGGGACCTGTCCCCTGGCCAGGCGCGGTCAAGCGGCAGTTTGGGCCGGCGGATGCCCAGCTCCAGTTTTATCTCAAACGGGGCGGCATACTGAACCTGCAGACGAAACGGGGATGTCCCTTTCACTGTATTTACTGCACCTATCCCCATATCGAAGGCAGCCGGTTGCGCGTGAACTCCCCCGATGAGGTCGCCAAAGAGGCTCGGGAGCTGCAGGAGAAGGGCGCCCGGTATCTTTTTATTGTCGATTCCGTGTTCAATTCCGATTATGTCCACAGCATGGCTGTCGCCAAGGCCTTTCGCCGCCAGGGCGTGACCCTGCCCTGGGGGGCTTTTTTCGCCCCCACCAGCCCTCCCGACGGTTATTATGAAGGTCTGGCCGAGGCCGGGTTGACTCATGTTGAATTTGGTACGGAATCCCTTTGCGACACCCAGTTGAAGAGGTACGGTAAACCCTTTTGTGTGGAAGATGTCGTTGCTGCCCAGGAAAGTTCCCGCTTGGCGGGTGTTCACATCGCCCACTATCTCCTCCTGGGGGGGCCGGGAGAAGATGCACGGACCCTGGAGGAAACCATGAACCGGACGGAAGATCTTCAGAAGGCCGTATTTTTTGTCTTTTGCGGCATCCGGATCTTTCCCCATACACCACTTTGCGACCTTGCCCTGAAAGAGGAGCAGATCACATCGGATCAGGATCTGCTGGCGCCGGTTTTCTATCGTTCCAGAGGCATCGAGGTACAGGAGATCATCTCCAGGGTGCAAAAACAGGCGCGGGGCCGAATGAACTGGGTTTATGGGGACGGCGGTGAAAAGAGTGAAAGGATTGTGGCCCGCATGCATGCCCACGGTCATCCGGGTCCTCTGTGGGAGCTTCTTCTTCAATGAGCGCGGCGGCAGGGGCCAAAATCATCCGTGCCGCCCGCCGTGAAAAAAATCTTGACAAATATCCCCTTTCGACAGAAATGAGACGCCGCAGCAGAAAGGAAGAAATGAAAATATTAAGAAAAAGCAAGAAGATTGATAAGGTAACGATAGGCGATGGCCCTGTGCTCCTGCCGGGGATCATCGCCGTGGCGCGGCGGGGCGCACCGGTCAGCGTGAGCAGAGGCGCCGCGTTCAGCAGGCGGATGGAGACGTCCAGGAAGCTTCTTCATACGGCCATGGAGGCCGGTATCCCGGTCTACGGCGTCACCACCGGGTTCGGAAAATCGTGCGGGAACCGCCTGAATAAGAAAACCGTTCTGAAGCAGGGGGAAAATCTGATGCGTTTCCACGGCTGCGGGACGGGGGAGCCTCTCGGTTGCGAAGAGACACGCGCGGCGATGCTCTGTCGTCTGCTCTGCCTGTCCCGAGGGTATTCGGGGGTCTCTCTGTCTCTTCTGGAACACCTGGCCGCTTTCCTCAACCTGGGGATCACCCCGGTCATCCCTTCCGAAGGCTCGGTCGGCGCCTCAGGCGATCTCACGCCCCTCTCCTATGTGCTGGCCGCTCTGGCCGGTGAACGGGAGGTCGATTACCGGGGGAAGCGCATGCCGGCAAAAAGGGCGCTGCGGAAGGCGAATCTGGCGCCTTATATCTTCAAGGCGAAAGAGCCTCTGGCCATGGTCAACGGGACCTCCGTCATGACCGAGATTGCCGCCGTCGTTCTCGACCGGGCGCATCATATCCTGGAAGCGGCGATCGGCGCTTCCGCCCTGAGCGTCCATGGACTTCGGGGCAATGCCCACCATTATCATCCGGTCATCGGGGAAGCCAAGCCCTTTCCGGGGCAGATCTATGTCGCTACGAGAATACGGGATCTCTTGACGACCGGGCCATCCGGGGCCGATCTCAAAGCGGAAAGTCCGGAGACCCTTCAGGATCCTTATTCCCTGCGCTGCGCTCCCCAGATCATGGGTGTTCTGCACGACGCCCTGACGTGGATACAACAATGGATCGAAATCGAGGCGAACAGCGCGAACGACAATCCCCTTTTTGCTGCGGAAACGGACCGTCCCCTGATGGGGGGTAATTTCTATGGAGGCCACATCGCCTTTGCCATGGATGCCTTGAAGTCGGCCCTCGCATCGGTGGCCGATATGGCGGACCGGCAGGTGGCGCTCCTCGTCAATCCCAATGTGAGCCGGGGGCTCCCGGCCGATCTCGTCCGCGTGAACGGAGAGTCGAGCGTCTGCCACCATGGATTCAAGGCCATGTCCATCTCTGCCTCCGCCCTGACGGCGGAAGCTCTCAAGGCGACGATGCCGGCCGCCTCATTCTCCCGCTCTACGGAATCCCATAACCAGGATAAGGTCAGCATGGGGACCATTGCCGCCCGGGATGCGGCCCGTGTCTGCACCCTGACTGAGCGGGTCGTGGCGATCCACCTCCTGGCGGCCTCCCAGGCTTGTGAGATTCGGGGGCGCGTGGACGACCGACCCTCCCTCGCACTGCTAATAGAGAGTCTCCGCCGTCTGGCCGCGCCGACGCTCGAAGACCGGCCCATGGACGCCGATATCGAGGCCCTGGCCAGGCAGATATCGACGGCAGGTTTCCCCGGGGGAAGGTGATGGTGGCTGCGCTCGAATGACTTGCCTTGATCAATAGAAATAAATCATAAATAATATCCTTAAGCTATCTATCAATAGGTAATTTAACCAGCTATTATAGTTAAGAAAATATACTATTGACATTTCTATAATTTTATTTTCAATTTTTACACACACAGCCTCCAACATATTTGTTGAAGTATGAAACAGTTCAATTCACACGGACATGGACAAGTGCAGTTGCCCATTTTCTTGAGGAGGACTTCACCGGTTCCATTTTTAAAAGAATTTTACCCAAAGTCACTACAGTGGGATTAGGGGGGGTGGGATTAGGGGGACAGTATACATAATTATTGATATTTTATGAATACGTGATAAGACTCAATTCATGGCAAGGATAGCAAGGGTCGTCGTACCGGGAATACCCCACCATATTACCCAGCGGGGCAACCGCCGGATGAAGACCTTTTTCTGCGATGATGATTATCGCGAGTATATTGCCATGATGGCCGTTTCCTGCCGGCGCTGTGAAGTTGAAGTATGGGCATACAAACGGCACCATAACAAAAGTGGCCGGAAACGGCGCCCCAGGTTATAGCGGTGACGGCGGCCCCCCCTAAACTGTTTTTGTGTTTTACGGTGGTTGAAGTCAACGAGGGGCTCTGTTCCATTATTTCGGATGTGGTATGATGGCGATGACCGTGATCCGGTTTTCCTCCGGTCCGTAATACCAGAAAACCCGATAGGCCGCCGGTGTGGACTGCTCGGCGTAAGCCTCAAATACCTTTTCCCCCTGCGGACCTTTGAGGCTGGTGAACTCGTGTGTGCGAAGGCTTGGATGTCTTGGATTTTCCGCCAGAAAGCGGATGGTTTTGCGCACAGCCCGAAGACGCTTTTCAAGTCCAGAGTCTGCCTTGAGGCGATCCCAGTGCTTCCTTGCCCGCTCCGTCAGGAGTATCTCAAACAATCAGGACTCCTTCAATTCTTCAGGGTCCAATCGAGAGACATTTCCCTGCGAGGCGTCCCGCAAGCCCTCCCGGACCTCGTTGACTGCCTCCGGGTTTTGGAAAAGCCAGAGTTCCGAAGCGGGAATCTCGGCAATCGGCTGTAGCAGGATCTCGCCTCTGTCATTACGATAGAGACGGATCCTTTTGCACCCTTTTAGAATTTCGCCAACGGTCAGACGGTTCCGCTCATCGATGGTCCTCGTTCCGATCTCCATAAACGAATCGGTCACTTGTAAGATATTGCTCATAAGACAGCCTCCTTTCCGCAGTTGTATACAGGAATTACACTCTGGGGTCAAGGGGGGAAACCCATTTTACGCATGTGGGATAAATGGGGAGAAGAGTCCCTATTTTGCCCGGTGCGGTGTCCCGGCCTGTGGATTAGGGGGACAAGTGGATTAGGGGGACAGGATACATAATTATTGATATTTTATGAATACGTGATAAGACGCAATTCATGGCAAGGATAGCAAGGGTCGTCGTACCGGGAATACCCCACCATATTACCCAGCGGGGCAACCGCCGGATGAAGACCTTTTTCTGCGATGATGATTATCGCGAGTATATTGCCATGATGGCCGTTTCCTGCCGGCGCTATGAAGTTGAAGTATGGGCATATTGCCTCATGCCCAATCATGTGCATTTAATTGCCGTTCCTATGCAGTCTGACAGCTTCCGTCATGCTATAGGAGAGGCCCACCGTCGTTACACCCGACATATCAATTTTCGTGAGAAATGGAGGGGTCATCTTTGGCAGGAGCGGTTTGCTTCCTATCCGATGAGTGAGAATCATCTTCTTGCCGCCGCCCGTTACGCTGAACTGAATCCGGTGCGCGCCGGTTTGGTGAAGAGGCCGTTATTGTACAAATGGAGCAGTGCCGGCGCTCATGCTAAGGGTTGTAATGACGGGCTGGTGCGTGTTGGTCCGCTGCTTGAGAGAGTGGAGGACTGGCGCAGTTTTATAGGGCACGACATAACAGATAAGGAGGTGGAGCTTTTTCGTCTTCATGAACGTACTGGTCGCCCCTTGGGCGATGAAGCTTTCCTGGGAAGAATTGAGAATTCACTTTGCCGTGTACTGCGACGGCAAAAACCAGGGCCTAAAAAGAAGGATACCGATAAATAGGTACTGTCCACAGAAGTACCCGATCCATAAACACATTTTCCCGAACGTCCCGTTTGACACACTGCACCCCGTAAATGCTTGCAGACTGGAAACCGAAACGCGGATAGTTTCGGGATGGCTCAGGGCGATGGTGTAACGAAGAAGGGGACATTTGAAAGAGAATGCTTCAACTGACGGTCGTGATGGTTGACGGGGTCAGAGGAACATAGTAATGAAGAACCTGAAGTCACAAATTGGGTCAGCGAATGCCGATCAGGCAGGAGAGGAAGGTATGACCGGTCGTCTCATCATCCAAGACAAACCTGAACTCGTCGCTCCGTACATCATGGTCGGCCTCAAGGGCTGGCTCAATGCGGGCGAGGTATCCACGGGCAGCATCGACTATCTGCGGCGCAAGCTGGACGCCCGTCCGTTCGCGTACATAGAGCCAGCGGGTTTCTACATCTATCAGATTCCGAGCTCCACTGCGGAGCAATCCATGCGGCCCCAAGTAAAAATTAAGGAAGGACTCGTAAAAAAGCTCGATTTGCCGCGTAACGAGTTCTTCTTCTGGAAGAGCGGCGCCACCCATGACCTCATACTCTTTCTGGGTGTCGAGCCGAATCTGGACTGGCCGGCATACGCTCAGGCTATTCTCAATGTGGCCCGCCAATTCCAGGCCCCGAGGATCTATTCCCTGGGTGGTATTTTCGATCAGGTGCCTCACACCAGGAAAACGAGGATCGTTGCTACGATCAGCCATCCACAATTGAAGGATGAACTAAAGACGTTCGCACGGTTCACCGATTATGAGGGTCCCAGCAGTTTCAACACGATACTGCTCTCCATCGCCCGTGAGCAGGGGATAGAGATGGCAGGCATCTCCGCCAGAACGCCACTGTATATCCAGGACCTGAACGCGAAAGCCTGCTATGACCTTCTGCAGAACGTCATCACTTCGGCGGGCTTTGGCATCGATCTGCGCGACCTCAGGGAGGCCGGCGAGACTTTAGTGGGAATGATGGATAGGGCTTTCAGCCAAAACGCGACAGCCCTTGAGCAGCTCAAGAAGCTGGAAGAGCAATTCGACGCTGCCATCGGAGAGGAACCCCTTCAGGGTCAGGGCGAGGACCATGACAAACTGCTGGCAGAGATGCGTAAACTGAAGATGGAAGGACGCAAACCTCACTGATGATCGAAATCAGGAATCTCTGTAAATCCTACAACAGGAAAACTGTCCTCGACAACGTCAATATTTCGGTGCGTCGCGGCTCGATCATGGGGCTTCTCGGTCCCAACGGCGCGGGAAAGACGACCCTGATCTCCATCCTGACGGGCGTTATCGGAAAGGACAGTGGGAATATTACCGTCGGCGGCATCGATCTCGACCGCGAGCCCGGCCATATCCAGTCCATGTGCAGTTATGTGCCTCAGACCCTGGCTTTCTATGCCCGTCTGTCGGCCTGCGAGAATCTGGAGTACTTCGGTTCCCTATGGGGCCTGAAGGGGAAAAAACTGAAAGAGCGCATGGAATTCTGCATCGATGCAGGGAGCATGCAGGCCTTTGTCGACAAACGGGTGGACACGTTTTCCGGCGGCATGAAGCGGCGCCTGAACTTGGCCATCGGTCTTCTGAACGAACCTGAAATACTGTATCTCGATGAGCCTACCGTGGGCGTCGATGCACAGTCCAGGAACTACATCCTGGAGACGATAAGGAAGATCAACCGGGAGCGGAAGACGACGATCATCTACACCTCCCATTATATGGATGAAATCGAGCAGGTGTCCGACGAGATTGCCGTGATCGACGAAGGCAGGATCATCCTCCACGACGAGAAGCAGGCTATTTTGACGCGCGCCGATGCCGTTTTGATCCGCGTGGGGCAAATGGGAGAGGATGCAGTCAACGAGCTGCAGCCGTGCCAAGGAATACGGATTGAAAAGGAACGCATTCATATCAAACGAGACGAACACCTCAGCGAAAACATGGCCGCGGTGTTTGCCGTCTTCCATGACCGCGGAGTCCGGGTAGACGACGTGGTATTCGGACAGCGAACCCTTGAGGAACTTTTTCTCAAACTGACAAACGACAGACTGCGCGACGAGGACTGACGGCACGGTGATCAATGACGAAGATATTTTACACCCTTAAAAAGGAATTCCTGCTGATCACCCGGGACATCCATGCCGTAACGGTCCTCTTTGTCATGCCGGCGGTGTTCATCATGATCATGTCCCTGGCGATGCGGGACCTCTTCGATCTCCATCACACCGTCAGTATCGATGTTCTTGCCGTGAACCGGGATACGGGAAAGAGATCGGAGACCTTCCTCAAAGCGATGAAGGAACTTCCGGCATTCACGTTCCACCTTCTTGACACAGACGCTGCCGTGGAGAGGGTGAAGGAGCAGATGCATTCCCGGGACGTCAAGTTTGCCCTGATCATCGAGGAAAACTTTTCTTCCTTTGTCGAGAAGGAAAAGGGGGATAAGGAGAAGAGGCCTCTGGAGCTTCTTGTCGATCCCTCGGTCAACGTCCAGACCCAGATGGTGTTGAGAAGCGCGCTGGACGGAAAGCTGGCGAAGCTGAGAGGGGATGCGTTCATCGACAGTATCGGAGGATTCCTGGACTCTGCCGGAATCGACAAGGAGAAACTCAAAGCGGCCGAGGAGAGCCAGGTAGCGGTCCATTACATTTATAGGGGGGGGCGATCCTTCAAGATTCCGTCTGCAGTCCAGCAGAGCGTCCCCGCGTGGCTCGTCTTTTCCATGTTTTTTATTGTCATCCCCCTGTCCAACACCTTCATCTCCGAAAGGGGGCAGGGCACCCTCATGCGCCTCAAAAGCATGAATGTATCGCGGTTCGCTCTGATCACGGGGAAAATGGTCCCTTATCTGTTCATCAACGCCATCCAGGTGATCATGATGATTGCCATCGGCGTTCTTGTGGTTCCTTTTTTCGGCGGTACAGCCCTCACCCTCGGGGATTCCCTGGGCGGCCTCATCCTGATCTCCGCCTCCGTGAGCTTTTGCGCCATCTCCCTGGCGCTTCTGATTGCCTCCGTTGCCGGGACGACCGAGCAGGCGACCACGATCGGGGGGGTCCTGAATATCATCTTCGGCGCCCTGGGCGGGATCATGGTCCCCAAGTTTGTCATGCCAGGATTTATGCAGGCCCTCGCCATTGCCTCCCCCATGTCCTGGGGACTGGAAGGATTCCTCGACATCTTCCTGCGGAACGGCAGCGCCTCCGACGTCCTCCCGGAGAGCCTGTCCCTTTTTATTTTGGGGGGCGTGATGCTGACGCTGACGATGATCCTGCTACGAAGGCAGAAGGAGGTTTAAAAAGAAGCGATGAAGGGTTCTCTGGATGAGAAACTGAAAATGGAATTAAAGAAACTGATCGTCGAGGAGTGTGACATCACGATCGATCCCGGGGAGATAGGCGACGATGACCCCCTGTTCGGCAGAGATACCCGGCTTGGATTGGACTCGATAGACGCCCTGCAAATCTCTATCGCGATACAAAATAAATTCAACATCATCATTACCGACAGCAAACAGATGAGAAAGGTGATGAAATCGATGAATACCTTTGCCGACTTCATACAGCCGGAGTAGAATATGAGTGGAAGGGCGTTTATCACGGGAAAGGCGATGGTCTGCTCGCTCGGGGATTCCCTGGAGGGGATCGTCGGCGCGGTGCGCCAAAAAAGGATAAGGCTGGAACACATTCCCTTCACCCTGGCCGGTCTGCCCTATACCAGACCCTACTACCTGATCATGCGAAACGAAGCGGATAAACTGGAGAACCGCACCGATGCGCATTTCTATGAGATCCTCTTTTCCACGGTCGCCCGTTCCCTATTCGATGCCGGGGTGAGCGGCGCCGAGATCAGAGAGATGCCTGTTTTTTTCGGCTCCACCTCCATGGATGTGCCGGTGTTCGAGGGGAGCCACGGCAGGGCGACCGGCAGCGTGAATCGGGAGCCCTGCATCACGGGCGGAGAAAAGGGGTTCAAAGAGGGGCAGAGTGCTTCCTTGCCGGGAATCTCCGCTCCGGGGGCGGGAATTTTGACGACCGTGTCAGGTTTGTTTCTCCAGTCGTCCGACGGGTACGGCAAGATCGCCGGCGCCGTCGGGGAGCGGTTCGGAATGGAAGCCGGCTGCTATTCCTTCACCACGGCATGTACATCGAGCGCCAACGCCTTGCTCTACGCTGCGGCGATGATCAAACAGCGGCATATCGAGAGGGCGCTCGTGGTGGGCTATGACCTCTTCAACAACCTCGGTTTTTACGGGTTTGAAGGCCTGAAATCCCTTGCGGTCTCTGAGTACAGACCCTTTGACAGGTCGCGGGACGGCCTGATCCTCGGCGAGGCCTGCGGCGCGGTGGTGCTGGAGGGGAAGCGCAGAAAAGCCAATGATTTCGAGTGCCTTGGCGGGGCGAATCTCTGTGATATCTACAGTGTGACCAGCCACGATGAGGAAGGGTCTGCCGTTGCCGAAACGATGAACAGGGCTCTCGGGCAGGCGGGGATTGATCCGGGAGACATCGATGTTGTCAAAGCCCACGCTACGGGAACGGAGAACAATGACCGGACCGAGTGCGCTGCGATGAAGGTCGCCTTCGCTGGTCATATCCCCCCTGTGACATGCATCAAGCCTTTCATCGGCCACACGGTAGGCGCCTGCGGCGTCAGCGAGCTGATCGTGTTTACCGAGTCGGTCAAGACGGGATTTATCCCCTCCACACCGGGCTTCCGTGACATGGATGAGGAATTGAATCTGCGGCCGCTGACAGAAAATAGGGAAGCCGGGGAGGGGTTTTTCATGCTCAACTACTTCGGGTTCGGCGGCAACTGCACCACCCTTATCCTCTCCAACAGGAACAACACAGGATGAAAGGAATGTATATTCACAGCGCCTCCGCCTTCATCGGGGAAGCAAACGCGGATGTCAATAGTCTCAAGGAAGAGATCCGACGCTACACCCAGGAGAATTTCCGCAGGGGAAACAGGTTCATACTGCTTTCTCTCCTTGGCGCCCTTCAATGTGTCCATCGGCAGTCCCTTGAGGCGGATACTGCCGTCTATCTGACGACGGAGCACGGCAACCTCGGTGAAACCGCTGCTGTCCTGGATGAGATCTATGCCGCCTATTCTCTTCCCAAACCCTATGGCTTCATCAATACGATGAGCAGTACAGCCGCGTTCTATCTTGCCCAAAACCTCGGCATCCGGGGACGCAACATCACCGTCTCGAGTCAGCACGTTTCCTTTGAAAGGGGACTGGAGTTACTGAAGGCGGATTTTGAGGGAGGAGCGGAGCGAAAGGCCTTGATCGGCGGTGTGGATGAGGCTTCTCTTAACGGATTCGATAGGTGGAATCGGAATGATCACGGCTGGCGAATGGTTGACGGGAGCGGTTGGTTTTACGTCAAGCCCGAGAGGGAGGGGGCCTGCGGCGCTTTTAGGGAAAACAGGTCGTTTCGGGACGGTGTTTCGTGCAGGCGATGGATCACGGAACCGGAAAGATCACCGGTGGACGTGGTTTCGTTCGGCGCCCTGGTCGGTGATGAAGAAGCCGCCGAATGGAGGGAGGCCCTGCACCCCGTTGCTGAATTTGATTACCTCCGTGACTATGGATATTCCGGCTCCGCCACTGCCTGTGGCGTAAGTTTGTTTATGGATCGGTTTCCAGGGAGGACCCTGCTGCATATCAACAAAGACCAGCGCGGACATTACTCGGTTTTGGAGGTGGAGAAGTATTTGGACTTGAGAAGCGAATAGACGAGCTTCTCCTGGGTTGCGCATTTTCGCAACAGTTGGGCGATCTCCCCCACGTCGAAATCGGCTGTTTTGCTTTTACAGGCTCTGGCGCAGGCGAGGGCGAACCGGCGCCACATATCGCCCGCCTCGGTCATCATCTGCGATGCCTCGCCGAGCGGGGGTGAGCCAAGAAGCTGCCCGGCCTCCTGGAGGAACGCCGCATACATGAAACGGAAGCCGCCCCCCCCTGTGCCGATCTCCTCCTGCATCCTGACGATATGGCCGAGGAAGAGACGGACGGTCCTCGGGTCTTTGCGGACATTGAGCCTTTCTATCTTTTTCGCCAGATAATGGATGCCCCTGACGCCGATGAAAGGCATGGGGGCATATAGCATCATGTGCACTGTCCGCTTGATCGATTTGCGTAGCGCCTCCCTCAGATCCACGGAGGGATTGACCCGGACGGGATAGTACAGAAAACCCTTCGGGGCGAGGGTTCCCCTGGCGAAACGCGCGTTCTGGAGGTCCTCCGCCCTGATTCGGACGGCGTGTTCGAAAACGGGATCGCTGACGAGAAATTCTTCACCTTCCCTTCCGTAGACAATCAGGTTGTGCGCGTTGAACTGAAAACGCATCTCCGGGGGGAAATAGGGAAGCCAATATACCGACGTTTGCAGGCCGACGATTTCACCCCCGTCGACGAGTTGGGTCAGTTCGGCAAGTGCCTTTCGCTTGTCCCGGTACCTCCGGGTCTTGAATTCAACGGCGAGGTTTTTTACGGCCCCCTTGATGATCGATCCGGGAAACATGCGGTACGATATAATGGGCATGTTGGTGATCCTGATCAAGGGAATATAGGCGAAGGTGAGGCCGCCTGTGATCCCGAATACCATGGGTTCCGACAGATCGAGACCCCGGCGTCTCAGGAGCGCGGTGACCACCCCGCTTTCGCAGTGGGCGTATTGCCGGTGTTCCAACGGCATCAAATCCGCCATTCAATCCTCCTCGGGGAAATTCTTCAGAGCGCCAACGGAGACCCCGAAGATCCGGGCATACTCGTTTAGGGTCTTATCGTCGAGTTTGTTAAAAACATGGGGTTTGAAATGTCGCTTGACCTGCCAGCGATAGAGACCCATCGCCTGGGCCAGGGTGAGAGGATCCATCCATTTCTTGTACATGAAGTATTCGATCGGCGAGGTTTCGTTTTTTCTCACCCGGTGCGCCGCGGCCCCTGCCTTTTCTTCGAAGTCGTCGATGACCTGGGCAAGGACAACCTCTTCCGCCTCCCAACCGCTCGTGGTGGACCGGGTATAATTTCCCTGATCGTCAATGGCGTATAGAGCCTTCTTCTCTCCCTGCATCGTCTTGATGTTATCCTGGGGTATTTCGGATATCTTCATCGTCAGCTCTTCATTGTCATTGACACAAGGTCCCATATCTGATAGCAAGCGATAGCGATCTCTCTATAGCATAAATGCATCATTTTCAAGGTTTATCTCATCATGAACATCCTTCTGGTCAATCCGCCGAACTCCGGGAAAAGCATTCCGGAGGAAGAATACGGTGTCACCTCCCTCAAACAGATATTCAAGGGAGAACCCTTTTGCCTCGAGGTCATCGCCGGGGCCTTGTCGGGACACGACGCGATGATCCTCGATCTGAAATGCGAACCGGAAGAGGCGCTGTGGCGAACGGTCGCGGAATTTCGTCCCCAGGTGATCGGCTTCACGGCGGTCACCTGCGAGGCGAATACTGTGTTGAGATACGCCAGGAAAATCAGGGAGGAAACGGATTGCCTCATCGTCGTCGGGGGAAATCATGCCTCCTGCGACCCGTCCTATTTCAACCGAAGCGAGATAGACTATATCGTCATCGGCGTCGGAAAGAAGAGTTTCAGCGAACTGATCCGCCACCTTCAAAAAGGGGATCGCAAAACGGCGATTCCCGGCATTGCAAAAACCTCGATCGGATCTTCCCTTTCCTACCTGCCCAGAGACTACGGTCCGGATGATCTGATGGACCATTGCCCGCCCCGATATGACCTTGTGGAGAGATACAGGGAACACTATGTTCTGGAAAAATTGGGGATGAGGATCGGGTTCGTGATTACCGCTTATGGTTGTACGCACGTATGCTCTTTCTGCACCATTCCCGGGACGACAGGAGAAAAGTATCTCGTCCACTCAACCGATTCTGTGATCAGGGATATCCATCTTCTGGAGTCTATCCCGTTCATCCGTATGGTAGACGCCAACACCTTCGGCAATCCCGCTGCGTCAAGGGATCTCTGCCGGAAGATCAAAAAACTGGGCATCCGGAAGCGATTTATCGCCGATGTCCGGGCGGACACGATTGTCCGGCATTATGATTTGCTGAAAGAGTGGAAAGAAGCGGGCCTTCATGCCGTGGTGGTTGGATTTGAGGATATTCAGGACCGAAGGATAGAAGGTTATAACAAGAAATACCAGGCCTCGATCATTCCCCGTTCCATCGAGCTTCTCCATGAGCTGAACATGCTCATCGTGGGTGATTTCATCGTTCCTCCCGATTATACCAAGGATGATTTTACCGAACTGGAACGGTTCATTGCGGCAAATGGGATTCAAGTTCCCGTACTGTCGGTGTTGACGCCCATTCCCGGTACGCCCCTCTATAAGATCATGAAGGACAGGATCGTCATTCGCGATCTGGATTACTACACCTTTACCAATGCGGTTGTTCCCACAGCCCTTCCTGAAAAAGAATTTTACGAGACGTTTTCGGGACTGGTCAAACGGGTCCAGGGAAGGGCCGCGACAACTAAAGCAAAGGATGAGTGATGACTGTTTATATTAATGACATTTCTGTGTATTTGCCAAATGAACCCGTCGACAACGATCATATGGAGGACATTATCGGCAGGATCCATGACCTTCCGTCAAGAGTCAAAAACAGGATTCTCGGCAACAACAAGATCGAGAAGCGCTACTATGCCATTGATCCGGCGACGGGGCAATTGACTCACACTAATGCACAGATGACCGCAGAGGCCATCAGGGGATTGAAACCTTATGATGATTTTATCACGGACGATATCCAGTGTCTGTGCTGCGGCACGACGTCAGCGGATCTCATCGCCCCCGGACATGGCCTGATGGTCCATGGTGAACTGGGTTCTTCCCCTTGTGAAGTCATTTCCACCGCGGGGATCTGCCTTTGCGGAATGACCGCCTTCAAATATGCCTTCATGAATGTGGCCCTTGGTTTCAGCGACAACGCCGTTGCGACGGGATCCGAACTCGCGTCCTCGCTTATCCGGTCGAAGTTCTTCGAACATTTGCCGGGTGACGGTGATGGAAGTAGGCATCCCGTTCTGGCCTTCGAATCGGAGTTCCTTCGCTGGATGCTCTCCGACGCCGCCGGGGCGATATTTATGTCATCGAAAAAAAACCCGGAGCGGATATCGTTAAGGGTGGATTGGATCGACCACGTCTCGTACGCCGGTCAATATAAAGTGTGCATGCATATGGGGGCCGTAAAGAACGATGACGGATCGGTTACAGGCTGGCGCCAGCTCGACTCCCCCAGGGAAGCCCTCGATAAAAACTATTTTGCCCTGAAACAGGATACAGGCATTCTCAATGAGGAGATCGTCAAGGTTGCGATGGACATGGCCCTGGTACGGACCATCAAGAAGCGAAACCTGAAAGCCGATGAGGTGGATTGGTTTCTTCCCCACTATTCCTCGGATTTCTTCAAGGAGAAAGTGTTCAAAGCCATGGAGGACATTGGGTTCGCTATTCCCTACGAGAAGTGGTTTACCAACCTGGCCTATAAGGGGAACACCGGATCGGCCTCCATCTATGTCATCCTGGAGGAACTGTTTCATTCGGGAAAGCTCAAGGAGGGACAGAAGCTTCTCTGCTTCATCCCCGAAAGCGGCCGCTTCTCGATGGCCTATATCCTCCTGACCGTCGTATAAACCGCAACTCTTCGGAAAGGTCCGTTTGCGCGTCCTGCCGACTTTGGATGTATCTATAGAGTTTCTTTAGCTCCGTGCATTCTCTTTAAGTCAGGCCACATCCCTGCGACTTTCTTTCCAGAACAGGCTGATGGTCTGTACGGCCTGGCGCATCTGCCCGCCGAGCAGCTTGCGCCGCTCCCAGGCCCGCTGCATGAACGGCCCGGTCCCGGCGATCATCGAGCCGATCGGGGCGCTCAATCCCTTGGAAAGGCAGAACATCACCGAATCGACCGTAGCGGCCAAAACCTGGGCCTCGATCTTCAGCGCCACGGCGGCATTGAAAAGCCGGGCGCCGTCCATGTGCACGGAGACCCGGTGGGCGTGGGCCAGCGCCTGCACCTCCTGCAGGTGCTCCAGTGGAACGGCCGCCCCCCCGGCAAAGTTGTGAGTGTTCTCCACGCAGACAAGACGGATCGGCCTGGTCTTCACCGCTTTTTCCAGAAAGGCCAGATCCAGCTTCCCCGCTGGGTCGGGGATTGTGACGGGGATCAAACCAAAAAACTCTCCCATAAAAATGGCCTTCTCGTTATTCAAGACGTGGGCTTTTTCGCCAACGACGACTTCATCTCCCCTGCAGCAGTGGGTCATCAGCGCCACCACGTTCCCCATCGTGCCGCTGGGCACGAAGAGAGCCTTATCCTTACCGAGGAGGGCCGCGGCAATCGCCTCGAGGCGGTTCATCGTGGGGTCTTCGCCTATCCCCTGTTCTGATCTCATTCCGCCCCACTGCGGGATTGAAAGCGGTCGATTGACACGAGCATCGTATCCGGAATGGAATTCTGAAGGGGGGGTATATTTTCGTTGACATACAAGACCTTTCATCTTAAACTTCATCTCGTGCGGGAGGAATGTTTCATTAAGTACCAATCAGAGATCAGAACAGAGATACGATCGTTCTGCCCCCTGAATAACCATTTCCGCTACTGGGGTTTGTTCATGAAAAAACATCTGCTGACACAATGACCTTAAAATAGGTGAAAGAAGGATGCTTGAAAAATCTGATCGCGTGAAACGACTGTCAGGATCTGAACGTTCCCAGCGAAGTCTGGTCATCCCCCAAGGCGCCATCCGTCTAGAGATGGGAGAACCGGATTTTCCAACCCCATCCCATATTCAGGAAGCGGCCACACGGGCCATGCGGGACAATTACACCCATTACGGCAATGCCTATGGAGAACCGGCGCTGCGGGAGGCTGTCTGTCTGAGCCTAAAGCGGGACTTCGGCGTGGAAAGGAAGCCGGAGAATGTGCTGATCACCTCGGGCGGGATCGCGGCCATTCATACCATCAACGCCACCTATCTCAATCCCGGGGATGAGGTGCTGATACCGGACCCGGAGTATTCGGCCTATGCAGATTCCGTCGCCCTCTTCGGCGGAACCCCGGTCTTCGTCCCCCTCAAAAAAGACTTTCATATCGATTTCGAGGCACTGGAGAAAAGCATTTCCAATAAGGCCAAGATGATATTGATCTCCAGTCCCGGTAACCCAACCAGCCGGGTTCTGCGGGAGGATGAAATGCGGGATCTGGCTCTGCTTGCTGTGAAGAAGGATCTCCTCCTGGTCGTTGACGAAGTCTATTGCAAGCTCCTCTACAGCGGGATCAAGTTCCTTTCGATCTGCCAGATTGAGGAAGTGCGGGACCGCTCGATTTTGCTGAACAGCTTCTCCAAAACCTATGCGATGACCGGCTGGAGGGTGGGGTACATGGTGGCGGATACTCCACTTATCAAAGATATGGTCACCTTCCACAAGGCGATAACAGTCTGCCCTAATGTACCCGCCCAGATGGCGTGTGTTGCCGCCGCCGCCGGTTCCCAGGATTGCGTCAAGACGATGCTGCAGGAATATGAGAAACGGAAGGTTCTGGTCGAGAAGAAGTTAAAGGAAATTAGTGGACTCACCACACCGCCCTGCGAAGGGGCTTTTTATTTCTTCCCCCGGTTTGAACACTCTCTGACCAGCCAACAGATGACGGAATACCTCTTCAATAAAGGGGTCATGGTCCGCAGCGGCACGGAGTTTGGCGCTGGCGGCCAGAAGCATTTCCGCATCTGCTTTGCCACATCCATGGAGATCCTGGAAACGGGAATGTCCCGCCTCAAGCAGGCTCTTGATGAACTGACATCGGAAGAAACCGGTCTACTCAACTCAAATTATCAAATATCAAAGAATATTTTAGGAGGTGCAAAATGAGAAAATTTAAGGTCAGATTTTGGAGTTTTTTGTTCATAGGAATTCTCTTATTTGTTATTAATGGAACCCTTTCTGCACAAGAGAAATTTCCAACAAGACCTGTCACCATTGTCATTCACGTGGCACCAGGGGGAGGGTCGACCATCAACGCACAGCTTCTGCAAAAGCCTATGGAGAAAGTCCTTGGAGTTGGGGTGAACATAGTCAATAAACCTGGAGGAGGGGGAACGGTTTGTTGGAATTTCGTCGCCAACTCTCCTGCAGACGGATATACCGTGGCTCATATCAATCCAAGCCTCATCATAACCCAATACACCACAGAGACCGGAGTCAGTTATAAAAGGTTTGATCCCATCGTCAACACAGTCGGTATTCCGGCAGGGATTGTTGTTAGGACAGAGGCCCCCTGGAAAACCTTTAAGGAATTTATTGATTATGCAAAGGCTAATCCGGAGAAAATTCAGATGGCCAATTCCGGTTATGCAGCCATGTACCATATTGGGATCTTAGGGATCGAGTTGGCGACGGGTGTTAGATTCACCAATGTGCCTTTTAAAGGAAGCGGCCCATGTATTACAGCAATGCTCGGCGGGCATGCAGATGCTTCTTTGATTGAAATAGCTACCTTACTTCCTTATATTGAGGCAAAAAAGTTCAGAGTTTTGGCCGTCACTTCTCCTGTGAGAAACTTTGCCATGCCTGAGATACCTACATTTAAAGAACATGGGTTTGATGTGGATGCGGGAACTTGGTATGCCTATGGCGTTCCTAAAGGGACTCCCAAAGACCGGATCAAAATACTGTATCATGCCTTCAAGGCAGGGATGGACTCGGAGGAGTTCAAGGCAGCCTATAGAAAGCAGGGAGGAGTGGTAATGGACATGGCCTATGAACAGGTTGGCGCTTTTATGGATGAACAGAATAAGCTTTGGAAAAAGATTTGGGATGCCAGTGGATTTAAGCCCATTAATTAAATTGATCCTCTGTAGGTCTGACCAGAATCCAGATATCCCTTGACAAGCAAAAACAGCCTCCCTATACTTCGGACCCTCGAAAGCAATGTCTTAATATAATAAGTTCACAATTAGAAGGATGTTCAAAAGATGATCGAAACTTCCGGCGCCTCCCTGGATGCCTTACTCGAAGAAAAAAAATTAACCAGGGGAAATGGATGAAGACTCTTGATTGCATCAGCGGGATCTTCCTGTTTATTTTAGGGACGGCTGTGTTCTTAAAGTCCCTGACTTACCCCATCGGGACTTTCCGGACACCGGGGGGCGGGCTATTTCCCCTCATCGTCTCGCTTCTCCTGATAGGTCTATCGGCGATCCTCACGCTTCAAGTCTTCCTGTCCAAGAGGGGCAAAGAGGTTGCTCCAACCCCGTTTTTCCCGGAGAAAGGCGCGCCCCGGAGAATTCTCCTGGGGTTTGCGGGCTTGGTGGGGTACCGGTATCTCCTGCCGGTCGTTGGCTTCGCTCCTTCCACCGGTATTTTCATCCTCTTCCTCATCAAGTTCCTAGGGGGGTATGGGTGGAAGACGAGCATCTTCTATGCCCTGGTTATGGCTCTCGTCGCCTACTACCTGTTCCAGGTTTGGCTGAAAATCCCTATGCCTTTGCCCATCTTAAGGTTCTGACGCCATGGACATCTTCTCCAATATGCTGACGGGATTCAGCATCGCAATCACGCCTTTGAATCTGGCCCTCTGTCTAGTCGGCTGCTTCGTGGGCACCCTGATCGGGGTCCTGCCTGGTATCGGGCCCGCCGCAACTATCGCTCTGCTGCTGCCGGTCACTTTCAACCTTCCTCCGACCTCGGCGATCATCATGCTCTCTGGCATTTTTTACGGGGCCATGTACGGTGGTTCGACGACGGCCATTCTGGTCAACATCCCCGGTGAAGCGGCGGCCGCTATCACCTGCATCGACGGTTATCAGATGGCCAGGCAGGGAAGAGCGGGCAGCGCTTTGGGTATTTCCGCTTTTGGGTCCTTTATCGCAGGAACGGTGGGTGTCGTTTTATTGATGCTCGTGGCCCCTCCGATCGCGGAATTGGCGTTGAAGTTCGGCCCTCCGGAGATCTTCGCAGTCATGGTCCTGGGCCTGACCATTTTGAGTTACCTGAGCTCGGGATCCCTGCTTAAAGCCTTCATCATCGCCCTGATCGGGCTCTTCATCGGGATGATTGGGATCGACATCGTCGGTATTCAACGCTTTACCTTTGGCATTCCGGATTTCTATGACGGGATCGGCCTGGTGCCTGTGCTGATGGGTTTATTCGGAGTGGCCGAGGTTCTGCTCAACATTGAACGGGTGATTACCCGCGACATTTTTGTGACCAAGATCAAGGGACTCCTGCCCAACCGGGAAGACTGGAAACGTTCCATCATGCCCATCGCCCGGGGAACCGGAATAGGGTTTTTAATGGGCGTGATCCCAGGGCCCAGCAATACCATCTCCTCTTTTATCTCCTACGCCGTGGAGAAGCGTCTTTCCAAACATTCAGAACAATTCGGCCAAGGGGCCATCGAGGGGGTTGCCGGGCCGGAATCGGCGAACAACGCCGCCTGCGCCGGAAACTTCATCCCGGTTCTGACCCTCGGGATTCCCACCAGCGCGGTGATGGCGGTGATTGTCGGGGCTCTGATCATCCATGGCGTGACCCCGGGTCCCCTCTTGATCAAAAACAACCCTGATATCTTCTGGGGAACCATCGCCAGCATGTACATCGGCAATATCATGCTGCTCGTCCTGAATCTGCCCCTGATCGGTTTATGGGTAAAAGTCCTCAAGATTCCTTACGGCATCCTTTTCCCCATCATTCTCTTCTTCTGCTTCGTGGGGGCGTATGCCAACAACAACAGTCTGGTGGATGTGAACGTCATGATCTTTTTCGGGCTGGTGGGATACCTGATGAAAAAGACCGGGTTTGAGCCGGCCCCTCTGGTCATGGCTTACATTTTATGTCCCTTCCTGGAGGAGGCTTTTCGCCAGTCCCTGATCAAATCTCACGGAAACTTTTCCATATTCTTCAGACGGCCCATTTCGGCAACGATTCTCGCTATTGCCTTTCTGTTCGTATTCATAAACATCTTTAGCGGCATCAAGGAGAAAAGAAAGCGGTTTCTGGAAAAAATCGATGAGGGTTGACACGGTTTTTCACTTTTTATCATAAGGAGGACAAAATGATTTCTCGAAAACGAATTTGTTCCATTCTGGTGGTTGTGGGGATTCTCCTGTTTTTATCGACCGGATGGGGAGCGGCTCAGGAGAAATTTCCCAACCGGCCTATTCAGTTGATCATCCCCTGGGCTGCGGGAGGAGGGGGGACGCTCAACGCCCAGACGCTGCAGCCGGCCTTTGAAAAGGCGCTCGGTGGGGGAGCGATGATCGTGAACAAGACCGGCGGCGGCGGCACGATCGCCTGGAACTTCGTGGCCAACGCGCCCCCGGACGGCTACACCGTGGGGATCGTCAACCCCAGTTTGGTCGTGACCCAGTACACGACCAAGACCGGGATCAGCTTCAAGAAGTTCGAGCCGATCATCACGACTGTAATCGTCCCCGCCGGCGTGGCGGTCAAGGCCGACTCGCCATGGAAGACCTTCAAGGAATTCATCGATTACGCCAAGGCCAACCCGGGCAAGGTCAATATGGCCAACTCCGGCCACGCGGCGATGTACCACATCGGCAACGTGGGCATCGAGATGGCCGCGGGCGTTAAATTTACCCACATTCCCTACAAGGGAAGCGGCCCGTGTGTTGCGGCCCTTCTCGGGGGGCATGTGGACGCCACGCTCGCCGAGATCTCGACCCTTTTGCCTTACGTTGAAGGGGAGAAATTCAGGATCCTGGCCGTGAGCTCGGCCAATAGAAACTTCGCGATTCCAAATGTGCCGACCTTCAAGGAATTCGGGTTCGACTTGGATGTGGGGACCTGGTACGGGTACGTCGTTCCCAATGGCACCCCGAAAGATCGGATCAAGGTCCTGCATGACGCCTTCAAAGCAGCCATGAACTCGGAGGCGTTCAAGGCCTTCTACGCCAAACAAGGCGGGATGATCGAGTACATGGGGCCGGAAGGGCTGATGGCCTATCTGGAAGCTCAGGACAAACAGTGGAAAAGGATCATTGATTTTGGCGGATTCAAGCCGGAATGATCTCGGGCGCTTCTGATCCTCCTGGCATCAGTCTCACTGTCAAAGGCGCACAACTAACGATCTGGTTCGTCAGGGAAGGGTTTCCCGTCATGGGGATCCTTCTTGTTGGACTTTTTTGCGAAGCCATCCCAAGAGAGGGAGAAGATTCATGCCAAGGGAATTTGATCCGATCAGTCTGGAGATCATGTGGAGCCGTTTGATCAGTGTGGTCGACGAGGCCGCGGCCACGCTGGTCCGGACCTCCTTTTCGACGATCGTCAAGGAGTCGAACGACTACGCCTGCATGCTGACGACGGCCGACGGGGACGGCCTCGTGAACAACACGGCCAGCATCCCCTCCTTCATCGCCACCGTCCCGCGGACGATGAAGCATTTCTTGCGGGAATACCCGCAGGACCAGTGGCAGGAAGGGGACGTGATCATGACCAACGATCCTTGGCTGGCCTCGGGCCATCTCCCCGATATCACGATGGCCATGCCGATCTTCTTCAAGGGGAAGCTGGTCGCTTTCGCCGGGACGATTGCACATTCCCCGGACATCGGCGGGACAATCTGGTCGGCCGACGCCCGGGAGCTCTTTGAAGAAGGGATCCGGATCCTGCCGGTAAAGCTCTACGAGGCGGGGAAGATCAACGAAACCCTGGTCAGGATCCTCCGGGGGAACGTCCGGGTCCCCGACATGGTCATGGGGGACCTGGAGGCCCAGATCATGTCGCAGACCACATGCAAGAACCGGCTCCTCGAATTTTTGGAAGAGGCGGGGCTGGATGATCTCAACGATCTATCCCGGGTCATCCAGGACAAGGCCGAGCAGATCATGCGCCAGGCCATCCGGAACGTTCCCGACGGGGTGTACGAGAAGACGGTGGAGTTGGACGGGTTTGACGCCCCGATCCGCATTCAATGCAAGATCACGGTCAAGGGAAGCGAACTGGAGGTGGATTATGAAGGGACCTCCCCGCAGATCGACCGCAGTTTGAACTGCGTCATGGCCTATACCGATTCCTACACGACCTATCCGATCAAATGCGCCCTGGACCCGCTGACCCCGAAGAACGAAGGCTCCTACCGGCCGATCACCGTGAAGGCGCCCGAGGGCTCCATCCTCAACCCGCGCTACCCGGCGCCGTGCAATGCCCGCCAGTTGATCGGGCATTTTTTGAGCACAGCGGTCTTCGGAGCCCTGGCCCCGGCGATACCGGACCGGGTGATCGCCGACTCGGGCAGTCAGCCCACGCTGCGGGTCCTCTTCACGGGCCTGGGGATGGACCGGGAAAAGTTCTCCTCCGTCCTTTTTGCCAACGGGGGCATGGGCGCCCGGCCCAACAAGGACGGGCTCTCCTGCATCCCTTACCCGACCAACAGCAGCTGCGGCTCGATCGAAATTCAAGAGAGTATCATGCCGCTGCTCTTTTGGAAAAAGGAGATGATCCCGGATTCCGGCGGGCCCGGAAAATTCCGCGGGGGGCTGGGCCAGCAGATCGTCGTCGAGATGATCGGGCCCGAGCCGATCCGCATCTCCCTGCTGACGGACCGCAAGGATCACCCGGCGCAGGGATTCATGGGCGGGCTGGCCGGCGCCCCGAACCGCATCGTCAGGAACGAAGGGGAGTTCATCCATCCTAAATCCACGAACTACATGAAGCCGGGGGACAAACTGCACATCAACTACGCCGGCGGGGGAGGGTTCTTCCCCCCGAGGGAACGGGATCGCGCCGCCGTGGAGGAGGATCTGCGGGAAGGGCTGATTTCCGCCGAAGCGGCGCGGAAGGATTACGGACTTTAAAATGGGTACTGACGGTTGCGGATTGGGGATTGAGGCGTGAAACCGCGACGATGACGTTGCTCTTGCCATCTTCTGGGGGAAGGGGATGCGGCGGGAAAAGAAAAAAAGAGGGATTGACCCATGAACAGATATAAGCTGGGAATCGACATCGGCGGGACCTTTACGGACTTCGTCATGCTGGACGACGCGAAAGGGTGGATGGAGGTCGGCAAGTGCCTCACAACCCCGGACGACCCCTCGCGGGCGGTCGTGGAGGGTTTCACCGAGATTTTGCGCAAGACGGGGATCGCGGCGGGCGAGGTGGTCATCGCCATCCACGGCACCACCCTGGTGACCAACACGCTCATAGAGAGGAAGGGGGCCAAGACCGGCCTGATCACGACCAAAGGGTTCAGGGACGTCCTGGAGATGGGCAACGAGTTCCGCTACGAACTCTACGACCTGCAGATGGACAAACCCCAGCCCCTGGTGCCCCGGCAGCTACGTTGCGGAGTGGCGGAGCGGATGAACCAGAAGGGCGAGGCCATCCTGCCCCTGAACTTGGAGGAGGTCCGCGGGATCGCCCGCTTTTTCCAGGAGCAGGGGGTCCGCGCCGTGGCGGTATGCCTGCTCCATTCCTATATGAACCCGGATCACGAACAGAAGATCCAGGCGCTGCTGAGCAAGGAGTTTCCCGGTTTCCATCTTTCCCTGTCGAGCCAGGTGAACCCGGAGATCCGGGAGTATGAGCGCACCTCGACCACGGTGGCCAATGCCTACGTGCAGCCGCTGATGAAGCAGTACCTGCGCCGGATCGACGAGCAACTTAAGGCCAAGGGGTTCGGCGGGGCCCTGTACATCATGATCTCCAGCGGCGGGATCACCAGCGTGCGGCTGGCCGAGCAGTTCCCCATCCGCCTCTGCGAATCGGGGCCGGCGGGGGGGGCGCTTGTTTCCAGCTATTACGCCGGCCTCATGAGTATCAAGGACCTGGTTTCTTTCGACATGGGCGGGACCACGGCCAAGATCTGCCTGATCCACGACGGCAAGCCCTCCCTCTCGCGGGAGTTCGAGGCGGCCCGGATCAGCCGGTTCCAGAAGGGTTCCGGCTTCGCCTTGAAGATCCCGTCGATCGAGATGATCGAGATCGGTGCCGGCGGCGGGTCGATCGGCTACATCGACCGCCTGGGTCTGCTGAAGGTCGGGCCGGAGAGTTCGGGCGCCTCTCCCGGGCCGGCCTGCTACGGTTTCAACGGTCAGGACCCGACGGTCACCGACGCCGCGCTGATCCTTGGCTATCTGAACCCCGACTATTTCCTCGGCGGGGAGATGTCGCTGAGCATCGAAGCCGCCCGCCGGGTGATGAAGAGGAAGCTGGCCGACCCGCTCAAGATCACCGTGGAGGAGGCTGCCATGGGGATCAACAAGGTCGTCACCGAGAACATGGCCACGGCGACACGCATTCACATCGCCGCGCGGGGCAAGGACCCCCGCAACTACGCGCTGATCGCCTTCGGCGGGGCCGGGCCGATCCATGCCTTCCGCATCGCCGAGATCATGAAACTGAAAAAGATCATCTGCCCGGCGGCCGCCGGCACGGCCTCCGCGCTGGGTTTCCTCGTCGCGCCGATGGCCGTGGACTACGTGCGCAGCTACATGGTTCGGCTGGACAGGCTGGACTGGGCCCATGTGAACCGGATCTTCGAGGAGATGGAGAGCGCCGCCGCCAAGGCGCTGGCCGCCACGGGGGTGGAACGGAAAGAGATCATCTTAGAACGGACGGCCGACATGCGCTATTATGGGCAGTTCTATGAGATCCCCTCTGTCATCCCCGCGGGAAAGATCGGCCTGGGAAGTCTGCCAAAGATCGTAGAGGATTTCTATCAGGCCTACGACCGTTCCTTTGGCCGCCACCTGACCGGAACGCCGATCCAAGGACTGACCTGGAGGTTGCGGGCCAGCTGCGCCGCGCCGCAGCTGAGCATCCACTATTCGGGAAAGAAGGTCGCGGCCGAGCGCTCGGGGATCAAAGGAAAGCGGAGCGCCTATTTTCCGGAGCAGGGTAAATTTGTGGAAACGACGGTGTACGACCGCTACAGTTTGGCGCCGGGGGACGCTTTCGATGGGCCGGCGATTATCGAGGAGCGGGAGTCAACCACGATTGTCGGCTTACACTCCCGAGTCACCGTGGACGATCACCTGAACTTTATCATCGAAAGAGAATAAGGAATAAATTACGATGCGGATTCAAATCACCCTGACTTCTCAGGAGGGCAAAAGAATCATTGCCTGGGGGATCCGACTTCATCCGCTAGTAAGGAAGGCCCAGCGGAACGGAAAAATTCTTTTGAAGGGCGGAACAACGGTCTCGGCGATTTCGGAAGAGCTCTGCGGAAAACCTCTGAAGATTTCCGGAATGATCACCCCCAAAGGAACACAGACTTCCAAATTCCAAAATGAAATTCCCCTTCCTCATTCCCTTATTCTTGTGGGAAAAAAAATTATTCCCCTGGAAACACGGGAAGCTTGGGAGAAAGAAACATTGGACTTCACCCCGGAAGACCTGGTCGTTACTGGGGCGAATGCTATCGATATCCATGGCCATGCCGCCATTATGGCGGGCTCCTATGCCGGGGGCCAGGGCCTGCCTTCATTTCAATCCCTGCTGATCGAAGGGGTCCCCTTCCTGATCGCTGCCGGTTTGGAAAAATTGGTTCCCGGGAGCATCATGGATCTCCTTCCAATCTTGGGAAGTAGGAAGGTAGATATCTCCTACGGCATGTCCGTGGGCCTGATTCCAATCTTCGGCAGGGTCTTTACGGAAGTTGAGGCTCTCGAAACCCTGGCCAAGGTAAAAGTATGGGTGATTGGCAAAGGAGGAATCCTGGGAGCAGAAGGAAGCTCCACCTTACTGATCGAAGGACCTCAAACAGAGATTCTCAAGATCGACAGCCTCTATCAGGAAGTCAAAGAAGCGGGGTTGAGCCCCCTTCCTCGAAACCTTATCCCCTGCTCCCGGGGGAACGTCTCGTGTAAAAACCATATCCGTTGCCTTTACAAAGAAGGAAAGAGAATATGAAATACTCAAAACTCTTTTCTCCCCTCTTCATCGGCCATCTTCGCTTGAAAAACCGCATCGCCATGGCCCCCATGGCCACCCATTTTGCAGATGAAAGCGGCGCTGTCACGTCCCGGCTTATCGATTATTATGTCGAAAGAGCCTGTGGAGGTGTGGGACTGATCATCATTGAATCGGGCTATGTCCACCCATCGGGCCGAGGAGGAATCCGCCGGTTGGGACTTCATGAGGACCGTTTGATTCCGGGCCTCAAGGAACTGATCAAGCAGGTTCATTCACAGGGAGCCAAAATCTCCGCTCAGCTCCATCATGCCGGACGCCAGATCAATGCCCTGGCCCTGAACGGCATATTTCCGGTCTCCTGCTCAAGCATTGCACCTGCCATGGAAGGAATCGTTCCCCGTGCCCTGAAAATCGTCGAGATCGAAGAGCTAATCGAAGCCTTCGGCCAGGCAGCCCGGCGGTCTGTGGGAGCCGGGTTTGATGCCATCCTGATTCATGCGGCTCATGGGTACTTAATACACCAATTTCTTTCTCCCTGTTCGAATACCCGTCAAGACAGGTACGGCGGGACGTTCCAAAACCGCCTGCGGTTTCTGAAAGAGATCATTCATCGCTGCCGGGAAACCGTAGGCAAGGATTTTCCCATCATGGTGAGAATCAGTGCCACTGAATTTATTCCTGGGGGCCTAAGCGTAAAGGATGGCCAGAAAATAGCCCGACATTTGGGATCGTGGGGCATCGATGCCATCCTTGTATCGGGAGGTACGCACGAGACGCAGGAGATGGAGCTGCAGCCCATGGCCATTCCCCGGGGATGCCTCGTGCCCCTGGCTGAAGCTGTGAAAAAGGTCGTTTCCATTCCCGTGGCCGCAGTCGGGAGGATTGTTGATCCCGGGATGGCCGAGGAAATCCTGCAGCAAGGGAAAGCCGACCTGATCACCATGGGAAGAGCACTGCTGGCGGACCCGGCTTTTCCCCGGAAGGCGCGGCAAGGAAAGGCGGAGGACATCCGGCCCTGCATTGGCTGTCTCCAAGGGTGCCGGGAGAGGCTATATCAGGGAGAATCAATCACCTGCATGGTGAACCCGGCCGCCGGCTATGAGCTGGAGCGCCGAATAAAACCGGCCCCTGTCCCCAAAAAAGTCTGGGTCATCGGCGGAGGCCCAGGGGGCATGGAGACTGCCTTAATTGCCGCCCTGCGGGGGCATGACGTCACTCTCTGGGAAAGAAAAGATCATCTGGGCGGTCAGTTCCATCTGGCGTCCCTTGCCCCCTGCCGGGAGGAGATCAAGGTCTACCTGGATTTTCTCACCCGCCAGTTGAAAAAAGCCGGGGTGAAAATAAGACTCCGCCAGGAGGTCACCCCTGAAAAAATATCTGCGGCTGACGCCGAGGTCATAATCCTCGCCAGCGGAGCGTTTCCCCAAAGGCCCGGGATTCCGGGTACAGACCGGGAAAAGGTTCTGACGGCTTGGGAAGCCCTCGCCTTTCCCGAAAAGGTTGGCAAAAACGTCGCCCTGATCGGCGGCGGGGCTGTGGGCGCGGAAACGGCGGATTTCCTTGCTCAACAAGGGAAAGAGGTCACGCTGGTGGAAATGGATAAGGAAATTGCCCGCGATGAGGAGGGGATGACCCGCAAACTTCTTCTCCGGCGCCTCGGCGAGCAAGGGATAAAAATCCGGGTTCTCACCAAAGCGAAAGCCATTCTTGCGGAAGGGGTGCAAATAGCGTTCAAAGAAGGCCGAGAAATTCTCCCTGCGGATACTGTCGTGCTTGCCACTGGGGTGGCGTCTGACAGAACCCTAGAGGAAACCCTGAAAAAATCAGGGACTGAATTTCATGCCGTCGGCGACTGCGTCAACCCCCGGAAAGCCATTGAGGCTATTCACGAAGGGTTCTTAGCCGCCTGCAAGATTTAATCATTAGACTAATTCCTTCATAGGGACAACTTGGATGCCAGCAGCGTCAAGCTTTTTACGGATCGTCTTGGCCACCTTGACAGCAGTATCGGTGTCCCCGTGAACCATGATCGTGTGGCCGGAGACCTTGATTTCCTTGCCGTCGTAATCCTTCACCTTCCCCTCGTGGATCATATGCAGGACCCGGTCCGCGCACACCTCCGGGTCCTTGATTACAGACCCCGGTTTTTTCCGCGATACCAGCATGCCGTTGGCGTCCAGCGCCCGGTCCGCAAAGAATTTTCTGACCACTTTCAGCCCAAACTTCTCCACTTCCCGGGCAAGCAGGTCGCCCTTAGGCCCATATATGACGGGGACGATCAGGTTCCTGTCCAGCATCGCCACCGCCTGGGCTCCGGCCCGGGCGATCTCTTCATTGTCGCTGTAAAAAGTCGTCCCGGCGCTGCCATGCCAAGTGAAATGCTGGAGTTCTTCCCCTTCCGACCGAGCGATCGCCTGCAGCGCCCCCCCCTGGTAAAGGGAGTCATAGAGGTACTCTTCGGGTGTCAGGGCCATCAACCTTCGGCCGAAGCCCACCAGGTCCGGAAAGCCCACATGGGTCCCTACCTTGACCCCGTACTTCTTGCACAGGCGCACGGTGTTGCGCATGACGAGTGGGTCTCCGGCGTGGAAGCCGCAGGCGATGTTGGCCGATGAGATGTACTCCATCAGTTCTTCATCAAACCCCAACTTCCAACGACCGAAACTTTCGCCCATATCCGCGCTGATATCGATTTTTCCCATCGTAAACCTCCTTTGAAAAACATTGTCAGTATTCGGTGTCCAGTGTAAGTGATTCGCGGAAAATTTTATTATCCCGTTTCCTTGGGATGTTCAGTTGAAAAGATGGGGTCATAGCGCCCCTCATCGACCAGCTTCTTGATATTGAAAAACTCCTCCCGATCGACGGACCTGTAAATTATCCGGTCCCCCGGGTTGATCAACAGCGGAGGGTCTTTCTCCGGAAACCACTGCTGCAGCGGCGAGGTCCCGATCCAGTACCAACCAGTCGGTCCAGCCAGCGGTTTAAAAGCGCTTCCCATGCCGCCGGCCACCAGCACCGCCCCGACCGGGACCCCAAGATTGGGGGTCTTTTTGCGCGGCAGCGAATCCAACGGAGGTGGAATCTTGAAATGGGCCGAGCCGCCAATGAACCCCGTGTCGTAAATTAAATACTCCTTGCCGCTATGAATCAGGATGATCTCCTCCGACGGCAGGTGAAGGATCTCGCTGATCACCGCAAGATCGGGCCCGAATTCTTCCCCATACAGGCAAGGTACATCGAACAGCCGCGATGGGGGCAAGGTGATCTCCCCCATCCGAGACTCGATCTGTTTCAGCTCCCGGATGAGTTGCTGGACTCCGATCTCCAGGGGATTGTAATAAACGAAGAGGGAACGAATCGTCGGGAAAGCTTCGATGATCCCGGCCAGCCGGGCCTCCTTCAGGGAAACCCAGAGTTTCTGGACCCGGAGGTTGATCGCTTCGCTCAGGGCGTTGCCGAACTCCACCGAAAGACCTTTATCACCGACGACCAGATACCGGGTGCGCTTGTACATATTCATATCGTGATCAGGGAGGCCCTCTTGATCTCCTGAATCCTTTCTTCCTCTTCTTGGATGATCCGCTGGGCTTCGACGACTCCTATTCTGCGGAATCGGATCTTGTCACCAGGGCGGGCTTGGCCGAGGCGGTCCTGGTCCGGAGATATGATGACCCCGATCTTGGAATATCCTCCCGTGGTCTGCCCATCCGTGAGCAGAATGATGGGGTTCCCGTCGCCCGGCACCTGCACCGACCCCCGGGGGGTGGCATCGGTCAGGATGTCGGCCGCCGCTTTATGTTCGATCTTCGGCCCCTTCAGCCGGTAGCCCATCCGGTCCGCCTGCGGGCTGATGTCGTACTCCGCGCTATAGAAGGTGACGATCCCCTGGCGTGTGAAGTAGTCGGATTGGGGCCCCGGGATCACCCGAACCTGCCATTCTCTTCCATAGGAAGGAATCTGCTCCCGGCGCAATGAGAAGTCCGGATTAAGCCGGCGGCGACTCCCGCCGGTGTTTCGGATGGAGAGCCGGTCCCCCTTGACCAGCGCCCGGCCATTGAGCCCTCCCAATTTGGAAAGAATGTGGGTTGAACGGCTGCCCATAGTCAGCGGCGCTTCGATCCCCCCGTAAACGGCCAGGTAGGCCCGGCAGCCACTCCTGACCGTACCGAAGGAGAGCACATCCCCCTCCTGCATCTCGGTGGGTTGCCACGTGGCGAGCGGGCGGCCGTTGATCTGCGGGGAAAGGTCGGCGCCGGTAATGGCGATCCTGCAGGCCCGCAACGCCCGCAACTTGGGTCCGACGATGGTGATTTCCAGGGCGGCCTCCCCATCGTCGTTTCCTGCCAGCACGTTGGCCAGACGCAGGGCAAATTTATCCATGGCCCCCGAGACCGAAACGCCGTACTGCTGGTACCCATAGCGTCCCCGATCCTGAATGGTCGTCAGGATGCCGGGATGGATCACTTCCCAAACCTGCACAAACACCCCCTAAAAAACGCTTCCAGGGTTTCCCTCGCTAACACTCACACAAATTCCCACGCCTTCTCTAAAACCTTAAAAAAGGCGTGGGCATCGGGACTTTGAGCCAAACTTGGAACAAGTAGTAAGCCGCAACCGCCGTCAGAGCTGAGAAGAGGAGGCTTACCTTCCAGTTGTAATGTCCCAGGTATTTAGCCAGGAAAAGGACAAACAGAAAGGCGGAAAACCCGAATCCGATGAAAGGCAGAAGATAGCGGAATCCCAGCAGGGTAACTAAGCCGATGAGGACCCTTTTCAGCGCTTCTTTTCCCGAGAAAAAAGGCTGGGTGGTTTCCCCTTGCTTTTTCATGAAGGCCTGGATCGTTATAACACCCGCGAGGGCCATCAGGAGAATGGAGGCCAGCAGCGGAAAGAACCCCCCGCCCGGAGTCCGGAGGGTCCCGATCGGATAAGTAAACGACACCAGAAAAACGCCAATTCCGAGGACCAGCAGGAATAAACCGCTGATACAATCTATCTTGTTCATATGGTTCCCTTTCTCTGTTCGGTTGGTCCGACCTTTTTTTAACGATGAAAAAATCCTGAAATAGATATCCTTGTCACCTCGCACAGAGGTTTTGTTCAGTCTCATCTGGTGGCAAAACGGTAAGCTTATAAAGGACTGCACCCAGTTGAGTCACGTCATACCGGTTCGCTCCGGTTATGACTGGGGATAGCGGGACACCGTGCTCGTCTACAAGGATGTGACGCTTGCTCCCTTTTTGGGTTCATCCGGTTCATGCGTACTTAAAGGTAGACCCGGTTGTCAAGACAATTTATAAAGATATTGCTCCTAAAAAATTTATCATTTTTTCTCATCTCTCTACCTCCTTAACGAATTACCCCAAAACAAAGGGGCCACTCTTAAAAGTTATTATTTAACTCTTGAGCAGCCGCTACTTTTGAAAGAGTCTTCCATACCCTTTGGGCCCAGCGACCCCCAGCGCCTTCAATGCGATCCACATTGATGCCTGATTGCTTGTCACCACGGGCTTCCCTGTATCCGCCTCCAACTGCTCGATGATCTCTATCGTCCGAAAATTTGTACAACTAATGAATATCCCATCCGCATCAGGTCTATCGATCTCACGCGCCATTCGATAGGGCACCTCTGGCCTTATTTCCCCCTTCGGCAATCCAGCCACAATATCCAAATGCTTCTCCGCCAACACCTTCATCCCAGGAATACCCTTCAATAAAAACTCCGTCTCCTTCTTCCCAATCCCTATGTTATAAGGCGTCGCCAAGACGATCTTCCTCAATTTAAATGCATTCAATGCCTCTACCACCGCTGTTGTTGTCGAATACCCAGGCACCCCTGTCTCTCCCTTGATCTTCTCTCCCAACTCCTTATCATACCCAGGCCCTTTGATGAAACTCGCTGTCGTACAGGCATAGATAATCACTCCAGGATCGACGCTTGCTAACTCTTTTGCAGCTCTCAATAGCTCTGAGCTCATCTGAAGGATCGCTTTTTCCTTCTCCTCCTCCCTGGTCACCTCTTTATTGAATACCCGGGCCGTATGCACCGATACCCCCTCTGGAGCCATCTGATGAAATTCCATTTCAGCGGTTGTGTTTAGGGACGGGACAATCAGCCCGATCCTTCCTCGCCATCCGTACATAGTTGCACCTCCTAAAAGTTTTTTATTTAAAATCCAAACCTGCTCCGGTTTGATTCCTCCATTTACAGTCAGAATGACTTTTTTTGATTTTGTTCACAAATCTCTTTATTTTTGGAAAAGTCCCCCAAACCCTTTAGGTCCTGCAACCCCCAGAGCCTTTAGGGCCATCCAAAAACAGGCTTGAACACTCGTCACCACTGGCTTTCCACAGTCCCTCTCCAACTGCTCGATGATTTCAATCGTCCGAAAATTCGTGCAACTGATAAAAATCCCATCTGCTTCATGCCTATTAATCTCATAGGCCGTCTGATAAGCTACTTGAGGGGTCAGTCGACCTTTCGGAAGATTGGCCACATGTCCCAGATGTTTTTGGGCTACGACCTTCATCCCTGGAATCCCCTTCTGTAAAAATTCGGTTTCTTTTTCACCAATGGACTGGGCATAGGGGGTTGCGAGAACAACCCTCTTTAACCCAAAGGCATTTAAAGCCTCCGTCACTGATGTAATGGTAGAATAACCAGGGATTCCTGTCTCAGCCTTTATCTTATCACCCAGTTCTTTGTCATAGCCAGGGCCCTTAATGAAACTGGCAGTCGTACAGGCATAAATAATAACGCCTGGCTGAACACTGGCGACCTCTTTGGCAGCCCGGAGAAGCTCTGAGCTCATCTGCATCATTGCCTTTTCCTTCTCCTCCTCCTTCGTTACCTCCGGATTGAAAACCCTGGCGGTTTGTACAGATATCCCTTCAGGAGCCATCTGATGAAATTCCATCTCACAGGTTGTATTTGAGGATGGAACAATCAACCCAATTCTTCCTCGCCATCCATACATAAAAGGCCTCCTTTAATAAATTTTACATGATAGTATGAGATTACCCCTGCGCCTGCTCTGTCTGCCGACAAGCAGGCGCAGGCAGGCAAAAACCATGAAAATTAATAATCCCCTCTCACCTCCCTTTAGAAAAGAGGGGGTGGGGGGATTTGAAAGCTATTTTCTATGCAATCAAAAGGATTATAAAGGATTCTTTCAAACCTTACTCAGGTTTGAACCCTGCACCCTCAATCAATGCCTTCCACATTTTATCTTGATCAACCAAAAACTTGCCGAATTCTTCAGGATTTTTAATGGTTATGGTCGTACCCTGATCATCGGCAAACTTGGCAAACTCAGCACTCTCAAGCGCCTTTTTAAAGGCGTTATAAAGAATGTTTATCCTATCCTTTGGTATTCCTTTGGGTCCAACCCAAGCATAACCAGTAACTACCTCTGAATCCATCCCTAGTTCTTTAAATGTCGGAACATCAGGAACAAACTTGCTTCTCACCGGAGCTGAAACGGCAAGAACCCTTAATTTATTGCCTCTAACCAGAGGAAAGGCATCTCCAATCCATGCTGCGACGCAATCTATATGCCCTCCAAGTGCTGCAGTGAAGCTTGGTGCGCCCCCTTTATACGGCACGTGGACAAATTTAACCCCTGCAGCTTTCTCAATACTAATGGCCAGCATGTGTCCTATTGATCCGTGCCCTGTATTTCCCACCGTTACTTTTCCAGGATTTGCCTTACAATAATCGAGGAAATCCTTTATGGTTTTAAAAGGTGATTCGGTTCGAACCATAATACTCCCCGGAGAATAACCACCATATGCAATAGGTTCATATTTAGTATAGAAAACATCTGTCTTCATCATATATGGAATAGTATTAATTGACGGTGAAGCCTGACCGAAAGTGTATCCATCCGGGTTGGAACGCATAATCTCCATAAAACCAATGGATCCCCCACCGCCAGACGTATTTTTGACGACGACATTCTGGCCCAAGTTTTTTTCCAATAGAGGCGACAAGCCTCGGGCAACCATGTCCTGTCCACCTCCTGCTGTCCAGGAAATAACAAATTTAAATGGTTGTGACGGAAACTTTTCTTGAGCAAAGGCCAATCCTCCAAACATCATACCCCACCAAAGAACAACTAAAAAAACTACTCCTAAAATTTTTTTATCCTTTTTCATCTTTCTACCTCCTTAATATAATGAATTACCCCAAAACAAAGGGACCCCTTTTAAAAGTTATTAGTTGGCTCTTGTGCAATCTATACTGTTGAAAGAGTCTTCCCTACCCCTTGGGCCCACTACCTCCAATGCCTTCAAGGCTATCGACATTGATACCTGATTGCTCGTCATGGAGGGTTTCACTGTATCATCCCTACCTACGATGATTTCTATCGTCCGAAAATTCGTACAACTTATAAACATCCAATCTGCTTCTAACCCCCCATGGCCGGCATGGGAACAACGAATGATGATAATAATCAATCACTTGCACATCTTTTCATATAAATCCTACCCCAGGCCATCCGTATCTTTGATTTTTTTTAACAACTTTTTTCTTTTCTGGGATGCAAACATTGAAGAGAAGATAAAGAATAAAGTGATGGATAAAACGATTACGGTAATCGGTCTCTTAAAAAATATGGTGAGGTCGCCGCTCGAGACAATTAAAGATTGCCGAAATGCTTCTTCCAATATGGGACACATAATATAAGCAAAAATCAAAGGAGCCGCCTCAAAACCTGTTTTTCTCATTATATAACCGAGAACGCCAAAGAAAATCATCATATTGATCTCCAAGAGGCTCATATTACTGGAGTAAACTCCAATGAGGCAAAAAAGAAGGATCAAGGGGAAAAGGAATCCATAAGGTACCTTCAGTATCTTTACCCACATCCCGATCAGAGGAAGATTTAAGACTAGTAGCATGATATTTCCAAGGTACATGCTGAGAATCACCCCCCAGAATATATCTGGATGTTCTGTAATGAGGAGAGGACCCGGGATGACACCATGAACCCTCAAGGCACCCAAGAGAAGTGCCATTGTTGCAGAGGTTGGAATCCCAAGGGTCAAAAGAGGAACAAAAGCTCCAGCCGTAGCGCTATTATTGGCTGTCTCTGGACCGGCAACCCCTTCAATGGCCCCCTTTCCAAAATTCTCCGGATGTTTAGAGAATCTTTTTTCTAACGTATAGGAAACAAAAGAGGAGGTAATATTTCCAGGGCCTGGTATTATTCCGATGAGAAATCCCAAGACCGAACCTCTGGCGATTGGTTTGGCAGAATCCTTTAAATCCTGTATGTTTGGAAGCAATTTCCCAATTTGGGCTTTAAAAACGTCTCTTTTGTATACTTCCTCTATGTTGTTCAGAATCTCTCCGACACCAAAGATACCCATGACAAGAGGAATGAGGCCAATGCCTTCGTATAATTCAGGGATTCCAAAAGTAAAACGCATGGACCCGGAAACACTATCAATCCCGACAGTGCCGATGATCATTCCTAATGCCGCCATAGCATAAGCCTTGATCATGGAACCGGAGGCCAGATACGCCAACAAGGTTAAGGAAAAGAGAATGATGGCAACGAACTCGGACGGTCCAAAATTTAATGCAAATACAGCAATGGGTGGAGCCATGAGCTGCAGCAATATCACACCAAAGGTACCGCCGACGAAAGACCCAATGGCAGCGATTCCCAAGGCTTTCCCTGCTTTCCCATTCCTGGCCATTTGGTACCCATCTAAACAAGTGACTACAGAGGCAGCTTCTCCAGGAATATTCACCAAGATTGAGGTGGTTGAGCCTCCATACTGCGAACCGTAGAAGATTCCTGCCAACATAATGATGCCCGTTACAGCAGGCAGATTAAAAGTAAAGGGAAGGAGTAGTGCGACACTACCAGCAGGCCCGATGCCTGGGAGGACTCCAATGAGGGTTCCCACAAAACAGCCGATAAAACAGAAAAATATGTTCATTGGGGTAAAAATGATGGAAATTCCCGTAAAAATGTTCTCCATAAAGATGCCTCCTCTGACGGGTGCCCCCCTTTTATTACTCCGAGAAACGGCTTTAGCCCGCCCGAAGGGCGCTCGGTCCGTGGTTAAAAACCACCGGCTTTTAGCCGCTTTCTCTTTCAGTCGGCGGTTCAGCCCGCCGAATTTGAACCCACCAGCTTTCAGCTGGTGGTCGTTTAGTCTTCCCAGCCGTAAACTTTTCTGGCCCTTTCCAGGCTGATTTTGCCGTCCTCCAGATCGCGCCGGATCATCTCCCTTGACCTTTTGCGCGGGTCGCCGTAGCCGCCGCCGCCCGAGGAATGCATGACCAGGGTGTCGCCCGGCTTGGCCCGGCCCGTGGTCTTGGTCTTTAGGGGGATCTTCTCCGGACCGGAGATCAGGAAGTATTCCGTCCCCGCTGCCTCGCCGCCGCCGCCGACGCCCCAGGGTTTGAACTTCTGACGGTCGGACATGACGGCGAAGCCAGCGTCGGTTAAGAACTGGATCTCGCGGATCATGCCGAGCCCGCCGCGGAATCTGCCCGGTCCTTCTGAGTCTTCGCGCAGGGCGTAGCGGCGTATGAAGACGGGGTAGAAGAGCTCGAGCTCCTCCACCGGCGTGTTCTTGGTGTTGGAGACGGAGTGGACGCCGTCCATCCCGTCCTTGTCCGGCCGAGCCCCGAAGCCGCCCCCGTTCGTCTCGTAATAGGCGAAGCGGGAGTCCCGCCCCGGGAACTTCCCCCCGAAGGTGATCTGGTTCATCGCGCCGCTCGATCCGGCCGGGACCCTGTTGGGCAGGGCTTGCAGAAAAGCACGGGAGACCGCGTCGATCGTCCTGCGGCTGATCTCCCAGCCGCCGGCCACGGCCGCCGGAAACTTGCAGTTGAGCGCCTTGCCCTCGGGGATCGTAAGCTTGACCGGGCGATAGCACCCCTCGCTCTGGGGGATCTCCGGGTCGGTAAGGCAGCGGAGCGTATACATGATCAGGGAGAGGGCCATGGCCGATGTGCAGTTGGTGGGGCCCATCCTCTGCGGGGCCGATTCCGAGAGGTCGAACTCGATCTCGCTTCCTTCCTTGCGGACCGTGACGGCGATCTTCACGGGCTCATCGGTGATCCCATCGTCGTCGAGGTAGTCCACGCCGGTGTAGACCCCGTCGCGTAGCTTGGCGATCGCGGCGCGCATGCGGCGCTCGGCGTAGTTGATCGTCTCCGCGGCGTAGAGGGCGAGTTCGTCGAAACCGTAGCGGTCGATCAGCTCGAGCAGGCGGCGGATCGCCAGGTTGTTGGCGGCGATCTGGGCCTGCAGGTCCCCCTTCCTTTCTTTCGGGGTGCGGACGTTGGCGAGGATCATCTTGAGGAGGTCCTCCTGCAGGACCCCGGCTTGGAAGAGCTTGACCGAGGGGATGCGGATCCCTTCCTGGAAGATCTCCGTCGAATTCCCGGGGACGCTGCCGGGCGCCATCCCGCCCACATCGGAGTGGTGGGCCAGGTTGGCGACGAAGCCCCAGAAACGTTCGCCGCAGAAGACCGGCGAGACCATGATGATGTCCGGCAGATGGGTCCCGCCGCGGTAGGGGTCGTTGACGACGAGGATATCCCCCTGCCTGAGGTCCTCGAACCGGTGCTCCTTCATCATGTTCTTCAGGATGTAGGGGAACGCCCCCAGATGACCGATCTGGTGGGCTGTCTGGGCCACCATCTCCATACCGGCGTTGAAGAGCGAGCAGGTGTGGTCCTCGCGGGTCTTGATGTTGGGGGAGTAGGAGGATTTTTTGAGGGCGATGCCCATCTCCTCCGTGATGCCGATCAGGGAGTTCTTGATGATTTCCAGCTTGATGGGATCGATCTTCATGCCGCGCCTCCTTTGCAGAGGATCAGCGTCCCGTCTTCGACCGCCGAGCCCTCCCAGCCTTGCGGGAGGATGGCCGTCGAATTTTCGCTGAGAACGATGGCGGGGCTGGTGACCTTCTCTCCGGGTCCGAGGAAGATTCGCTCGCGTAAGGCGTACTCCTCCATGCGCCGCGTGCCGGGGGGAAGGATGGAGAGCGTGCCGTGGTTCTGCCGGCCCGGATCTTCTCTCTTGCGGATGAGCGGAGGCTTCGAGGTGATGGCAAAGCAGCTGAGGCGGAGGTTGACCAGCTCGACAGGCTCGCGGCGGTCGCAGTACCCGTAGGCCTCCTCATGAAGACGATGGAAACGCTCAATCACATCACCCAGAATCATCTGCCCTTCGGGGACCGCGTCCAGGGGGACGTTGATCTCGAAGGATTGACCGACATAGCGCAGGTCCAGAGAACGGTCGATCCTCGGCGGCAGCCTCGGGTGATGTCGACGATGGTCCTCGCCCTTCCTCTCCAGGGCGGAGAATATCTTTTCCAACTCTGCCCCCGTCAGACGGTCCATCCTTGACGGGTGGGCCTGGACAAAGTCATAGCGGTAATCGGCCAGGGCGGCGCCCAGCGCCGAAAAGACACCGGCAAAGTCCGGGAGGAGAATTTTTTTCATGCCCAGCAGATCGGCGACGAAGCAGGCATGGAGCGGGCCGGCTCCCCCGAAGGCGATCAGGGCGAAAAGGCCCAGGTCAAGGCCTTTGGCCACCACCTGTATGCGGATCGCTTGGGCGATGTTGTGGTTCATGACCTCGATGGCCCCGGTCGCCGCCTCGGAGGCCGAAAGGCCGATCGATGCGCCCAGTCCCGCCAGCGCGGCGTTGGCCTTTTCCGGGTTGATTTGGATTCCCTTCTTGAGGAAGTACTTGGGTTGAAGGGTGCCGATCAGCAGGTGGGCGTCGGTGATGGCCGCCTCCCGCCCCCCACGGTCGTAACAGGCGGGACCGGGATCGCTGCCACAGGAGCGAGGACCCACGCGCAGGGCCCCACCGCTGTCGATGTGGATCACGCTGCCCCCTCCGGCGCCGATGGACTGCACATCGATCATGGGGGTCCGGATCGGCATCCCGCCGACCTGGGATTCGGTCGTCCAACACGGCAGTCCGTCCCGGATCAGGCAGGTGTCGCAGCTCGTTCCGCCGATGTCCATGCTGATGGCATGGCTGATCCCATGGACCTTCGCGAGGTAGGCGGCGGCCGTTACGCCCCCGGCGGGGCCGGACTGGGCGGTCGTGATCCAGTTTTCCCGCAGCGCCTCGGCCGTGGCGATGCCGCCGTTCGATTGGAGAAATTTGAGCTTGGCCGCCAGGCCAAGGGAAAGGAGGTCACTTTCCATCTTCTCGGTGTACCGGTTCAGAACCGGGGTGATGAAGGCGTTGGCGCAGGTCGTGCTGGTTCTTTCGTACTCCCGGTATTCCGGAAGGACCCGGGAGGAGAGGGAGATGGACAGGCCGGGGCCGGCAGCCCGGAGGATCGCCCCGACCCTCTCCTCGTTTTTCGGGGTTAGAAAGGAGAAGAGGAACGAAACGGCCACCGCCTCGATCCCTTCGGCTTTTACTCTGCGCAGAACTTCCGCAACCTCTTCGGCGCGCGGCGAAGCCAGGATCGAGCCGTCGCTTCTGACCCTTTCATTCAATTCAAAACGCCATTTCCTGGGCACCAGGGGCTGAGGCTTTTCGGCGGACCAGTCAAAGAGTTTGGGGCGGATCTGTCGGCCGATCTCGAGGATGTCGCGAAAGCCCTGGCTCGTGAGAAGGGCGGTCTTGGCCCCTTTTCTCTCGATTAAACTGTTGGTGGCGATCGTCGTTCCGTGCAGGATCGATTGGATCTCCTCCCCCAGGGCCGGGGAGCACGCGAGGGCGGCCTTCAGCGCCTGCAGGACTCCCGCCGCGGGGTTCGGATTGGTGGTGAGAATCTTGGTTTCAGAAACTTCGCCGGTCTCTTCCTGCAGCAGGACAAGGTCCGTGAATGTCCCGCCGACGTCCACGCCGATCCGATAGGACATTTTCTTTCTCCTCTGGATTAAGGTGGACCCGGTTGTCAAGACAATTTCCCATCGGACTGGTGCGTGATGCATGCCTGGCTCGAAACATACAGACGAGACGTGTTCATACATGGCCATATTTCTCCAAAGCACCGGCGAGGGTCAGGCCCGCCTTCAGATCCGCTCGGATCTGTCGTTCTTTTTCCGTCAGGGCTTCCGCTTCAGCAAGCACTGTGCCGGCCATCTGCGATGGGATCACGATCACCCCATCCTCGTCACCCAGGATGAAATCGCCGGGGTGAACCGTCACGCATTTGGAGGTAGCTCCGCTGATGCTGACCGGGACTTGCCAGGAGTTGACTTTCCAACGTGTCAGGGATTGTATTGGGGTGCGGTAGCGCGCGAACACGGGGAATTTATGCTCCGCCATCAAGCGGATGTCGCGGACCCCGCCGTCGATGAGCGCACCGACGCAGCCGCGCTCCTTCATGCCGAATGCGATCAATTCGCCGATGTAGCAAATACCTTCACCGTCACCGCTCCAAACGGTGACTTGCCCTGGAGTGACGCCCTGACACGCCTCCATCTTTTCCGGGTCGCCGCCCTCTAGTGCATAAGGAGTCATCTGGCCGCGGATGGTATAGGCCCAGCCGGCCAGCTTCTCGCCGTTGGCAGGGTACGGGGAAAATTCAGACGAGAGCCCTTGGTCGAAATATCCCATAGTATCAAGCACATCGGCCACGTTGGCAGTTCCGACGGCAAGGAAGCGTTGCCGGGTTGTTTCAGCCCCCGCTGAACCCGGTGTCTGAACCCGGCGGTTGCCTTTGGTGGTGACTCCTGTTTGGATCACTGCGTCCTTGGGTCTTTTCATAACCAGGTCTCCTTTCTCGAAAAAGTTATCTAACCTCTTGGTCCATTAAGCCATGTAATTAGCCTCCTAAAACTTTGTGCCCTTTTGTACGCATCTCTGAGGTCAATCGCAATAGGTTTTCGGATTGGCGATTGTCTCTCATATTCCATTAACCGGCGTTGTAGAGTTATAGCAAACGACCTAAATAAGTGGACATAATTCTTTTATCTTTTTTTAGTTTCCAGCGTTGCGATCTTTTGAAAACGGCATGATCGAGGTCGGAGATCGTTTCGAAATAGACATTGG
>CAZINF010000006.1:0-50035 GCA_964540555.1 uncultured Syntrophus sp. | reverse complement strand
TATACGAGGGACAGCTCCTATAATTGGGGACAGCTCCCTATTTTCGCCACGAAAATAGGGAGCTGTCCCCAATTATAGGTTTGGATCCTGACGCTGCGGGATACGTACAGAAGGACGCCCCCCAGAACCACCGCGATGGCGATCATCAGAGACCAGCGGAAATGGTAGCGACGGAAGGAAAAGGAAGGGATCATCATGAACGCCCCTCCGGAACGTGACGACCAAGGACCGGACGCAGGAGACGCAGGAAAATCAGCCTGGTGAACGTTCCGGTGTTCCGGCAGAAATCGACAAAGGGCCGAAAATGTGAAACCCGTTCTCTTCCCGGCGCATAAGACACGCCCACCGGCGCTTCACAAACGGGGATCCCCTCCCATCGCGCCCGGACGAGGATTTCCACCTCGAACTGAAAGCGCCGGGCCTTCACGCCCAGTCGGAGCGACTCCGGCAGGGGATAGACGCGCATCCCGCTCTGGGTATCGGAAATGACGGGACCTCCGGCGGCGCGGACCCAGAAATTGGAAAATTTCCGGCCGAAGCGGCTTGTCCAGGGAACATCGGCGCCGGACATCCCCTCTCTCCTGCCGACGATGATGGGACGGAGCCCCTGTGGAATGGCACGGATCAGACCGGGAATATCCTGCGGGTCGTGCTGTCCGTCGGCATCGATCGTAACGGCCCAGTCGGCCGATCCTCGGAGGGCCGAAAAGCCGGTCAGGATCGCCGCTCCCTTGCCGAGATTCTTTTCATGGCGCAGCACCGTGATCCCTGCGACCCCTTGGAGGCATGCCGCCGTCCCATCGGTTGAACCGTCGTCGATGACCCAGATGGGCAAAGCCAGCCGACGGGCGCGCTCGATGACCGAAATGATCCTTTCGGCATGGTTGTATACGGGGATAAGAATGACAAAACGACCGGCCGCGTTCATCTCTGCGCGTCCTATCGTGAAGCTGCCCCCCCGCAGGGCGGGGCTTCCCGGTAAGGAAGCGTTCTGTTTTTTATTGCGCCCCTTATCCCCGCCTGCGGGGCTGGGCTTACGGGCAGCGCTCCCGTTCTCAGATTCCGGAATGACGACATTACTCACCCCTTCATCCTCCCTCACGCCTGGGCCGGCAGAAAGGCCACGGCCCAGGTCCCCGGCCCCATGTGCACCCCGGAGGTCAGGGACAACGGATGCAGAAGGATCTCCGCCGCCGGATGTCGCCGGGCGATCTCCGGCAGCACCGTATCGGCGACCCATGCAGCATTATCGGTATATTCGAGCATGATCAGGGCTTTTTTATCCTCCCCTAGAGCCGCCGCCAGTTTTTCCAGGGCGAAGGCGAGCTGCCCGGCCTGATCCCGGACGACCCCCATCTTTTTGGCCCCTTCCGCCAAGGGACTGATGACCGGTTTCATATGGAGCACATCACCAAAAAACGCGCTCGTCCTGGAAAGCCGTCCCCCGGCGGCCAGGTACTGGAGCTTATCCAGGAACACATACTCCTGGCAACGCGCGGCGCTCTCGCGGGCGAAACGGATCACCGCATCGGCGTTTAGGGTCTCGTGGGCAAAACGGGCCACGGCCACAACCAGGATCCCCAAACGCCCCGAGGCTGCCTGGGTGTCGATAATCGTGAAGCGGTCTTCCGGATCGTTCGTCTTTTTCCATTCCTGCGCCACCGCGTAGTTTCCCGTGAAGACGGAACCGACGCAGAGGTAAAGGACGCGGGGATAACGCTGGAGGAGGCCCTGATAGTACTGATGGCGCTCGAAAACGGAAGCCTGGGAGGTGGAAACCTTGACGCCCCGGCGCATCGCCGCATAGAGCTCCTCCGGGGCGAAATGGGTCTCGGGCAGACATTTGTCCCCGACCGTAATATAGCTGTCCAGGAGCGTCAGGCCCAGTTCCGCCGTATTTTCACGGTTCACGGAGCCCGCGGCGTCGGTCATGATATGAATGGGAAGATCGATCCTTCGCCTGCGGAAGGAGCGGACCTGGGCGTCCAGATCATCGGCGGACCAGCGAATGACCTCGCCGACAGCGGCAATATCGCCCCGCGCTTTTTTCCCGTTCGGTGCGTGCAGATGGACTTTGAGATAGTCCCCGTCCCGAAGAACGACAACGCTTTCTCCGACAGCTGAGAGTTTTCTGATGGTCTCTTCGTCATCACCGCCGACCTGGAGCACCGTATCCACGCAGCAACCCGTCTCGTCGTTTTCCTGAAACGCCGGGGAAATCTTGAGATAATTCCGGAATATCTCCGTGATCGGCCTGAATGCGCCGCTGTATCCCGTCAGGGTGTTGAAAAAGCCTTCCATGTAGATGAAAACGCCCAGAGCGCCGGCATCGACGACGCCGGCCGCCTTGAGTTTGGGCAAAAGATCCGGTGTGGAGAGAACAGCCCCTTCCAGCTTTTCGAGGACACGTTCCCGCCACGCTGCATCATAGGTCGGCGACGGTTCCTCCGCAGACGCAACCAGGGCATCAAATATCGTAAGCATGGTTCCGGGTTTGGGATCGCTTACCGCCTGCCAGGATCGGTCCCGCCCCTCCCGGATTGCGCCGGCAAGATTGTGGACCGCATCGGCCATGAGAAGGCCCGAGAAGAACCGGGCGGCGATGTTTCCCGAATTCCCCCGAGCCGAAAGGAGAAGCTCCCGGATGATTTTTTCCCGGCCCAGGGCGATCTGACGCAGGGGCGACAGACTGACGACGAGGTTCCGGCCCGTATCGCCGTCCGCGACGGGAAAGACATTGATGTCGTCGAGTAAATCCGCCCAGGCGGTCACGCGCTCGACGCCGGTGACAAGGGCTTGCTTAAAAAGTGCGTCCATTTCAGTACCCCAGCGCCCGGCGGATCTCTTCCGGGATCGTGTAGACCATTTCCATTTCGGGACCCAGGACGGCAACCTGTTCCGTCGACCCCCTGGCACAGACCGTCCCGTCCCTGACGAGGCGGATCTCAAAAGCAACGACGATCTTGGAGCGGGCGTCCTTCACCGTGGCCCGGCAGATGAATGCATCGCCCCGGCGGATAGGATGGATGTGTTTGACGGCGCTGCGGATAATCGGAAACGCGTACCGCGTCCGATCATAGACGGCAAACAGATCCACACCCAGGTGATCAAAAAGTTCGGAACGGGCGATGTCGAAATACTTCAGGTAATGACCGTGCCAGACGATCTGCATGGGATCGAGATCGAAGAACGGCGCCTTGAGTGTGACTTCATAACTGTAACGTTCCTGCTCATCCATCGGCTCTCTCTCCCTCCCGGCCGAAGCGGCGCACGATCAAATCCCGGCGGCGGGGTCGAAATGTCCCGTCCTTCTTCTCCCTCTCTATCACCTTTTTGAACAACTTGAACATCTTGTAATTCTGGGACTCGCCCTGGTAAAACGTCTCCCAGGCGTAGGCGTACATCTGCTGGAGTCGCTCCGGGGTCATGTGCCGCGGCTGGAAGATCACCCGATCGGCCGTGTAGGCGTTCCAGTCTTTGGTAAGGATGCGCCCCTCCCTCTCGAAGTCCGTAAAGGTCCGGGTATGGGGAAAGGGGGTCAGAACCGTAAATTCAGCCATGTCCAGATCGATCTCCAGGAGAAAATCGATCAGTCTTTTGATCTCATCCTCCGTGTGGCTGTCCAGACCTAAAAGGACGGTCCCCTCCACGGCGATGCCATGATCGTGATACCGCCGAATCCGCTCGCGGATGCGATCCGACCTGTCGAAAATCGCCTGATACACATACCAGGCCCCAGCCTGCGCCGCTAACGCGAGGACTTCCTCATTCTCCTCGATGGGATGGCAGCACCATTTCTTCTTTAAGGGGATCATCTCGCGGAAGAGGTCGATCTCCCAGCGCCGGTCCTGGGCCAGGGAATTATCCACGAGGAACAGGCGGTTATTGTCGATGCCGGCCATCTCCTCGATAACCCGGTCTATGGATCGGGGGCGGAACCGCCGCCCACCGAGATACGCGACGCAGCAGGGATAGCAGTTGAATCGGCAGCCCCGGGAGGCATGCACGAGATCCACCATCTGGATACCCTTGTAGTTATAGAGATCCCTTTTGAGTATGGACCGCCGGGCGGCGCCGATGGCCTCGGTCGGCGGGTGGTCCTGGAAATAGTCGTATACGGGCTTCAGGCGGTCGTTTTGCCAGTCGTCAAAGACCGACTCCATCCGCCCCTCCGCCTCTCCGAGAAAGACGGCATCGGCGTGCAGCCCCGTCTCCTCGGCATGGAGCATCGTCCCGATCCCCCCGCAGATCACCTTGACGCCCCGGCGCCGGTAATCGTCCGCAATCTCCCAGCCCCGCTTCATCTGGCTGGTCAGCATCATGGAGATGCCTACAAAATCAACGGCGTCGTCCGCGGGAAGAGGCTCCACGTTCTCATCGATAAACTCGACCTCCCAGTCCGCAGGCAGTGTCGCGGCAAAGACCGCCGGACCGTGCGGAGGCAGATGGAACTCCGTCTGTCGGTCCAGTTTCTTCCAACGGGGGTAGATCAGGCGAAATTTCACGGCATCCTTTCATTTTCCGCGCCCGGTCCCGGATCAAACAATCCGCTCCGGATCTCGGCGCCTCAGGGGTCTCCCGGCTCCGTTGCCTGGGCTTCACTCTCGATGAGCCTGAGACGCAGGGTATAAGACGGCCAGCCTCGACTTCCGATCTCCAGCATTTCGGCCGGGCCGGTCCTCTCCAGGGAAGGGATTGTTACCTTTTTCCGGACGTTTTGTCCAGCCCCATAAAGGCGTATCTCCGCAGCGCCGCTTTCGAGACTGAAGACATCGACAACCTGTCCGTCCGCGCGCCCGAATCGGCACGCCAGGGCGCCTCCTTTTTCTTCCCGGCCCCAGGCGATAAGCCCCTCACCGGGGGAGAAAAATGCCAGGCGGATATCCTCCGCGAGCGACTGTGCAAACTCCGGGGAAGCGAAGGGCGGCACGGCCCGACTGACGGTCAGAGTCTCGCCGCTTTCCGCTGCAAACAGAACCAGTCCTTCGAGGGTCATAAGCGCCGCACGGAATCTCCGGGTCCGGGGATCGGCCACCAGGATCCCGATGACCGTCTCCACTTTCCCGTCGGACACGACGACTTCCAGGGCATGCACGAGACGGGTCTTCGACAGCAGGAAAGGCCGCTGACATCCGTCCAGAATGACAGCTTTCAGGGCCGGATCGAGGGGTTTGAGAGACGGGAGCCCGGCGCAGGCGCCCAAAGTGAAGGCGATAAGGAGGATCAAAATGAGACACCGGGCAGTCGCTTTCATTCCACATTCACAAATAACGAGGACGGCAGGCCCCGATTGAGCCGGACCTGGCCGAATTCAAGGAGGGTGAAGGAGCGCTCCTCCTCCACCACGCGGACACTTTTCATCACTCCGGCCTGCTCCGGGAAAAAGGTGAGTTCAATCCGCTGGATCAGCTTACGCCAGGATGAATCACTGGGAACGAGCAGCACCCGCGGCTCCGGGCCGCCCAGCAGCGAGGCCTGGAACCGGGAATTGGCGTCAAACCGGCCCTGCTGCCAGTTTACGATCTCCTCCATGATGACCCGCATCGCCGGCAGCGCGGCGCCGCTATCCTCGCGCCAGACATCGCGGTCCCTGAGATAGCGCTTTACTGTACTCCCGTTCATGAGCAGCACGCTCCGGACGGGACGATCATACTCCCACCGGAGCTGTGAAGGGGTCTGGTAAAAGAACCGCCCATGCGACACAAAAGGCTTCGCCAGGATGGGCAACGTTTTCTTCTGGACAAATTGGGCCTCGAGCGACGCGATCCGGTTGGAGGCATCGCGAATCCCTTCCCAGCTGTCGGCCCAGCCTAAGAGAAAAGGCAAAAGGAGAATCAATCCCCAAAAACGGACTCCCGGGCGCTGCGGCCTGCTCGGCATGAACCACGGCTTTCTCAAAACATCCCTCCGTTGACGGAGATGACCTGGCCAGTGATGTAGGAGGCATCGTCGGAGCAGAGAAAGCGTACCACCTTCGCCACCTCCTCGGGCCGGCCGATGCGCCCTATCGGGATCATCTGTTTGACGTTTTCCATCGGGAATCCCTTGATCATGTCCGTCTCGATCAGCCCCGGCGCGACCACATTCACCCGGATCCCAAGCCGCGCAACTTCCGAGGCCAGTACCCGGCTCGCGGCGATGAGGCCGGCCTTGGCCGCTGCATAATTCGCCTGTCCCCGGTTTCCGACCAGGGCGGATACGGACGCGAGCGACACGATGGCGCCCCGTTTTTTCCGCACCATTTTTCGGAGGATCGGTTTGGTCATATTATAGAACCCATGGAGGGTCGTATCGATGACGGTGTTCCAGTCCTCCCGGGGCATCATCATGAAAAGGCCGTCCGCCGTGACCCCTGCATTGTTGACCAAAACGTCGATCCGCTCCAGGCGGGTAAGGAGTCCGTTGATTTTGACTTCGGTCTCGGCAGCGTTTCCCACGTCGAACTTGAGGGCCTCCCCGCTGCCGCCAGTTTCCCGGATCATTTGCAGAGTTTCCGCCGCCGCCTCGTCATTGGCTTTATACGTGATCACCACGTCATATCCATGCCGGGCCAGCTCGACGGCGATGGACCGACCGATCCCGCGGCTTCCGCCTGTGACGACGGCAGTCCGTTTCTCGATCATGATATTTCCTCCCGCTTGAAAACCCATTCGCCGATATTCATCCCATATCCCTAATATCAATATAAGACCAACGTTCAGCCTGTCGAACAGCTTTATATCATACTCTCAACCTTATTCGCTACCCGGCCTCCAAGAAATAGCTCTATCAAATAAACTATCCCCGTCGCAAGCAGCAGATTATTTATCTGAGGATTCCATTATTCGATTCACAGCAAGCAATGGGGAATATAACCCGGAGTGATTAGATCAGCGCCTCGCTGCAGATTATGGTAGGTATTTCATGATTCTCGCGCCGCAGGGTTTTCCGGTGAGACCAATCCCGCATATCATGCTGGTGGTAGAGGTCGGTCAGGGCCTTCAGAAGATTTTCTCCCGTCATGCCGTTGCGGCGAATCCGGTTGAGCTCCCGATTCAAGGCGGTGGTCATGGCGCCGCGGAATGACCTTTCCAGGATATTAATCCGGGTTTTCATCTCTTCATCGGCAGCAAGTCCGAAAAGAACCCGCAGCTCCCGGAGGAGATAGCGCTGTCCCTGGGAGAGAGACAGCGTGTGATCTCTTTCCGCTTGGCGTTGCTTGACCGTTTCAGCGAATCGGCGTTTGACGCGCATCACGGCGGCGTTGTATCTTGGTGGAAGCCCCACACTTGGAAAATCCGGTCCGCACTTGATGATGCCGAGGATGCGGGGGATGTCCCGGGAAACGATATCCCCATTATCGTCGATCAGGAGCAACTGCTGATAACGTCCGGCCTGACAGAAGGCATACAGGCCTTTCGCCGCAGATATTTTCCCGGTACGGATGCCGTCCCTGAGGTCGGCAATTCGCTCGTACTCGGCCGGATCGTCTCGGCGGAGCTGGCGGAGGATCTCCTCCGCCTCGTTGAGATCCAGGAATTCCTCTTCGTCCTCAAACAATGAAAGCTGGCTGCCCTTCTTTTCGTATATCGCGTACATCGCCTCCTCGTTGAGCCGCTCGGAACGGTCAAGGATTGCCGCGTCTTCACCAATCGTATCGTGGATTTCCTGGATCCGATTCCGGAGTTTCTCCCTGAGGCCGAGGTTACGCTCAATCCCCGTTTCGGGGAGGAAGTTGAAACCGTATATTATGTCATGATCGGATCCGATCCGGTCGATGCGGCCGAACCGCTGGATCAGCCGGACCGGGTTCCAGTGCAGGTCGTAGTTGATGATCTTGTCGCAGTCCTGGAGGTTCAGTCCTTCGGCGAGGACGTCGGTGGCGATGACGGTCATCAGTTCCTGCTCCCCGGCGGCAAAGCGGTATTCCGGGTTCGCCTTCGGGGCGAAACGGCCCGCCACCCGGGCCTTACTCTTGTCCCCGCTGAAGATCACCTCGATCTCATGCTGCTCGCCGCGGGGATTCAGGTTTTCAAAAAGATACCTTGCCGTGTCGGCGTACTGGGTGAAGATCAGCCTTTTCCCGCTTTTCAAAGGCGGGAGCACCAGCCGTTCTTTCAATGTCTGCAGCTTTGCGTCCTTTTCGGGTGTAATAGGCTCGATCAGGGCAAGCATCTTCTTCAACAACCCGATGTCGTGGGAGATCTGTTCCTTCAACCTCGGCAGGTTAAAATCGGCCGCATCATACCGGCCCGACACCTGTCTCAGGGCGTCCATCAGGTCCTGCTCTTCATCCTGATTGGGCTCATACAGAATGGCCTGGGCTTCCTCCCCCGCCGGAACGATCCCCTGGGTGAGGGCCTCCAGGAACCGTTCATGGACGGTCAACAGGCGGCCGACCGTTTCCCGGAAGGCATAAACACTCGACTCGAACCGCTTGAACAGGAGGACCCGGATCAGACCGCGCAGGTTTGCCCCCGCCCGGTGGAGGCTGGCGTAGGGTTCCTTTTTCTGCTTTTCTCCCTTCACGTAGTGCCACAGTCCGTATCGGGCATAGGTGAGTTCTCCCGGCGGCGGTTTGAGCGGCTGACCTTTGCGGGCCTTGCCGAGGCAGTTGCGCAGTTCCCAGTAAAGTCCCTGGTAGGTCTCTTCGATGCTATATTCGATGGTTTCCAGGACCCGCTTGGGGAAGAACTGATGCCGCCCGCCCACCATCACATAAGCCCGGCGGCGGTCGTCCTGATACTCACGGAAGCGGGATGGATCGATCTGCTTGTGGGTTTCCGCATCGAAACCGTACCACCGCAAGATGTGATTCCGGGTCCGCCGGATCAGCAAATTTGCCAGGAGATCGGGCAGTGCCTTTTCCCCCTTCTCCACGAGGCGGAAATACTCCTTCAGGTTGGGCGGATCGATGGGCAGATCCGTCTTGTCGTCCTGATGGAAGAGCCGTATCTGGTAATAGACGTCCCAGGCGCTCTTGTTGCGGGGAGTGGCCGTGAGGAAACAGCATTTCTTCCCCGTTTCCAGAAAGGCCTCCACCATCTTGTAGCGCTGGGTGTCCGCGTAGCGGAAGTTGTGGCTCTCATCCACGAGGAGGAAGTCCCGGTCCCGGTAGATCACCTCCTCTCGGAGATGCTGCACGGGCCGGTCGTCCCGTTCGCGGAGGTAACCCATCGACAGGACCCGGGCGTTGAGCTGATAGACCTCGTTGTAGCGCTCCCACATCTCGGTCAGCGTCGCCGGGCAGATGATCAGGGGCCGGGCGTGTTCTGTCCTCTCGAAATGCTTGACGATGGCGGCGCCGATGTAGGATTTTCCGAGACCGACAACGTCGGAAACGAATGCCTCACCGTAATCCCGGATGATCTGCACCGCCTGCTTCACGGCGACCCGCTGGAAATCGGCCAATCGCCTGGTAATATCGTCATCCCAGAGGAGATCCTGATCCTCGCCGCCTTCGATCCGGTCCCGGACCAGGGCGTAGAGGGTCTTCATGTAGACGTCATAGGGCCGGACCGGGGCGACCGCCCAGGAGGCCTTCATCTCCTGCATCAGGGCCTCGTCGAAATCCTGGGCTTCCTGCCAAAGGTCATCGAACCACCTGACCAGCTCGGCGTGGTTGCCGTTTCCCTGGACGACGACGTTGAGCTCCGTGTTGTGGGTGACGCCTGCGAGGGTCAGATTCGAGGAGCCCACGACGGCGATCCCCTCTTCATGGCGCTCCACGGTCTTGCCGTTCTGGTCGTATACATCTCCATAGTCGAAGATGTATGCCTTGGCGTGGAGGCGCCCCTTGGTGTAGACGCGGACATGGAGACGTTTCTCTTCGATCATGGTGACGAGAGTCCTGACGAGGGCCTCATCCTCATCGGTCTGGTCCATCCGTTCGATGCCCGCTCGGACGCCGGCCGTCGTCTCGGCGGCCATCTGCTTAATCTCGCTCCGTTTCGGAAACCGTTCCGCCTCGGCGGCGTCGGCGACCATCTCCAGGCGGTGATACCCCTCGGTGATCTGCTCGAGGGTTTCCCGGTTCGTCGTGTTGCCGATGAGAAGCCGAAGATCTTTGATATGAGAAAGTTTTCCGGAAATGGCCGTTAGGCCGGAGAGGAAGAAGTAGCCGACTGCGAACCGGGCCGATTCGCTGGTTTCGAGGATCCGGTTGATGTGATCGACCAGTTTTTCCCGACGGTTGTCAATGATGTTGTGGGCGGGCATGGATCATTCCTCGTGATACGCTTTGAGAAAATCATCCCTTGATATTCCTGCCTGCGTGAGGATCGTTCTCAGGGTCGAACGTTTGATGGAACAGTGATTGGGCATGGTCAGAGGTGTATGTGTGCCGTCAGGATTTTCTCTGGTCATGGAAATGTGATTCCCCTCCCGAACCACACGAAAACCCAATCGGATGAAGGTTTGAATCACCTTCCGAACGGGTGCGTCAGAGGGAAAGCCGTCCATTACAGGGTAATTCTTGCTTCAGCCACAAAAGCTTCAATGACCGGCTGATCGGTTTGAAAGACCTCATCGCCAAAAGTTTCGAGATGGAAGGCGATGGCGGACTTCACATCGGATAGAGCCTCATCATAAGAATCCCCCTGGCCGACGACCACGCCTTTTAAGCCAAGCGGATAGGCGACATATCCGTCCTCGTGCTTTTCCACGATGATCTTAAACTCTCGTAACATGACAAACTCCTTCTGAAATGACTTACTCGATATCACAGGAATCCGCATTCATTACCAGATATTTCTATTTCTGCTGGTTCGCCGCCTCGGCGACGGCAAGATTTTCCGCCGCATAATTCAACCAAGCGCAGGTCTCATCTTTCATAGACGACCTCTCCCGCTTCGATCTCGCCGAGAAAGGATGTATGATCCGGTTCCGGGCGCACAGGGATGACATCCACGGCAATCTTTCGGTAAACGGGACGAAGCATTTTTCGATATTTCATGGCCAACTCAAGATAAGGCGCCTTGCTTTCCTGAAAAACCGCCACATCGATGTCATTCGGAGCATCCGCCGTGAGAAAAGAGCCAAACACGACGATCCGTCGGATCTCCTTCGCCCCGGCCAGGCATCGGACAACATCTTTCTTTATGGCTTCTTTATCAAGATGGGTCATATGGCTTTATCCTCGATCAGCACGGCCTTCCAGGTCGATGTTTCCTCCACTCGCGGAGTATGTCTGACGTGAGGTTGTCGGTACTGTCCGTTGGCATATCTCAGTAAGCGGCAACGCCGGTCCTTTCACCAATCCAGTCCATTGTCTCCTTGAAAACCGGGCATTCCAGTTGTCCGGAAGTGCTGAATAGCAGTTTCTTGATATCAGAGACTTTCTCCAAAACGACTTTTGCATGAATGGTATCACGATAACTGCGGCTCTTCTTTGTTCGAAAAAGCTCTTCAACTACGTACTTCGGCGGTTTCTGCTGGTTTTGATCTTCCACAGGATGTCGCCATTTTCCAAGTGTTTCTCTCGTGCCCAATACCTGTCGCAGTTCATCCACGGCGGCCAGCAGCAAAGCCTCAAGGTCATGCTTCAGTGCGCTTGGAAAGAAGCGCGCCATTGTTGATTCCTCATTTTTGAGGGACAGATTAAACACCTTTTGAAGGGCATTCCGGACGAGCCGCGTCTGGACGCTCTTTAGTTCCGAAAGATCCCCATGCTTGAACTCCGTGTGCGAATACGCCCCGTTCGGATAGAGATCAGGCAAGCCGACAACCAGATCACGATCATCGTTGACCATTTTCTCGGCGGCGCGATGACCGATCTTACGGAAGTATCGAGACTTGTCGTCGAGGGGATGAATTTGAATACCCCACCCTTTCGTGTCGAGGCGGGTCTGCCATGATGCCCATAAAGAGTTCAAGGCGATCCGGTCTGATTCACCTTCAACGAACACCCAGACCTTCATACTGCCGCCTCCAACTCGCCCGAACGGTGCAAGTCGCCCAAGGTTTCTCCCGTAACGGCCTTCAGCATCTGGGCGAGTGTCTTACGATCCGCTGGTCGATGCCATGTAGCCTTAGGCGCCTCGCCTATCCGGGACATGACGGCAATATCGGCAAGGTCGAACCGATTCAGCAAATCCGGACTGTGCGTTGTCACCAGCACCTGTGTACGCTCAGCCGCAGTCTTAATCATGTCTGCAACGACCGGTAACAGCTTCGGATGCAGACCTGTTTCGGGTTCATCCACCGTTACCAGTGGGGGAGGCACAGGGTTCAGCAGCGCCGATGAAAGGCAGAGAAACCGCAACATGCCGTCGGACAATTCCCAAAGTTCCATAGATCTCTGCATCCCTTTTTCTCTAGCCCGAACAAGCACTTGCGCGGGGGAGCCGTATGTCGTATCGCAGTGGATATCTTCCAGCGCCGGATACGCGGCTTTCATAAATTCCCGAAGATCGCTTGCAGCCGAACGATAATCGTAGCGGGTGAGCATTTCGTGCAAGACAGTACCGAGATTTTCGCCATTCTGTATGAGCAGGGTGACAGGCTTGATCTCTGCCGCCTTGGTGCGGAGAGAAGAAAACCGCGTCACGTCAAACCCCGGATAGAACGCCATACTCGCCAGCAACACCCGCGCGGAAGAGGGGATCGGGAATTCGTTGAAGAAGCGGATCTGTGAAAGCATCAAGGCAGGTTCCTGGGCGGGGACCGGCGGGTTGATTCCGGAGCTGTTCTGTACCGCAGTCTCCCGCACCTGGTTTGTCTGCGGCAGTGCCTCATCGAACGGGACAAGGCGGTGATGTTCGCGGCTGTATATACGCCGGTGATAGGGCGTCGCTTCCAGATACTTGAATGCTTCGCTGTAACCGGAAGCCGGTTCCGGTTTGCGTAAAATCTCATATTGCGCCTGCGCCTGCGCCTGTGCATCGCCCTGTAAAGAAACCTCATAATGAAGCTTCTGATCGTTATCCAACGGCAGACGGCCCCAGAATGAATTACGGGGTTTCTCGAAAGAGATCTTCCAGCCCAGTTTGTTCTCGCCAGTTGAGGCGTTCAACAAGGACGGCACACCTCCGTGCCATCCTATCGCGGTATTCAATGGCGAGTCGGCGCATTGCGCAATCAACTGCAGGCAGTCCAGCAAGGTGCTCTTGCCGACCGCGTTCGCCCCGATGACCACCGTAAGTGGACGGAGATCAGCTTTAAATCCGTTCAGAAGGCGATAACCTTGAACTTCAATTTTCGTGATCATGGGTCACCTCACTGGATCTATATTAGCATGTTTCATCGCCGCTTGGCGAGGCCGCTTTGATGTCGGTGGTTTCTTCGTGATCAATTGCACTGCGACCACCGAACGGAGATCGAGCAGCAGGTCCCGCAGGGTCGCATCGGCATCTTTATTCATCTTCATCCCAAATTTGCAGGTGGCTCATCCTCTTGACCAAAATAAATCATGTGCAAGGCCTTGAGGAAATGTGTAGGCAGTTGCCCGTTTTCATGTAAATCTTCCACTCTCTTCAGCGCCTGATAGGGTTTGTCGCGTCCGTGGGATTTATAGCCGAGCAGGTCCTCAATGTCTTGTGGCGAGATCATGAAGCGCGTCCCATGTGGAGGATTCAGGGCTTGCTCGATTTTCGTGTTTTGAGCCGCTTGACTTGGGTTTGTCAGATCTTCATCATGGACAACCAGATAAGGGATTTTGAAGTGACTAAGAACCTTCTGAAACATCGGGATAGATGCCTTACCTCGGCAGTCGATCAACGCCACATCATACCGAATCATTGGGTGTCGTACAAAAAGACCGGTCAGTTCAGCAGAACGTTCGAAAGCTGTCGGGGCAGTCTGTTCCTCGAAGAGCACTACGCGTTTGGCAAAGAAGACCTCATTGACCAAAGGGTTAAATGTGGCAATGAGCCGAAGGCGATCGTGTTCAGAATTCGCATCGACACCATCGAAGAGGTCTTTCAGGACTTGGTGGAACGTAACGTTCCGGTCAGAGGTCTTCACAACTCGTACAATTGCCTTGTGCTTGCGTGCCATGTCAAGGAACACAGGGGAGTGGGTGCTGCAGATAACCTGAAGTCCTTTTTGGCCGGCCAAACGGTATAAGACATCCCGCATTTTGCGTTCCATCTGCGGGTGCATGTAAAGTTCCGGTTCTTCCACGGCGAGAACAACCGGCCGTTGAAAACCAGCGGCAGGGTCTTGTCCGTTAATTGGCTCAGACTGCAATTCGGCCAGTATTTGTAGAAGGGCAATAATGAGGATCCTCTGGAGGCCATGCCCTTGGTGGCTTATCGCTGTCTCGATACCGTTTTTGTGGTCCTTGATGACAAGGGTTGTACTCGGTAGCAAGAAGGGTTTGATGTCTGGTTCTACTGTCCTGATGCTCGCTATGCCACCGATAACCTGATTAAGACGCTGATTTATCCGCTGTTGGATATCGCGTATCTCTTCCGCCTGAAACTCAGGGTGCTCAGGATCTGGACGAAAGAGTTTGAGAACCGCTTCGATCTGTTCCCGGAGTTTTTGCACCTCAGGCCGCAAGAGCATCTTCCGCTCGACAATCAGGCTGACGATCTTACCATACGCAGAAGCATCCTTGGATAGAGCCTCATCAGTGGCATCGTGGACAGCTTTAACCAAAATACACCGGGGTATGATTGAATTTGCGTTCGACTTCCAGTTGCCCCCGCCGCCTGGGTTGGGTACCCACTTCGGAGCTGATTGTGCAAGTAGATGAGGTTTGCGGTTGCGTACCAACTCCTTAAGCTGATCTCGGTTCCCGACATTCGGTTTAGGTGCGCCAATCTCTGCGATGAGGTCTTCATAGTCAACAGGCCAATTTTTCCATGTCCGCTCTTCATCAGGCCACCCTTGAAAGGCTTCCTCGCATGAGTAAGAGAAATACTGCTCTTTCCATCCGCCTTTGTCGGTCTCGCCCTCCTCTCCTCGTTCCAACCAGAACCGTTTCTTGATAATCCACCTATCACCATAAGTTCTTCCTCGAACAGCTTGGGCTTGCAGTTCTCCGGACGTCAGTTGATCGAAGTACCCGGTCAGCTCAATTGCATGCGCATCATCGGCGATATTATCGAAAAACAAAGACGCATCCTTTACCTGACTGCCGCTCAAGTACAGTTGAAGAGCCTGGAGGACTGTTGACTTGCCGGCATTGTTCTCGCCGATGAGAACGACGATGTCATCCCATTCAATGGAAACATTTTGAATCCCCTTGTAGTTTTGAATGTCAAATTTGCTGAGCCTCATCACTCTACCTCCAAGAAATGCCCCCTCGTTATTTCGCATGTAGGTACAGTTTCACTTTCATTTGTCATCTCTCCACTCTTTTGGCTTGCTGTACCTTCAACAATTGCAATCTCCTCTTCTGTCAGCCGGTAAAGTTCATACACCATCCGGTCAATCTCTCGCTCCTGCATCAAGGTGTCCGTTTACGCCTGAATGACTTCACGAAGCTTGCCGAAAAAGTCCAATATATCTTTGTGGATTTCCTCTTGCTTCATGACTCCGGCCACCATTTCTCTTGGGACCTTGACCGGTGGATCCAAACTTTTCAGCCTCGCATACAGCGCTTTTGCAGCCTCAAAAAGCAGCTTCTTCCCGTCAACAACCTGGAAGACGTTCGCCGAGAGGTTGTTCCATGTCCGCCCACGCGGCAAGGTGAGATTCTCGCTGGCGAAAAATTCTTCAATGACCCGAATGGCGTCTTGAGAAAACAGATCACCCTCCGGTAGATTCAGACAGCGGGCGGCTGCTCGTATCCATGCGTCCGGAACGAGAAGATAGTTTTCGATGTTCCTCCGATGCCATTCAAACAAAGCTGTCTCCTTCCTGCCGGGATGGAAGGCGCTCTCGCCGGCATCATAATCGAAAAGCATGAGACGGAGCGCCTCCGGGATAACCTGCTTCACCCCCTCGTAGTGCCTGTCGGCATGATCTTTCATGAGCTTTTTGGTGCCGCCGCCCATGCGGTGGAAACAGACTTTCGTGAGAATATCCCCGGCATCGCAGATGGGCGCCCACGCGCGCAGGATACGTTCATCCGTTTCGCCTTCGACATAGAGGACAAAAGGCGAGGCCGTCAGTTCGCTGAGCTCCGCATTCGACACGTCGGCCATGGCGGTCAGAATACCGCTGGCAGACGTCAATCTTTGAGGTTTTTGACTGAGTATGGAGACGACCCTGCTCGCATCCACGCCCTTAACCAGTTCCTCCGCATGTGTCGCCACGAGGAACTGTATACACAAATCACCCGACTTCTTCTTGAAATAGTCGAGGATTTCCCGCTGCAGATTGACGTGCATGTGCGCATCCGGTTCATCCAGCAGCATGGTGGTGGGTTTGTAGCCATACAGGAAGGCCAGAAGGGTCAATGCCTGATGAAACCCGCTCCCACCGGCAATGATGTCATAAGATTTACCATTTTGTTTGTATTCACAGACGATTTGCGTATCCACCCCTTGTTCATACTGCGGTTCCATCAGTTCCATGGAGAACCATTGCTGGATCATCTTCTTTAATTCGATCCAGTCCTGGGGCAGGTCTTGAGTCTTCGGGGTTGGGGCCTTCTCATCCCAGGTGGCGGGCTGCGGACATACCCTCAACAGCAGGTTGCGGAGAATGCTTCCGGGCTGCGCCTTGCCGATTTGCTTACGAATCGGCCCGTCATCACGCCACTCCTCCACCGGCTCAAGACCGGAAAAGGGCGGGACAAAAGCGATGCGCGGGAAAAATGGGTCCCCTTCGGCATCCCGAAAGGCGCTCCAGCCTAAGGCGGGAATGGCGTACACGGACTGCGGCGAGCCGTACCGCAAAGATACTCCGAAGGTTTGAAGTTTACGGTTCGTCGACAGCCAAGTCACTTCAATTTCAATGAGAATATAGTCAGGGGAAACTGCCTTCTTCCCGTTTTTCATGGGATAACGACGATCAACTTTCTCATGCCAAAGCAGATTGAATTCCGGCACCGGAAGAGCTGTAAAATTCGGCAAGACGACCTGTTTCCCTCTCTTTCCACTCCCCTTAGCCCGATCGAACTCATTGACGCAGAATTGCCAGATCGCCAAAGCCTGAAGGATGGTGCTTTTACCACAGTTGTTGCGCCCCACAAGCAGATCAAAATCTGTAAGGTCATACGCCTGTTCTTTGATGCTCTTGAAATTCCGCAATACCAGTTTCGTGATCATGATTTATCCTCACTCTCTGAAGAAATACCGCCTTCCCCCAATTCTTCAATAATCCGAATTTCCTCGACCTTACGCAAGTCTTCGAGCGCTTCACGAAGCGGCTGGTTGTCGTCATGCGCTTTATCGAACACCTCCTGAAGCGCCGCCAGCTTCCGAGAATCGGAAACCTTCGCCAGGTCCGGCGGGTTCAGCTTCGCCGTCTCGTCGAAGAGTTTCAGGTCGCAGGCGTGGAGTTCGTCGGGGAAGAACAACTCATAGACCAGGCCGTTAAGCCACTGTTCAAAGAAGGCGACCATCAGGCCGCGCTTTATGTCGTCCATTGGCAGGACGGCTAGGTCCCGACCGCCGCTCTTCGGACGGGGCGCCACGCCGTCCCCGGGTTCCCCGTGCAGCCAGATCAACGCCTCCGCCAGCCGCTCGCAACAGCACTGCTGGTCGGGGGTGGCAGGGGGGATGGGGATCTCCTCCTGATACTGACGAAGAGCCTGAAGATAGCCGTTCTGTAAATCAGTACAGGTTTGCGTCAAAAACCACCAATTTACGGGGGAATTCGTGACCACCGCAACAAACGGAGTAACTCGTGACGCAAAATACAACGCATCGTTATGGTACATGCCTTTATCGTCAAATGCATAGGTTGCTTTGTCCATGAAACGACCAAAGATTACCTTCGGTTGCTCGAACTCCTGCCAGTAAGCGATATTGTCCTGTATCTCATACCACTCGTAACTTCCCGGTTTACGACCGCCTGGAATACCAGGGGTCAAGGCCTTCTTAAACTGCTTCAAATGGTCGTGGATCGCGGGGTACTGCTTTATGTCAATGCCGCGACGTGCGAAGATGAGCCACAAATCCTGCGGCTCACACCGCCACCGTTTCACATCTCGTCCGCGAAGAAACTGTTTTAGCACTTCCTTAGACGAGGGGTGTTCGTTTATGAGCCGATCGCGTGTGCTGTGGTTCACGACAAATGCTTCGTTTAGTCCTGTGGTAATCCCGCGATAGAACCGACCCTGAACATATTCGCCCAGCGGCGTGCCGGCCTTGCGCAGGCGTTCGAGCAGACGGAGTTTGACCGGGCTTTCGAGCCGCCAGCCGTCGGGCTTGAGGTCGCGCTGGGACAGGGCGGACGCCTGTTGGTCAAAGATCTCCGGGAAGTCATTCAGCGCCGGGCCGGGCGACCAGGCGAGCACGCGGGACCGCCACTCTTCGGGTGGAAGGTTGCTGGGGTGAAGGATGCCAGTGGGTTCGTGCGAGGACGGAAGTTTGCCCTTCATGACATGCCGTGTCTTTTGCGTCACAAGAATCGCGGGATAGGCGATGGAGGTGAACACCGGCGCGTCGCCGAAATCGAGGATGACGCGGGGGTTCGTTGCATAAGCGAGGTAGGCGCGCAGGCGCTCGCCGTAACCGGCGCGGAAGTACTTGTTGCTGGTGATGAAACTCAGCACACCGCCGGTGCGGAGCAGTTGCAGGGAACGTTCGAAGAAATAGACGTAGAGGTCCGCCGTCCCGGTGTAGCACTCGTACTGGTCCTTGAGCGCCTCCTTGAGCGGGCGTGGCTTGCCGTCGGCGTCCGGCTTGGCGTCTTTTGGAAACACCACGATTTCCCGCGCCCAGAAATACCAGTTGGCGAGCTCCTTGTAGAAGGCCTTGGTGACCGACTCGACATCGAAGGCCTCGTCGTAACGCGCCTGGATCGCAAGCGGGGAAAGGCCGAAAAGATCCGGTCCTATCGATTCCAGATCCAGCATGGCGATCCGCTCGGCGGCCGTGCGGAGCCCGTCACCCGGACGGACGGTGATCCGGCGGAAGAGCCGGCGTTTCTTGATATCGTTATCGTATTTGACGTTGAGAAAGTGCCAAAGGTTCTGGCGCTCATTTGAAAACACCAGAAGGGCGTAGGGATGTTCCTTCAGGAGTTGGTTGACGACCTGCCGTTCCAGACCCCGGGGAAGCTCTTCCGACTTCAGGCGGTTGTAGATGACATGAAAATCGCCGCCGGTCCCGCCGCCGGCCAGAAGGAGGGGCGCCTCCGCCAGCGCTTCCCGGGCGACGTCCGGCCAGCCCCGGTCGCTGAGGGGCGTGCTCTCCCGCTCGTAGTTCAGCTCCGTCCAGAAGAGCTGCTTGAGGTCGTCGAGGCCCCTAAGTGATTCCAGGATCTGCAGAACGGTCTTCTTGTGTCCGGGTTCGGCCATTTTCACTCCCGCCTGTCTTTTTTCATGCTGCGTATGCGACGGATGACGCGTAAAGGTCTTTTCTCAGGAAACGCGGGGTCCTTGAGGCGATCTTTTCAAGGCTTACCGTCTTTAGAAAAAAGCGTGCCGCCGGATCAGACGACGATTCAGGATCAAGGTTTTACATGCATACGAAACTAATCAAATTATTCCGGGTTCGTCAAGAGCTATTTGGATATCGATTGACGATCTTTGCAGTTTTTAAACCTTATGCCTGTGTTTTTAGCCCTCTATTCCCCGAAAAACCAGGCATTAGTTCCTCCGAAAGAGATTCCGCTGAGCACAACGACCGGCGCCTGGATTCCCCGATTAGGAAAGATGCTCCTCATAGAGGGTGCGGATTTCGCGGATCAGGGCGGCAAGGCGGAAGTCCGGATCCCGGTAGTCGGGGAGGAAGGAGCCGATCTTTTCCACTTCGATGGTGTTGGGCATGCAGGTGTTGAACAAGAACCGTCCCGGCAAAAAAAGACGGTTTGTGCGCCGGATCATGAGACATTGGATGGGGGCGCGGCAGTAATGGGCGATGCTGAAGGCGCCTTTATTGAAGGGACCCAGCAGGCCCGTCCGGCTTCTCGTCCCTTCCGGAAAGATGAAGACATTGCCCCCGGAAGCAAGATATTCCTTGATGTTTTCGCAATTCCGGATCATGAGCGCCGAATCCTCAGCCCCGTTCGTCGCCGGGATGAAGCTGGACTCACGCAGCAGATAACTGAAGATCGGCACCTTGAAAAAAGTTTTTTTGACAATGGTCTTCTGCTTTTCGAAGAGCGAGATGAGGAGGAGGGGATCCAGATAGGACAGATGGTTCGAGACGATGATGGAGGAATGTATCTCGCCGACGTCCCCATGGACCTGCAGGGTAAGTCCCGGGGTGATGCACCGCAGAATACGAAAGAAGTTGCGAAAGAAGCGCTGATTCAGACGCTGAAAGGCGACCTCGCGATCCTTAGCCCGGAGCCAGGCCCATCCATAACGAGGGGCAAACAAGAAGAGAAAGCCCAATATGAAATAGACCCATATAAGGATCGTCACGGCCACATCGAAGACGATTTTAAACTTTCCGGAAAAAGGGTTCATGGGGGTTTAGACGAACCGTTTGATCAGGAGACTCGTGTTGACGCCGCCGAAGGCGAAATTTTGGATGGCCGCTATGCTCACCGGCCGTGATTCCAGGGCCGGGGTATGGCGGATTATGGCGCAGCGCTCGTCCGGCTCTTCCAGATTGAGCGTCGGAGCGATAAACCCTTCCTGCATCATGTACAGGGTGATGATGGTCTCGATCACGCCGCAGGAGCTCATGGTATGCCCCATGTATCCCTTTAAGCCCGTTACAAAGGGCCGATTGCCATAGACTGCATGGATGGCCTGGGCCTCGATGATGTCGCCCATCTTGGTCCCTGTGGCGTGGGCGCTGACGAAATCGACCTGATCGGCGGCCAGGGCCGCGTCTCTCAGCCCGATGCGGAGGGTCTCGGTGATTCCGGCAAGATTCGGCAGTATCAGGTCGCCGCCGTTGTTGTTGCACGAGAAACCGATGACTTCGCCCAGGATCGGCGCACCGCGCCTTTTGGCCTGTTCATATTCCTCCAAAAGAACCGCTCCGGCCCCTTCCCCCACTACGAGTCCGTCGCGATGGACATCGAAGGGCCGCGGCGTGCAGTGCGGCCGGTCGTTGAAAGCCGTGGAACAGGCCAGCAGATTGTCGAAAACGGCCACGGTGGTCGTATCGTATTCATCAGCGCCGCCGCACAGCATCGCATCCTGCATGCCGTACTTCACCGTCTCGTAACCGTAACCGATGGACTGACTGCTCGTCGTGCAGGCCGTGCCGGAAGAGATCACCCGGCCGGTGATGCCGAACATCCTGGTGATGTTCACCGCCGTCGTATGGACCATGGACTTGAGATAATCGACGGCGCCGATGGCGGAGAATTCCGAACGGGAACCCCCGAAAAAGGTCTTGTAGATCTCCCGCTGGACCGTGGGACTGCCGTGGGTGGAACCGAAGGCCACGCCCAGGCGGCCGGAGGTCACGAATTCCGGCGCCAGGCCTGCCTGTTCGAGAACCTCTTTGGCCACCTGACAGGCGTAATAGGCCACAGGCCCCATGGTTTTTCGGTGGGTCCGCTTAAAATCATACTCAATCGGATAATCGACGGACCCGAAGACCTGGGAGTGGATGAACTTCGACAGTAGGTGATCCTCCTTGAGCGGTTTTACTCCCGAGACACCCCGTCGGAGGCTCTCCACGATCTCCTTGCGCGTATGACCGATGGGGGTGATCGCCGCGCAGGCAGTGATGACGACTCTTCTTCCCGTCATGGGCGGCAGGCGGCCCCCATCCGCACCGGGTGGGTCTCTCCGCAGATTCTGTGACGTTTCATGAAAGGTCTCTCTTCTTTGCCATGATCTCGACATAGTCGATGATCTGTCTGATATTTCTGATGTCCATCGCCATTTTCTTCTCTTCGTGGGTCAGTTCGAGGTGCAACAACCTTTCGATCTCCAGCAGCAGTTCGATGGCGTCCACACTGTCAAACCCGTGGGTTTCCCTAAGATCGTCATCAAGGCCGGGGTTGACGATCTCGAATTCACGTCGGAAGATGTCGAAGATTTCAAGGGTAATCGCTTCTCTCGTCATCGGTTTCTCTTTGTTTTACAAACCTTTCTCCTTAGTTTAGTGTGTGGAATCATAATGAGTATTCTCTCCTTTAGCAAGCCCTTTTTTACTGCCCTGGAACGAGTTTTTCGAAGACTTCGCGGGAAAAACGGTCGTGCCCGATCATCGCTCTGGCGGTCTGAAACGAGCCCAGAAGAGTCCCCAGGACCCCCGGCGACAGGGCGTTCTGACCGGCAAAGAAGAGTCCTTTGAGATGCACATGATGGAGAATGGTTGCCGCATGCAACTGACGGGAGGAACGCATGATGCCATAGGGCGAACCCTGAGGGCTGTTCACCCAATCCCGGACTGTCAGAGGCGTATAGGCATCCAGGACCTTCGCCCCATTCAGGGGCCCGAAAATCCCCGCAGCTCCCTTGACCAGCCGATCGGTCCAGCGGGCCTTTTCATCGTTGTAGGCCGCTCCGCGTCTGCCTGTGGTCGTATCCTCCCATAGGCGCCACTCGGAAAAGAGGCTTTTCGTGATGATCATCAGGAGATTTTTGTCCCCCCGGCCGGGTCGCAACTGGTAAAACACACCGTCCTCCAGCGCCCCGTTCCGGTCCGCATGCAAACGGTAGATGTTATGCGGCAGAGCCAAATGGGCTTCGGCGTCCACGGCAACATTCACCACGAACAGCCCTTCGGTATCGTCAAGGCCCGTGATCCGCCGGGCATAGCGGGGCGTGACAGCCCCCTCCGGAAGCATCGGGAGGACCGTTTTGGGATGAATGGCGGCCACGATCCGCGGCGCAGAGAGCACCCCTCCGGAAGCCAGTTTCACCCCTACGACCCCATTTCCGGATGCGAGGACCGTCACCGCCGGATCACCGCAGAGGAGAATGCCTCCCAGCTCTTCAAATTGCGAGACGAACGCCTCCGCCAAGGCCGATCCGCCCCCCTGAAGCCGCCAGGACGACATAAGATAGGAAACCAGGGCGAGATGGTGGTACAGAACGGGACATTCATCGGCCGACATGCCCAGCCATCTTGACGCGACCCCCAGAACGCTCCTCAGCCGGGGGGAACAATTCATCTTGGCCAGATATTGCCAAAGCGGTGCGAAGAGATCCATATCCAGGGCGGTTGGAGAAGAGGAAAGAAAGGCGAAGGAATTCTGGACGTCCGCCAGGGCACGGAGATTTTCCAGGATCGCAGCGATGGGCTGCCGTTCCTCGGGACATAACTGTTCCAGCGATTCCGCAAACGCGTCGAGACCTTCCGGCAGATCGAATGAAAAATCATCGAAGACGTAACGATCGATCGGCCCGTCCTGTCCCATCCGCTCCACCGTCATTCGATCCGTGACGCCCAGATAATCGCACATCCGGCGGAGCGATTCCCCCTCCCCGAAGGAACCGAAATAATGAATCCCGACTGGACAGTCCAGGCCGCCCCGCTGATAACTGCGCATCAGACCTCCCGGGAGGGGGTTTTTTTCGATGACGGCGACACGCAAGTGCAACAGGGAAAGGATGATCCCCATCGACAGTCCCCCGATTCCGGAACCGATGATGAGCGCATCAAAAGGTTTATCCGCTTCCATAGACGCCGCCTGCTTGGGATAGATTAATTCACACGGTTTTTCTGGACAAATTCGGCCAGGGTGCGTACGGAGGCAAAGGCGCTGATCCCTGTTTCCTTGGTTTCGATCCTCACGCCATAATCCTTCTCTAACATAAGGACGAGCTCCAGAACGTCAATCGAGTCTATCCCCAGGCTGCCACCCACGAGCTGGGCATCGTCTCCGATGTCCTCCGGGACGACATCGAGGAGGGACAGGGTATCGATGATTTTGATCTTCATTTCCGAGATAAGCGCTTCCATCTATGGCTTCTCCTACGAATGGGGATGATTTTAAGCGGGCTCTTCCGGGCGGAGGGCCTGGATCTGTATCGTGGCCACCACCTCCGACCCGCTGCTGACCGTCCCGGTAAAAACGGCATAACCTTCCAGCGCATAACTCTTTACCGCCTCGGTGATCAGGGTCATCGCAACCGGCAGGCGGGGATGCCGGAAATCGGCCTTCTTGATCCCCACAAGCCAGCCGGTGGCGCCGCCCTGCTTCGACTTCAGCCGCTTCCATCCTTCCAAAAGCGCTGCTGTCTGGGCAACGAGTTCGATCGTCACCAGGATATCCACGGACCCTTCACGGTATAAGGGCCAATCCTCCGTGACGGTGGCGGCCGTCACGGCCTTTTTGTCGTCGACCGCGACAACCCTATCGAGCAACCGCATCCGGTCGCGGTGGGGAATCAGGGTTTCTATGTCGATATCCATAAATTCCATCTGTTTCATGAAGCCCGTTCCCCTTGACCGCTCAACCAAGGAACGGCGTCCACTATCATTGAAGCCGCACCCTCGACACTCAGATGGTTGGTGTTGATGACTGCGTCATAGTTTAAGGGGTCCGCAATGTCTGCCTGGAAGTATCTCTTGACAAACTCACGGCTGCCTCCGTCAAAACGTGCGATCTCGTTCCTGGCATCCGCTTCATTGAGTTTCAGCCTCTCCATGACGCGCTTCACCCGCACCTCGACCGGCGCCACGATCAGCACATGAATGGCGCCGGGAAAGTCCTTCAGGATGAACTGGCTGCCCCGTCCAAGAATGACGATCGACTGACTTCCGGCAAGTTCCTTAATAACGTATTCCAACCCTGACAGATAGTCTGTATCATCAAGAGGTATTTCCCATAAGGGTGAGTATATCCCGGCATAGATGTCATCACCCATGCTGGCGGTTTTTGCCATGGCTTCGGCGATGCGCCCCAGGAGCGTGCTGGGCGGCATCTCCTTTTCCGCTATGCTCGCGTTTGGCCGGCGGAGTCGTTCAGCGACTCCGGCAATGATCTCCCGGTCAACATAATCAATATTCAGCCTGTTTGCGATCAGTTCCCCTATGTCGTTTGCCCAGCTGCCATATTGGCCTCGAATGGTTATCACCGGCATCCCGAAATCCTCCTTGCTCTATAAATTATGCTTTCCGGGATACTATCACAGAGCAGCCTGGCATTCCAAACGATAAAGTGATACAAAAGTGAAAATGTACATAAAATAGATAGCGATTCGGCTCATCGTTTGATGGAGGAAACGAACAGCGGAAAGGGGAAACAACCGTGCGACCGGTATGCCTGATCATTCGTGACGGATGGGGATATAGTGAAATTTCGGAAGGCAATGCCGTGCTGGCAGCCCGGACACCCAACAACGACTTGTACCGGGCCCGGTATCCATGGACACTTCTGGACTGCTCCGGCGAGCCTGTCGGACTTCCGGACGGGTATCAGGGTTCGTCCGAGGTGGGCCATCTCAATATGGGGGCCGGGAGAACCGTCACCCAGGAACTCAAGCGTATTGACGATGGATTGAGCTCCGGGGAACTCTTTAACGGCGAGACATGGAAAAAAATGGTCAATCATTGGAGAAAACACCGGAGCCGTCTGCATCTTCTTGGCCTGCTCCAGGATGAGGGGGTGCATGCGCATCAGGAGCATCTGTTCAAGATCATGCGACAGGCGCGGGCGGAATATCCCGATGGGCGCATCATCATCCATCCTTTCCTGGATGGCCGTGATACGCCGCCTCGAAGTTGTCTGGAATATCTGGCAAAACTGACCCGGGTGATGGAAGCGGTCGGAGGGTGCACGATCGGGACCGTTATGGGCCGGTACTACGGCATGGACCGTTCCCGGAACTGGCAACTGACCGACATGGCCTATCATTGCATTGTAGCCTGCGAGGGTCGCAACGCTGTCGATGCTAAGACAGCGGTGAGAAAATCGTATGCGGAGGAGAGGACCCCTGACGGCGTAGAGATGTGCGACGAATATATCCACCCGCATGTGATCGGGACATATGACGGCGTCAGGGACAAAGATTGTATCTTGCATACCAATTACCGGCAGGACCGTGCCATTCAACTCTCCATGGCGTTTGTCGATCCGGAGTATCCGGGGCGCCTTCGGACGAAACCAGCCGTAACCTACGTCGGGATGACACGCTACTGGGATGAGTTCACCGGATACATGTTAGGCGCCATCGACGCCGGCGGAGGGATGAGAGACCTCCTCGGTGAAGTGATCTCCCGGAGCGGTTTACGGCAGTTGCGCATTGCCGAAACACAGAAATTCAGGCATGTAACGAGTTTTTTTAACGGCAAGATGACCACGCCTTACAAAAACGAGGATCAGGTTGATGTTCCAAGCCGTTTTGATCCTGCGACCTTCGCCAGTCATCCGGAGATGGAGGCCTACCATGTGACCGACGAACTCCTGAAACGCCTCGATGACAACCCCTATCATTTCATTGCCGTGAATTTTGCGAACGGTGATATGGTGGGACACACGGGAGACATGGGCGCTGCCGTTCGGGCCATTGAGATCGTGGACGAATGTCAGGGCAGGATTGTCAATCGCCTGCTCGAACTCGATGCGCATATCCTCATCACAGCGGATCACGGGAATTCAGAGCAGATGATCGACTATCAGACCGGCGTGACCAAGACCAGCCATAGCCTCAATCCTGTCGAGTTCATTTATGTCGCAGGCGATTCCCCCGGCAAGCGGCTGGTCGAGCGCGGGAAACTTTCCGACATCGCTCCCACGGTTCTTTACCTGCTGGGACTGAATATCCCGGGGGAGATGACCGCCCAAAACCTTATTGCGACAAATAATGGATAAATCCGTGTATTTCAGACCCTAAAAGCCGCCGCTTCTTCATTCAACCAGTCGATCCAACCTTCGATTCCCGCTCCGGTCTTACATGACACCTCAAGGATCCTGATGCGGGGGTTCAGGGCCAGGACCCGTTCCCGCAAAACCGCCATATCAAAGTCGCTGAGGGACAGGTAATCAATTTTATTGACCACGAGAAGATCGCACACGGAAAACATCAAGGGGTACTTGAGGGGTTTGTCGTCCCCCTCGGGAACGCTCAGGATCATCGCGTTTTTGTGGGCGCCTGTATCGAATTCTGCCGGACAGACCAGGTTTCCTACGTTTTCGATGATGACAAGATCGAGTTCGCCGACGGGCAGGGCATCAACACCCTGGGCGACCATGGCCGCGTCGAGGTGGCAGAATCCGCCCGTCCTAAGCTGAATGGCCGGGATTCCCCGGGATGCGACCTTTTCGGCGTCGACGGTAGAGTCGATATCCGCCTCGATCACCCCGATCCGCAGCGACCCCTTAAGGCCTTCAATCGTCCGGAGAATAAGACTTGTCTTACCTGAACCCGGGGAGGACATGAGATTCAAGAGCATCGTCTTTGCCCTCCGGAGCCGCTCCCGAAGCTCTCCGGCCAGTTTGATGTTATCGGAAAGGATCTCCTCCTTCACTTCGATGAGCCTGACGTTTTCTATCACTCCGCCTCCATTTCCTTGATCGTGTATTCCCGTCCCGAGAGAAGCGTGCCGCCCTTCCCGCCGCAGGCAGGGCAGATCGCACCGCCCATTTTTGCCGCCTCGACTTCATAGGACTCCGAACAGGTGTTGCACTTCATGATGATTGGCATCCGTTCGATCTCAAGCCTTGCCCCCTCCGCCACGGTGCCTTTGCTCAGATAATCGAAATAACGCTGAATCCACCCGTCTTCGAGATCGCTGAGCTTGCCGACTTTCAGTCGGATGGTCTTGACCTTCCGCACGCCGTTTGCCCCTGCGTGTTTCAGTACGATCTTCAGAATGCTCTCCGTGATGGGAAGTTCATGCATACGGTTTTCACTTCAGGGCAACATCCGAAAAACTGACATCATGCTCGCTCCAGCTCCATCCATGATAGATAAAGGGGTGCAGATTGAGGGTCGCCCGGCGGGAATCGTCGGAGAGTTGCTTGAAAACCAGGTGTGTCGTTACGGTCGCTCCTCCGTCGATAGGAATACCCGTTTTACCCGTGTCATTCATGGAAATCCGCTTCCCGCCTTTCCGGAAATAGACTTCCCCGACTTCATAGGTCTGACCGCCCTCATCGATCAGGCGGGACTTCGGCCATCTGTAACTGTCGTCGTAGAGGGCCACACTCCTCCCGTCGGCGGCAGTGTTCTTCAGCCTCACCGTCAGTGTGACGACACGACCTTTCCTCTCTGCCGCCGATAAGGTAAAACCGATGTCGGCCGCCTTCCTGTAAGAGACAGGCGACGTGACAGGAAGCGCAGTGGGTGAGATGGTGGTTTCGGCCTTTTTCTTGTCGGACGGCACAACGGGTGCAACCGCAGTCTGGGGCTTCGGAATATCGACGGTTGCAACGGGGGTTTCAGCCTTTTTCTTTCCGGGCGACGCGACGGGTGCAACCGCGGTTTGAGGCTTCGGAACGGTGACGACGGATACGGCAGAGTTGTGATTTTCTGTCGGGCCCTTCCCCCCGCGCCAGATAAAAGCAATTAACAGGACGAGGAGAGCGGCCAGGGGAATCGCTGCGTACAACCATTTTTTATGGAGAAGACGCTTTGCGATTCCGGAGGAGAGAAACATCTTGCCGCTTTGACCGGGCGCCTGTTCATTCACGGATCGGTTCAGCACCGGTTGCCGATGATCCGTCGCGGCGTTTTCTTTTTCTCCGGCAACGGTTCTTCGCCTGACCGGCGCCCCGTAACCTGAAGTCTTTTTGGACTGATAGTGACCGACCGCATAGATCCCGTGCTCCCGCACATGCTTATCGGCGTGCAGACCCTCATAATTGAACAGCTTGGCGTATTCCTGGGACAGACAGGAGATGACTTCGTAGTAGGAACGGGAGACGAGCAGCTTGCCGGGATCCGAAAAGCTCATCACCCTTTGCGCCACATTGATCCCATCCCCGATCAGGTTAAGCTGCTTATTGATATCGGTAATCAGTTTCACGGGACCGAGGTTGATGCCCATGCGCATGGATAAGGGAAGCGATGGATCCGCCTGTTCATTCTGTACCGAATCCCGAAGCTCCATGGCGACAAACAGCGCATCTTCGGGATCTCCCATAAATCCGATGGCGGCGCCGTCTCCGGTATCCAGGATGATTCGATCGTTGACGGCAATATCCTTGATAATTTCAGACAGGAGGGCATTGAAACGCTCCTTCAAAAATATCTGTTCTTCGACGGACTTTTTAGAATACTCAACGATGTCGGTATACAGCACGCTGCAGATAAATGTTCGATTGGTCCTTTGGTCCATCACTCTGCCTGCCGCCCGGAAGGATTAAATGGCTTTTCTATTTAGAGTCGCGAGATATCATCACTTCCTGTGAATGTCAATGATCTTCATAAAAAAATGCCCAAAAAATGCCCTGCACCTGATGAACTCTGCGGTGCAGGCGGCCTGAAAAGGAAGGATAGTGGATTTTCAAACGACCGGTATCCTCTTGGCCGGGGGAGAAAGAGGAGGAGACAACACCGCAAAGATGAAGGCGGCAAACGCAAGAATGATGGAAAAGGTCAGTAATACAATATTATAGCTTTCCGTGCGATCGAAGATCCACCCGGCGTAAATGGGGGAAAGAAATGTGGCGGTGCCATATCCGATCCCCATGATGCCGCGCAGGGTCGCGTAACTGCCCCGCCCGAAAAAATCTCCGATCAGGGCCCAGTTCAAGGGCGCCGTTGCCATGGTAAAAGCAAAGGCGATGGGGAAGAAATAAAGAATCCCCTCCCCCTGGAAAAAGATCATTCCCATCATGGCCACGATAATCGGTAAGATACACAGGCTGGACAGCCGGGCCTTATTCCAGCGATCCCCCATCCATCCCAGGCCAATTGACAAAGGGATGGAAATGAAGGCAAACAAACCCAGAAGATAGGCGCTGGTCGCCTCGCTCATCCCTTTCCACACCAAAAGGGGGACAAAGTGGGTGTTCAAGGCCACCGTGACCATCAGGCGAAGACAGATGCAGGTCAGGAGCAGCCAGAAATGCAGGGTCCTGACGGCCTCCCGAATGGTAAAGTTGCTCTCGACGATAATCCTGTTGCCGGGATCGGACGCCTTTCCGCTGGTTTCCGACGGCGCCCGGCCGTCCGGGTGAAGCCCCATCTCTTCGGGCGAACGCTTCAAAGGCAGGGCTGCCGGGATCACAATGGCCAGTATCATGAGGCCCGCGACGACGGATCCATTTCGCCATCCATAATTCAGGATGACGAAAGAGAGCAGCGGGGCCATGATCATCCCTCCGACACTCCCGGAGGCGGCGATCACCGAAAACCCGAGGCCCCGGTGACGGATGAACCATTGATTGACTGCTGTGCTTACCGGATGGAAAAACCCCGCATTGGAACCCATGGACACCACAAACACGTAGACCAGAAAAAAGGTGAGAAAGGAATGGACTGTCGAGAGAAGAATCAGGCCGACGCCCGTCAGTGCCGACCCGATGATGATGATATTCCGGGAACCGAAGCGGTTGATCAGATATCCGACGAGGGGACCCTCAAATCCTCCTTCCAGGCGGGCTGCGCCGTAAAGAAGGGAGATGGCCGCGCTGCTGACCCCCAGATCACGTTTCAGGGGAAGGAAAAAAACCGACATGCCGTGGTAGATGATCCCCGTACCGACGCCGTTGATCACGGCCCCCATGAGCAATATCCACCAGCCGTAAAATATCGGACCTTTCTCGGAACGCCCCCAATGGAATGTGTTCGATCTCGGCAATGGCTTTTCCTTTACAGCTCCTTCGTCATGATTAAAGAAATCCCTTGGGGTTCTTCAGAGCCGATTTGTCGGCGGGCGGGCGTTTCTCATCTTTTTGCCCCTCCTGATCGACCTTGAATCCGGACTCCTCGATCACGAACTTGTCGTCTCCGGGGTCGGGCCTGAATTCCAACTGGAGCTTCTTTGCCTCGGCGATGTAGGAGCCTTCCTTCAGCCGAATTTCACCATCAGTCACGACGACGATGGCGGATTCGCCCTTGACGGGGCACCGCTGCTCGCAGTAGCCGCAGCCGTTGCACCGGGAAGGGATCACGACCGGCCGCCGATACCCGTCGATGGGGCGAAACACGATGGCATTGTACGGACAGATCTCGTCGCAAATCAGGCACATCTTGTCCTGGGCCCAGACCAGGCAGGTCTCCTTGCGCAGGACGGCCGTTCCGATTCTGGCATGGGTTTTTTCATCGAGCGAAAGCGAACGGATCGCCTGGGTCGGACAGACCTTGCCGCACACATTGCAGTTCGGCTCGCACGCCGCCATCCGCAGCTCCAGCTTTGGGGTCCAGAGCCCTATCACTCCGGATTCCCAGAGACTGGGCTGAAGGGTGTTGGTCACGCAGGATTTCATACATTCCCCGCAGCGGATGCAGGTGCGAAGGAATGCGGTTTCGGGAAGGGCTCCGGGAGGGCGGATGAGCTGCCGCTTCCCCTGGAGAAGCGTGAAAGGGGTCTGGAGTGCAACAAAACCGAAGCTTACCCCCCCGGCCAGTGAGGCGACAAATCCTCTGCGGGAGATGTCGATGCGGGAATACTCGCCGATCCCCGAAAAAGAGGAGGGGAAGGAGATCGCCTTCTCGGGGCAGACCCCGGCGCACCCCCGGCACTGGATACATTCCGGTCCGCGGGTCTTGATCGGGTCATCATCGATCGCCCCCATCGGGCAGCCCTTTTGGCAGGCCATGCAGCGGTTGCATGCCTCACTCACCCTGCGCTTGAAAACACCGAGCGGCGAGAGCAGACTCAGGAAGGCGCCCAGGGGGCAGAGATACCGGCACCAGAACCGCGGCGTCAGGCGGCCCAGGGCGATAATCGCTCCGAAGAGCGCCAGCGTCACGGCCGTCATGTAGTAGACGGGCTGGGGATAGTTGAGATGGGAGAGGCCGACCCAGCCCAATCCCCGGGAAAGGGGGCGGAGCAGATCCAGGAAGAGATTGAGAACGGCAATGGCCAGCGGATGGAGAACAAACGTATAGAACCGGGTCAGAAAGGCGATCGGGTCCAGTAAATAGACCAGGGAAACGCCGGTCAATGCGGCGGTCATCATCACGATGAGGAGGAAATATTTCCACCTCCGCAGGCTCGAATCCGTTTTCAGGCCCGGACGTTTCTTCTTCCGGAAAAAGAGATGGTCGAGGCCGTCGATCGAGGCGCCCAGCGGACATACATAGGCGCAGAAGAACCGGCCGAGGGCCAGCGTCGCCCCGACCAGGAGGAGCGACCAGAGGACGCGGGGGATGATCTCCCGCGAGGCGATGACCGCATTGATCCCGAGCAGCGGGTCGATTCTGAGATAGAGGTCGGCCGGGAGCCAGTCCGGCAGCCGATAGGTTGCAAAAACAAACAAGGCGGAGAAGAGAAGAAGCGACAGCGCCTGGATCGTTTTCTTCATGCGGCGCCCTTGGTGATTTTCAGCTTCTCCACATCGATCTTTCCCAGGCCCCGCTGGTGGGCAATCAGTAGATGCTCGACCTGGCGCCCGTTGAAGTTCCGGCCATACCACGGAACAATCCCCACACCGTAGGAATCGACAGCGACAGGGTCGGCTCCCGCGATGATGAGGTTCGGCTTCTTGACGTCACCCGGCCCTCCGGGCCCGCCGGAAACCATCGCCCGTGTGGCGTCCAGGACGGTCAGCCGCGGCTTGATCGCCGTCGCCAGGTCCGCGATCCCATGGTTGATGTTGAACTTGAAGTGGAAACTCTCCCGATCCCAGATGAGCCCCATAAGGCCCTTCAAGCCGAGACTCACACCGGTTGTGGAATGGGACTTCGCCACGGGAACGCTGATCAGGGCGCTGTCGAGAATATCCTTCATCACCTCCACGCGATCGAGGACCTTACCTGAAGGAATCCGGATCTCCTGGAAGAATTTCCGGTCCTGAAGGGCAAGGACATGGACGCCCGGCATGTTCCGGCACGCATCCCGGATACCCGTCCGCTCAAGGCAGAGTTCCGCTCTTTGCAACGTATGATCCAGGACCAGGACATCCCGGGCGCCCGCCTCCAGGCAGGCCTGTGCCACCGCAGCGACGACGAGGGGATGGGTTGTCGCCGCAAAATCAGGCGTCTTGGCAAAGGACATATTAGGCTTGATGACGACGCGCTCTCCCTTTTTTACGAAACGGGAGATGCCGCCTATCGCCTCCAGCGCCCTCCTTGTGGCGGCGGCCGGCTCTCCGGTAATGACGGCGAGATCCACCTCCTCGGCCGCATGCAGCAAAGAGGGATCACCTGCCAGGCCGATGGCTACGCCCGCCGCGGTTGCCTTCAGAAATTGCCGTCGTGATATGCCGCTCTTATCGCTAGCCATGATGGGTTGTCTTTCTCCTATCAGTCGGTATGAATCCACGTGAACAGCCCCCTCCCCTTCATCCCCTGCCGCTGATCTCCCTCTCCCTTAACTGGGAAGGGTCGGGGTGAGGGCGAACGGTGGACCGCCCTGGGCATCTAAGCAATAAATTCCGTGGGGATCTCCCGAATCCGGACGACATCCCGGATTTTCTCCCTCACGGGAAATCCGATGGAGCATTTCACCGGACAGAGGGCGCACTCCCCGCACGCCCCGGAGGGGAGCGCCAGGGACAGGACGAGATCCTGGGCCATGGCGAGATTCCGGTAATCGTACACATACATATAGGCCCGCATCAGATCTGGGATGGGGAGGCGCGCGACGCACTGTCCCAGACACTCGCGGCAGCCCTGGCAGTAGAGTCCCGGGAGGGAGGCTTCCTTCTGCAGATCCTTTTTTTCGGCGTCGTTGAGGTTGATATCCTCCATGACGGCGAGGTCGACCTCCAACTGGTCGAAGGTGGTGAACCCGGGGACGATGGTATGCACGTTGGGGTCCTGAAGGACCCATTTCAGCGCAGCGGCGGAATTCCTGGCGGACGGAGACTGCCGGAATCCTCCCCGGATCGCCTTCATGCCGACAATCCCGAGACCTGCCCGGGCCGCCCGAGCAATCGCGTCCCTGACTTCCGCCACGTGTTTCTGCTGATAATTGTAAGCGGTCAGGATCACGTCATAGAATTTTGTGTCGACGGCCGCATGAATGACCTCCGGTTCGTTCGTGTGGGTTGTAATTCCGGCAAACCGGAATTTCCCCGCCTTTTTTGCCTTTGTCATCGCATTGAGCACCGGCTCGTACGAAGCCGATTCCCGCTGGGAGACATTATGGCTGTAAAGGATGTCCACATGGTCGATCCCCAGACGCTTCAGGCTCAGATCGAGCTTCTTGAGAAATTCCGCCTCCGTCGCCCCGTCGATGTAGCGGCCGGTTGTGCGATCCTGGGGAAGGCTCACCTTGCTGCCGATCATGTAGGAATCTCTGGGGCGCCCCTTGATCACGCCTCCGATCACCTCTTCGTTGCGGCCCTGCATGTAGGCATGAGCCGTATCCAGAAGCACCATGCCGGAATCCAGCGCGGTCCGGATGAGGTTGGGATTGTCCGAGTTCATCACCCCCATGTTGATCACGGGGAGTTTCAACCCCGTCCTGCCGAGGGTTCTATACACCAGCTTCCGCCCTTTCCCCTTGACGTCGATGAGCCTTTCCTCCGGCGGCTTATCGGCAGCGGAGAGGAAAAAGATTCCGCCGAACCCCGCCAGCGTCGTCTTCATGAAGTCCCTTCTGCCGACCACGTTTTTCTTCATCGTCCCTCCCTTTCTCCACCCATTGGAACAGCGCAAGGCGCATGACGCACTGAGCGTTTTGAAAATCATGCTCCCTCCCCAAATCTCCAATGCGTGCTTCCGGGACATGATTTCCACTTTGCGTAAAGGTTTCGCCCTGTCAGTTCGGCGCCCGTTTCTCAGGTCTGATGTTGCCTTGAAATGATTTAAGGAGCTTCGATCGCAAATCGGCATCCGCCAGATCAACGGCGCCCCAGATATACGCCTCTTTCCAGAAAAGATCAATCACCCCGTGGTGGGGATCCGATACCGTATACCGCCCCTCGCTCACCTCCCGTTCGGGATTATTGATCTGCCGGAGGTATTTCTGAATGACGCTTTTGCACTCATTTTTATCCGCCGCCTCGATGAGAAACAGCTTAAACGCTTTCCCGGCAACCTCGTAATCCGCGGTGTAGGCGGAATTGAAAAAGGGGTATCCCAGGAAATCCCGCGTGATGTATTTCTCGGAATTGCCCTTTTTGCCTTCCGGCGGAAAAGCGGACAAGATTCCAGGCAGGCCCCCCTTCTCCTTTATATTCTCTTGCACCTTTTTCGCTATGGCCTGCAATACCTCCGCGTCCTCGGCGCCGGTGTTGAAGCTGTTGAGTTTGACGTAGTAACTTCCGTGGACAAAATTCAGGATGTTTTTATCGATGTACCCCTGCGCGCCGATCGTAAGAAAGTTTCCGTCCGGGAGGCGCTCCTGGCTGTAGATTCCAAAGGCGTCCCGGGGCGTGCGGTGGCGATACGCTTCCACGATGACCGAGGCCTTCTTATCATTGACGTATTCGGCCACCTTCAGCTCCTCAAAATCGGAGGCCAGATAAAGATCCGCGGCGCCGTTGATGTGCTCGTAAAGGGTTTTGGGGCCAAAGGTCTGGACGTCACCCGAAGGTTTCCAGCCTGGGATGTCCGGGAATTGGAGACCCTTCGCAGCGGGAGACGAAACCGGCAACAGGAGTATCCCCAGAACCAGGCACAAGACTTTCATCGCATCCTCTCCTCTCTCTTTAGAGATGAGCGATACTAACATGAACATGTTTCATAATCACCCCTTTTTCAACTTAAAAATACTTGCCCTGTGCCATAATCTTCTGTCCCCAGAATCTTCTTGACATACGATACTGATTTTCCTATTCTCACACCGCATAAACGCACGTTCGTATCCGTGCTGTTATCCCGATATCATGCCAAAGAAGGAGGTGATCCTATGATTGTTCTGAATCGCCGGACGTGATTTCATATTAGTGTGATGCATGGTGTGCATCATCAACATGTGAATCCTCCTGCGTGGATGACCCATAGCGTTGCCTCCGTAGTTGCCTGTCTCTGACAACTCCTGCTCCATCGCTGTGGGTCTCTCCGCGAAGCCGGATGAGATTCATAACGAAAGGAGCTCTTATGTCTTCCATTTCCCGTTTCCTTACGTCCCGATGGGGACCGATCATCACCGGTATCGTTGTGGGCATCCTCGCGCCGGTGCTCGTTAAACTTGGCAATCCCGGCAACATGGGGGTTTGCGTCGTCTGCTTCAGCCGGGACATTGCCGGCGCCTTGGGGTTGCACCGTGCCGGCGTCGTACAGTACATCCGCCCGGAAATCATCGGCTTTGTGCTGGGCGCCCTCATCGCCGCGCTGATCTTTCGCGAGTTCAGGCCGCGCACCGGCTCGGCGCCGCTGGTGCGCTTCCTGCTCGGGATGTTCGCCACATTCGGCGCACTCGTGTTTCTCGGCTGTCCGTGGCGAGCCTATCTGCGCCTCGCCGGGGGGGACTTAAATGCCGTTTTCGGCATTCTTGGCCTGACAGCCGGCATCGGGCTTGGCATTGTTTTCCTGCGTTCGGGGTACAGCCTCGGCCGGAGCCGTCCGGCGCCGACGGCTGTGGGATGGGTAATGCCCGCTATCATGGTGACGCTGCTCGTTCTTTTGATTGCAGCGCCGCAGTTCGGACGTGACGCCGGTGGCAACCCGACCGGACCCATATTCTTCTCCACAACAGGACCCGGCAGCCAGCATGCACCGCTCCTTGTCTCCCTGATCGCGGGCCTGTTCATCGGTTTTCTGGCACAGAGGAGCCGTTTCTGCACCGTTGGCGCCGTGCGCGATGCCGTACTGCTCAGCGACTTTCGCCTGCTCTTAGGTGTGGTGGCGCTCCTGGTTGCCGCATTGGCAACCAATATGATCCTGGGGCAATTTCATCCCGGCTTCGAAAAGCAGCCGATAGCCCATACCGACGGTTGGTGGAATTTCGGAGGCATGGCATTGGCCGGCCTGGCATTCACCCTGGCGGGGGGGTGCCCCGGCCGCCAGCTCTTCCTGGCCGGCGAGGGAGATGCCGATTCGGGCCTATTCATTGCCGGGATGCTTGTCGGCGCCGGTTTTGCCCACAACTACAGCATGGCCAGTTCAGCCGCCGGTCCAGGCATTTTCGGACCCTCTGTGGTCATTGTGGGGCTTATCATCTGTGTTGTCTTCGGCTTAACCATGCGAGAAGTTAAAGCGTAGGAGGTTTATCATGAGTGATATAAGAACCGTAGATGCCCGCGGGCTTTCCTGCCCGCAACCCGCCATGTTGACCCGTCAGGCCTTGCAGAAGTTCGATAAGGGCACTGTGGAGGTGCTTGTGGATTCCGGCACGGCACGGGAAAACGTTTCCCGCCTGGCCAAGAAGGCTGGCTGGGCCGTTGCGGCTGAAGAGCAACCCGAAGGAAGTTGCCGGATTGTGCTGAAAAAATGATATACTTGGACCATGCGGCCACCTCCTGGCCCAAACCGGCTGAAGTGATAAAGGCGATGACCGACGTCCTGGAGGGCGCCGGGGGCAATCCCGGCCGCTCCGGACACCGGGTATCCATTGCCGCGGCGCGGGTCATCTATGACACACGGGAAGAGATCTCCCGATTCTTCGGCGTCTCCGACCCGCTGCGGGTGATTTTCACCGGGAATGCCACCCATGCCATCAATCTGGCGCTGATAGGGATGCTCAAACCGGGCGACCATGTGGTCACCAGCTCCATGGAACACAACGCGGTCATGCGGCCGCTCCGGAGACTCGAGAAAAAAGGGATTCGCCTGAGCATGGCGCCCTGTGCGTCCGACGGCAGTCTTGATATCGAGGCTGTCAGCCATGTCTTGACATCGGACACAAGACTCGTGGTTCTAACTCATGCCAGCAACGTGGTGGGGACGCTGCTGCCCGTGGCCGAAGTTGCCGTCATCGCTCATCGAGCCGGCGCTCTGCTGCTTGTGGATGCCGCCCAGACTGCCGGAGTGATACCGATTGACATGACAGCGATGGGGATTGACCTGCTGGCATTCACCGGTCACAAGGAGTTGCAGGGGCCTCCCGGTATCGGGGGTCTTGTCATTGCCGAGAGTATTGACATCGCGCAGATCGATCCCCTGATATGCGGCGGAACGGGGAGCCGCTCCGAATCGGAAGAACAGCCGGAGGACCTGCCCGATAAATTCGAAAGCGGGACGGCCAATCTGGCGGGCATCGCCGGCCTTGGCGCGGGATTGCGCCGGATACAGGATATCGGCATTGAAGAAGCCCGCGCCCATCTGAAAACACTCGCTCGGGCATTGATCGATGGGCTGTCCGCCCTTCCGGAAATAACGGTATATGGAACCCTTGACCCCGACCGTTCGGTAGCCGTTGTATCATTCACCGTTACCGGCAGACGTGTTTCCGAGATAGGGCTCCGACTGGACGAGGAGTACGGCATCCTCTCGCGGGTCGGCCTGCACTGCGCACCGGCGGCGCACCGAACGATCGGATCATTCCCCGAAGGAACGGTGCGGCTGGCGCCCGGGGTGTTCACCACGATGGACGATATCCAGCAAGCAATCCAAGCAATCGGGGGGATTATACGGTCGTGACACAGTATGGCGTCATTCTTTTTCACACAACTTCATCGGTCCTGCGAGCGGAAAAGCTTCTGATCAGGGAAGGAGTTGAAATCAAGCTGATCCCGACACCCAGGCAGCTCTCCTCCGATTGCGGTATCGCCCTGCGGTTCGACTGGAACTGCCGCGACCGGATCACGTCCGTACTGGAAGCGGCGCGGGTCGAAATTGATGCCATACATGCTCTTGATGTGACGCAGGATTAGCGGACCGGCCGACCTCGTTCGAATGCAGCATTTGACTGATTGAGGGGGAAATGTATCCTTGACAGGCGATAGCACATACGCTATCACACAACTCATGAAAGATATGGACCCTTTGGAAGGTCTCCAAATTAACCGGAGGTCTATCTAAAAAGGGATGGATATAAAGACCATTTTGTCTAAAGCGTCCCTCCGCTCCGCTGGAGAGCTCTATCCGCGGGAAGACGACGAACTGGAGGACTTCTTTCGGGGTAGCATCGATCGCATTTGCGACATTGCCTTTCGGCTGCAATCCTATACGAAAGTTCTGGATGTGGGGGCCGGTCAAGGGATGCTCGCCGGCCTTCTTAGCCATTTGGGCCACGAGTGCGACGCCCTGGATATCTCCGATCAGACCAAAAGGTATGCCGGCATCTACCGACGACATGCAATTCATTTCAGGGTGTGCAACAGCGAAATTGATCCCCTCCCTTTTGCGGATGACACCTTCGATGCCGTGGTCTGCTGTCAGGTACTGGAGCATTTCACCCATTCCCATCTTCCTGTCATGAGGGAAATACTGAGGGTATTGAGACCCGGGGGGATTGTCGAGATCGATGTGCCAAATGCTGTATGCTTTCGGAACCGGAGCCGGATGGTCCGGGGCAAGCATATCACCTATGATTACCGGGATCATTACCTCCATGCTACTCCGGTTTGCTACAAGGGGCATTCCTTCTATCCTGCGCGTCACAACCGTGAGTTTACGCGACAGGAATTGCAGATGCTCCTGGAGGAAGCCGGTTTCCGGAAGATCGAGGTTACATTCCTCAAGTCCCGCCGATACCGGGAGGGCTTGGAACGGCTCCGTTCCCTCGGGAGCGCTCTGAGGGGCGCGGTACCATCCCTGCGGGAGTCGCTCATCGCCTTTGCAGAAAAGGGATAAGCACTGGGTTGGGCAACCTTTTCATTTGACATGCAGACGTTGATTTGGGCATGCCTTGGTAATTCTACAACAGTGAGGCGATCATGGCGACGAATTTTTTAGTGCGAAGATCTCCAATGCGGTTTTTCGCCGCTTTGGTGATTGCTTGGGCCGCGGCGTTTCCTCAGGCTCACGGGCAAGATACTGCCGTGCCAAAGGTTGTGCAATTGTCCGGTGGTGTGGAGGTGCGTCTTCATTCGCCGGCGGCCGGCTTGGACAATGTGGCAGATGTGTTGGAGGCATACGCGAAGCAGTTGCGAGCCGCATCCAGGAGACAAACGGCTGCGGCGCGGGCAACTGGCGAGAGCCCATCAACGCCTCTTTCGACCGTTGTTCCGTCCGCGAAGACGCTCCCCGGTGGGACACCGGACAATGCCGCCAAGGGTGCGGACGGTTATAAGCAAACCCTGTTCCCGAGCACCCTCCTGTGGCAGCCTCCTTATGCGAATCACAATGAACCACACACTTATGTCAAGCGCACGTCGCTGGAAGAACTCGGGATGACACCCGTGGACGACGTCGCAATCGGTGGAACGTTCCCCCTCTTTCGCTGGGCGTCCAAAGATAGTCCGGAGAGTGGTTGGCAACTCGACTTGTTCGCCATGATTGCGTCTCGCTTCATCGCCCAGAACTACCTTATGGCAACGGACTACCGCTTCGGCGTGCCGCTCACCTTTGCCCGTGGCCACTGGTCCGGCAAGATCGCCTACGAGCACACCAGTACGCACGTTGGCGACGAGTACACCGAGAAGACCGGCCGAACCAACCGCAGCAGCATACGTGACGAAATCGTATTCGGCCTTGCGTATCGTCTTCTTGAACCTCTCCGCGTCTATGGAGCAGTGGGCATCAACTTCGACGAACATGAGTCGTTCCGGAAAAGAACCGGCAGCTACCGTGATCGTTACAGCTTTGGAGCCGAATGGAGTCGGCCGCTTGCGACGGGTGCGAAAGGGCAGCCCTTCGCCGCCGTTGATCTTGAGTATCGCGGAGACCTAGACTACACGCCCAATTTCTCCGCTCAGGCAGGATGGCAGTGGCTTGCGAAAGGCGCTCGGCCCAGCGTGCGGCTCGTGGCCGAGTTTTACGACGGTCGCAACCCGTTCGGGCAATTCCTCGACCGTCACGAGAATCGCGTCAGCGTCGCACTTTACTGTGATTTTTGATCGCCGATGTCCGGGATGTGCAAGCTTAATATAGATTAACCGAGGGTTAGGTGTGGAAGCATTACTGCTCCCTCGTTCATGCAATAGCCGGCGGAGTGTTTTAGCCGAGGCTTGAGAATGAAGCCGATGTTTCTGTTCCCGGACAACAGACCTTACCCTATTGACCCAGAAGAAAGCAAGACAACTGAGATAGAGTCTTATGCAATACGGGTAAAAAAGTGCAAGAAAAGCGCATGACAAATGCAGTTGTGATTTGTTGGCGGGTCAATCTTGAATTGAGAGAGGCGGAGATCGCATCGTGCGGCGCCGTCAGGTCAGGTCCGGCTCGAAGTGGCGGCGGGCGGCGATGAAATCCGGGAGGTGTTTGGCCATGTGCCAGAGGCTGTGGCGATGCTGCCAGAGACGGCCCCTGAATCGCCGGCGCCAGGCGGGGTCGGTGTAAAACCGCTTCACATGCCCGTTGTAGAGCTGGTCGAGTCTCTCCCGGGAGGCGATGCCTCTGGGAACGAAAACGAAGTTGAGGCAGTTCATCTGCCGCCAGTCCTCCTCGAAGGTCCCCTCCTCCCGGATCGTCGTCCAGAGCGGGGCCCCGGGGAACGGCGTGAATTTCGCCATGTTCATATCATCCAGCCCCAGCGAGAGGATAAAATCGCCGGTCCGTCGGATCGATTCCTCCGTCTCTCCGGGAAGTCCCATCATGAAGAGCCCCTTCACCCGCAGCCCTTCCGCCTTGATCATCTCCACCGTCTCCCGCACTTCTTCAAGTGTCACACCCGCCTTGTGCCTTCGGAGCATCTCCGGATCGGCGGATTCGATCCCGAGGGACACCATCAGGCACCCCGCCCCCTTGAGCATACGGAGAAGCTCCCGATCCGTGCAGCCCGCGCGGACGGCGCAGTTGAACTGCACCCCCAGGGGATTTTCGGTCAGCATCCCGCAAAGTTCGGCGATCCGAGGCCGATTCGCCGTAAAGAGGTCGTCGTAGATGTTGACGTGACGGACCCCGAAGCGCGTGCGCAGGTGTTTCATGTGGGCGTAGATGTAACCAGGTGAATTGTAACGATACCCCCGCTTGAACACCGAACGGTCGCAATAGGAACACTGATAGGGGCAACCCCGGCTGGTGATCATGGTGGCGCCGGGAAACCGGATGTAGCTGAAGAGCGGCAGGTTGTAGCCCCGCGGAAAATCGGCCAGCTTTTCATAGGCGGGAAACGGCAGATCGTCCAGGTCCGGAAGCGGCGCCCGCGGGGGATTGACGACGATCCCCTCCCCGTTTTTCCAGATCAGGCCGTCGATGGCGGCGGGATCTGTCCCGGCGGCGATCTCCGCCAGTGTCGCCTCGCCTTCCCCCGGAACAAGACAATCGATATGGAGAAATTCGCCCAGAAGGGTTTTCCCCAGGGCGGAGACATGGACACCGCCGAAGACGGTGCGGATGTCGGGCCGTTCGGCCTTGATCGCCGCTGCCATCTCCCAGCCGTCGAGAAATCCCGAGGTCGTGGCGGAAAAGCCCACAAGCTCCGGGGAATGCCGGAGAATAACACGGACGTTGTTCTGCACCCCGGCGACGGACCGGGGACCCAGGCAATCGTGGACCTGGACCGTGTGGCCTTCCCGTTCAAGGTAGGCCGCAATGGAGAGCAGCCCTAAGGGGGCCATCCGATTGGCGGTGGCGGTGATGTCCTTTTTTCCGGGGACCCAGTTGGACCCGGCCGGATGGACCAGAACGATGCGCATGGGTCACCTTACCTCTGAGGTAGTTGCATAAGTACCAATACATTCCCTCCCCCCTGGCGGGGAAGGGTGAGGGCGGGGGGAGCTGCCATGGAATCGGCATTGCTACACCCTATTATCGCCTCTCCGCAAGGAGTGTGACTATATTCTTCCTGTGATTGAAGACAATCAGCAAAACCGTCGCCAGCGTCCCGGCAATCGATGCCATCTCCCCGTCGCCCGCCGCGACCATACCCACGCCAAGGATCGAGATCATGAAGAAGGACGCGATGAAGGGGATGCGGACGATCCTGTGGACGACGACCCAGATAAGGCACGCACAGACCACCGCCCAGGGGGAGATGAGGATCGTGAAGCCCAGATAACCGGCAACCCCCTTACCGCCCCGAAAGCCGTGGAAACAGGGGAAACGGTTCCCCACGACAAGGGCGAATCCGATCCAGGGAATAAAGGCAAAAGGGAGAAGGCCGAGGGCCAGGGCCGCAAAGGCGACAGCCCGCCCGGCATCGAGGATCAGGACGACCGCCGCCCATCCCCGCCCCGCCTGGCGATAGACGTTCGTCGTCCCTGCGTTCCCGCTGAATTGCGTCCGGGGATCCTCCTTGCCCAGCAGTCGCAGGAGGATGATGGCAAAGTTGATCGAGCCGACAAGATAGGTCAGAAGAAGGAGCCCGGCAAAGCGCATCTACACCCCCTTCCTCACCCACGCGGGCGGCTTGCGCCCGCCGCCGGAGATGTCCCGCATCTTTACCCCCCCGATGATCTCAACGGGCTGGCGGTCCTCGCCGTACAACCGGACATCGAAGCGCAGGGCGGCCCCTTCATCAGGCAGGGGGAAAACGCGACAGATATAGGTTTGGCCCCTCCGGGTCGGGCGGATAATCTCCCGGCGGTCGAATCCCACGGGAAAGGCCACGAGGTTGCGGTACCTCTGTCCCCAGGCGCAGGCCACATGCAGGGCCGCGTCGAAGGGAAAGGGGGAGCCCAGGGGGCCGACGGCTTCCCGGCAATCACCGCCGGAGACCTCAGCCGATGCACCGTCAGGGCTGAGGGATACCTCGCCCACCACATTATGGTAGGCAGGTCCGAAGGGGACAAGATCGGCATAGAGGCGCCGGCTGGAAAAAGAGAAAGACGGCCCTTCGTTCTCCATCGCTTCGCTTAGCGACCTTTGAAAATCAAGATCCCTCTGCGCGCCGGACATTTTTCGACCCTGCTCCTCTTCGCTTCGCCCAACGGAAAATTTGGGACAGCTCCCCTTTTTCCCCGCAGAAAAATAGGGGAGCTGTCCCCATTTTTCGTAAAGTCGCTGCGCTGCGGGGGCAGGGGTCCCCGAAAAATCTCCAATGCGCGCTTCCGGGATTCGATTTTCAACGGTCTCAGTTGGTCCTTTCTCGTATCCTCCCTCTTTAAAGCCATTTTTACCCTCGATGGGGAGAAAGCAAACGGAAACGTGCTCGATACTGCGGGTCCATTGCGCCTGTCGACCGGTGTGGAGGGTCGTCAGCCGGGAGAGCCGGCGGCCGTCGGGGGAAAAGGCGATCTCATGGAAAGCGCTGAAGCTGTCGGCATCGGCATCCAGGGGGAGGAGGTGGGAAAACTCGCCTCCCTCCTGCAGACGGGGATCGCAGGCAGGGAGGTCCGGGGGAAGCGACCGGGCCAGGATCTGCAGGGCCTCCGCAGCGGGAAGGACGATACGTCCGTCATAGCAATGGTCCCGCAGGTAATCGGGGATGGTGACGGTTAAGGGAATTTTCACGGTTCGAACGGGCCGGGAAAGGCCTTCCATAGATGCACCGTCTTGGGATCGATAGCCACAGGAACCCCTTTGGCGGTCAGGGCGCAATGCCGGGTAAAGCCGCGGCATACCTCGGCGCCCGTCTCAGCATGGGTGATGATGTAGTCGAACCGGAGCCGCACCCGTTCAAGCGCCGCAGGACGGGTATGGATCCACATGGGATCGTCATAGCGGAGGGGGTGATAGAACTGGATGCCCAGATCGATGATGGGATAGACGTAACCGCTCTCCTCGATCTCCTTGTAGGGGTACGCGGCGTCACGCATCAGCGATGCCCGGCCCAGCTCGAAATATTTCAGATAGTTGGCATGATAGACCACGGATGAGCGGTCCGTATCGGCGTAGAGGGTCCTGTTTTGGCAACGGTGCCAGACCATGCCGGTTGCGGCGTCCAGGCAATACCGCCCGCCATCGCGATAGATTTCCGGCCGGAAGGGTTTCGGCTTCATCCCGAGACCCCCCGAAAGACGATACAGCAGTTGGTGCCGCCAAAACCGAAGGCGTTCGACAGGACCACGTCATGGCTCTGGCGCCGGGCCTCGTTGGGAACGCAGTCGATATCCGAGAATCGGGGATCGGGGCGGTGGTTGATCGTGGGCAGGATGATCCCCCGCTGCATCCCTTCGATGCTCAGGGCATCCTCGATGGCCGCAGCAGCGCCCAAAGTATGGCCGATCTGGGACTTGTTCGAGGAGACGGGAATCTTTTCCAACTGTTTCCCGAAGACCGCCCGCAGGCAGTCGATCTCGACCAGATCCCCTTTGGGCGTGGAGGTGCCGTGGGCGTTGACGTACCGGATATCTTCGGGCAAGAGCCCCGCATCGCTGATTGCCTCCCGAATTCCCCGGATGATCGTCTCCGGGTTCGGCTTGGTGAAATGATAGGCATCGGAGGTCCAGCCGACCCCCATGACTTCGGCCCGCGGCCGAAGCCCATGACAGGAGAGCATCTCCTCGGCGGCAAGCACAATGACTCCGGCCCCTTCGGATAAAACAAAACCCCGCCGGTCTCTGCTGAAAGGCCGGGAGGCCTGGGAGGGATCGGCATAGGCCCGATCCTCCGGGAGGACCTTGATCGTCGCATTCATATTCGCGAAACCGTGGATAATCTCCGGCAGGATGGGGGTATCCACCCCCCCGGCCAGGACGAAATCGCAGTCCCCGTCCCGTATCATCCGGGCCCCGATGCCGATGGCATGGTTGCCCGAGGCGCAGGCCCCCTGCGGAGAGAAGATCGGTCCGGTAAATCCCAAAAGCATCCCCGCCTTTCCCGAGGGGAGATTGGCGCAGAGGTTGGGGAGAAGAAACGGGCTGATCTTTAGGGGGCCCCTTTCCTGAAAATGGAGCATGGCCGACCGGAAGGCGTCGACGCCATTGATCGCCGAACCGATGAGACACGCCGTCCGCGGACCGGTCTCTCCGTTCATCGGCAGGCCGGCATGGGTAAGGGCCTCCCGGCAGACCGCCATGGTCAGGATGACGAACGCGGCATTCCAGTTGTATACCTCCTTGGCATCGACGAAATCCAAGGTCATCGGATCCCAGTCGGGGATTTCTCCCACGACATCGCAGACCGACTCGACCCGGCAGCGGGTCGCCTTTCGGAAACCGGCCTCGCCCCGGGCGGCGCGCGCCCATGTTTCGGCAAATGTCCCACCCAGAGGAGTCGCAGCCCCGTAGCCGATCACAAAGACACGTCTGTTTAATGGCGCTCTCATCAATTTTCCATATCAGACGACTCGGCGAAACACAAGACACGCGTTGCACCCGCCGAAGCCGAAGGCGTTCTTCAGGACAAATTCCTGGTCGGCATCCCTTGCCCCTTCGGCCACACAGTCCAGTTCGATGGCCGGGTCCCGCCGGTGGTTGATCGTCGGCAGGAGGACGCCCCGACGCATGCCCTCTATGGCCAGGATCGATTCGATGGCGCTGGTGGCGCCCATGGCATGCCCAAGTTGCGACTTGTTGGCCGAGACGGGAGGTATCCGACCTGAAAACACCTTCTTGAGCGCGTCTGCCTCAACCTGGTCTCCGGCCTTCGTCGAGGCGGCGTGGGCGTTGACTGCGGCGATGTCCGCGGGGGAAATCCCGGCATGCCGGATGCTCTCGACCATGCAGCGGTGGACCGTGACCGGATTGGGGGCCACGGCGTGGAAGGCGTCGGCGGTCATCGCCCAACCGGCCAGTTCCGTCTCAAATGGAAGGCCGTGAGCGGCCGCGAATGCCCGAGAGGCGATCACGATGCACCCGGCCCCCTCCGAAACGACAAATCCCCTTCTGGAAAAGGAAAATGGGCAGCTCGCCTCCGCCGGCGGCAAGGGCGCCTCCCCCTCCCGGGGGCGGTACGCCCCGTTCATCGTCGCAAACCCGGCCACGATCGGTTCGATGAGGGGAAAGTCCACGGCCCCGCAAACGGCCACGTCGGCCATTCCCTGGGCGATGAACATCCCCCCGAGAATCAGGGAACTGCTCCCCGTGGCGCAGGCGGTGACAGTCGAGACTATGGGGCCGGTCGCCCCGGTAAAGATGGCGACCTTGCCTCCCGCCATATTGATGCAGGAATTGGGATTCATGAAGGGCTGGGGCAGCTTTCCTGAAGCCACCAGGTTCCGGTCCGCCTCGATCAGCGCGTCAAGACCTCCGATCGCGGAACTGAAAGTGACAGCCACCCGCGGGGCAAGGGCCGGTGTGATTTCCAGTCCGGTCCTTTTCAGTGCGCGGTGGACGACAAGCAAGGCATACTTGAACAGGGGCGATGTCCAATGGGCCATCTCGCGGGGCCGGAGAAACGGATAGGAGGCAATGTCGATCTCCGCCACCTGGCCGGCGATCCTGACGGGAAACCCTTCCCGGAGAGAAAAACGGGTCAGTTCGCCGACACCACTTTCGCCCGCCGCTGCCCGATTCCACTGCTCTTCAAGATCCGTTCCCAGGGGCGATACGGCGTCGTATCCTAAGATGACCGGTCGCGTTTCATCCATGCCAAACCTCTTGCTACAAGACAGAGTTTATTTTTTACCAGGGAATGAACCGGTAGAGCTTGGCGAACATCTCGTAGACTTCGATCCAGTTCTGGAGGTCCTTTGTGGTCTTCATGTGCGCCCTTTTATTGACCATCACCCAGCTCATGTGGGCTGCGCCGTCCTTGCAGGTCGTGCAGTCCCGCGTGGCTGACGTGCAGCAGCGGTGCATCGTCTCGAGGTCCGCCGCCCAGCGAATGAACCTGATCAGGCGTTTCGGCTGGGGTTGACGGTTATCCATGGGCTCCGTCACCGAGGGGCATTCCATCCACCCGAAAGGTCGTCCAAGCATCCGGCCGGCGGTGATGATCTCATGGTAATACCGGCAGGAAATGACGGCCCCGGGATACCTCTCGAGCATCGCGTCCATCTCGGCGCGGATATCGGCGAGCTGGGAGTCGGTCCAGGAAAACCCTTCCACCCCCTCGTCATTGGAGAGAAGCTGCATATGGACCTTGAATCCAGCGTCGGCGATCCGGCGGATCACCCTTTCCGTTCGCCCGATCTGCCGTGAGGTGATGGTGTACAGATAATAGGTATACGGGTCGCCGGCGTAATTCCGGCTGGAGACGGCAAAGGCGTCTTTTCCGCGAAGGAGCTTTTCGTCCTCTTCGTCGCCCCACAGAGAGATGCCCACCATCATGTCGGGAAAGCGGTCGCGGGGAACCTTGATCAGACCGTTTGTGGCGCAGAACGTGGGCAGACGTTTGTAGAAGGCCTCCACGCGGTCGAGATGGAGGGTCGGTTCTCCCCCGATGAGGATCGCCAGATTGACCCCCCGCGCCTGTTCCCGTTCAACGAAAGCCTCCCACCGGGCGATGTCCATCTCCTCGGGCGCCGCTTTATGCTCATCGGATGAAAAGAAAAAACAGCCTTTGCAGCGCAGGTTGCACTGGTTTGTCACATCGTAGATCGAACTGCGAATATTCAGGCGGGATATTGCCTTATAGCGCTCGTACCACCCTTTATCCAGAAGTGAACTGACGGTTTGCATCTCTAAACCTTCCTGATCGCTTCGCTTCCCGGCGGCGGAACCATTTCCCCGCAGAGATTCTCTCCTTTTTCATATCCCATGACCCAAACGGCCAGATAGGTATCGACATAGTCCAACCAGGATCTGAAAGTCAGGGGGTCCGTCACGTGCCGGTAAAGGCGGGCGGTGACTACGGCGCTCCCCGCCGCATAATGCCGGCAGTCGTCGCAATCCGTATCGGGGACACAGCAGGCAACCTCCCGATCCCAGGTGAGATCGGTCCTAAACTGGCGGAACGAACGGCCCAGACCGATGGCCGTTGAATCATTTCTCCGGGGATAGGAGCAGCCGTACAGGTCGTGAAGGCCCCGGGCTTGTGTGTGGGCGACGACGTTATAGGGAGAAAAAAGGACGTTCCGGGGATACCGGTCCATCATCTCGCGCATCGCCTCCCGCGTGCGTGCCAGAGACGTCTCGTCGTGACGCAGGGGTCCTCCGTAGCCGACAGGGGAGGAAAAGACGTTGAACGTGATCCGGCAGTCAGCGGACGCCAGGACAGCCATGACTTCGGATATTTCATTAATATTTTCCCGTGTAAACGTGTAGACAAAAACGGCGCGGGGATCGCCGCGGTAGTTTGCAATCTGACGGTTCAGAAGATTTTTGGCTTTACGGATGCGCGCACCGGTTTCGTCATTTCCCCAGACGGAGATATGGATCCGGTAGCCGACGGCCTTATCGATTCGACGCACCCCGTTTGTGGCAATGCACCCCAGGGGCATCTCGTCGAAACAGACCTTTAAAATCTCGGGAACCAGAGAGGGTTCGGCCCCGGCCAGGACGACATAGGTGATGCCGCGCGCCTTTTCCTCCCGCATCATTTTCCGCCAGTCCTCCGGGTCACGGTTCTCAAGGGTGAATTGTTTGGCGCCCTCGTAGTAATAGCAGCCGTCGCATTTCAGATTGCAGCGGTTGCACATGTCATAGGTGGATTCGCGGAGAAAGAAGTACCTGCGGACCTTTTCCCAGCGGGCCCGCACGGTAGGATCCGCCAGCAATTCGGAAAATTTCCAGCGCCGGGGAGCCGCTCCAGCCGGTGCGTCCATCGCCTTTTCCGTTGCGGTGTCAACCTCCGCCGCAGCGCACCTTTCCATTACCGCATTTGACATGACTGACTACCCTTGCTCTCTCGCGTGCACATTCTCGGATTTATCGCCCCTGCGGCCACCATTCGGATCGAGCCTCCTCACTCTTTCGCGCCACGCAGCCGGGACTGCAGGTATTCTGCAATCAGCCGGATGCTCTTCAATTTCGGATAATCGTCTTCATCGATAAAGACGCCGTACTCATCCTGGAGAACCAGGGCCACTGTCGCCAGATCCATACTGTCCACCCCGAGTTCATCCACAAGATCCATATCGGGATCGAACGTCTCCGGCGTGATCTCTTCCAGCTTCAATTCCTCAATGATGATCCCGGCAATCCGGAGGATCAGCTCCCGGATCTCTTTACTTTCAGGCATGAGTTAACCTCCATAGCGTCAATCGATATTCATCCGTAACCGTAATACATGATGGAAACCCTCTTCTTTGTCAAGACTTTTGTTAAACCATAATCCACCACCTAATTTTGCGTAGGCCGGATTTACCGTTTTTCAACG